>JAOZRT010000452.1 GCA_029940035.1 Desulfobacterales bacterium
GTATAAGAGACAGTCGGGAACATGTTTTGACCTGCCTGATTCCGGCATTTTTCATTGCCGGAGCCATTGCTGTGTTTGTCTCGCAGGCCGCGGTACTTAAATACTTTGGGGCTCAGGCCAGTAAGCTTTTATCTTACTCGGTAGCCTCGATTTCGGGCACTATCCTGGCGGTTTGTTCCTGCACGGTATTGCCCCTGTTCGCGGGTATCTATACCCGTGGCGCGGGTATCGGGCCGGCGACGGCCTTCTTGTATTCCGGCCCGGCCATTAACGTACTGGCTATCACGTTGACCGCCAAGATCCTGGGCTGGCAACTGGGGCTCGCCAGGGCAATAGGCGCGATTGTTTTTGCTATTGTGACCGGCCTGCTGATGGCCCTGATTTTTCGTAAGGATGATGCAGCCCGTACGGCCGGCCAGATTTATGTGCCGGATACCGAGGGTAAAGAGCGCACGCTCCTGCAAGATACTCTGTACCTGTTGACGATGGTTTTAATCCTGGTTTTCGCTGCCTTTGCGAAACCAGCACCTGGATCGACGGGATTGTGGCCGGCTATTTTTGCTGCCAAGTGGTACATTACCATTGCTTTACTGATTGTGCTGGGTTTCATGCTGAAGACCTGGTTTACCCGGGACGAGTGCAAAAGCTGGGTGGAGTCCACCTGGGGGTTTATGAAACAGATCTTTCCGCTCCTGGCCGGCGGTGTTCTGGTGGCCGGCTTTTTACTGGGCCGACCGGGGCATCCCGCCCTTATCCCCGAGCAATGGGTCAGTGGTCTGGTGGGCGGCAATTCTTTCTCTGCTAACCTGATCGCTTCAGTGGCCGGTGCTTTTATGTACTTTGCGACCCTTACCGAGGTACCGATATTGCAGGGCCTGCTGGGTGCCGGCATGGGCCAGGGGCCAGCCCTGGCCTTGTTGTTGGCCGGTCCTGCGCTTTCCCTGCCCAACATGCTGGTAATCGGAAGCGTGATGGGAGCCAAAAAGACAGCTACTTTTTGCGGTATCATTGTGATTATGAGCACCTTTGCCGGAATGATATACGGCGCATGGTTCGTATAGGAGGTTGCCAATGGAGGATGTGAGACAAATCATCATTGGTGGTCAAAAAACAGGTATTCTCGGATTGAAGGATGCGCTGGAGGCGACGGCGGACCAGTGCCAGGGCAAAGCCGATGACCACATTCGGGAATTTATGGTCGGGTATCTTTCAAAGCAGAACTACATCCAGAAAGACATCAAGCCGCTATATGCGGAGGCATTTTTGCGCGAATACAAGAAGTATATCGGTGAGCCAGTCGATAACGAGTCCACTGGGGGACTTCAGATAAAAGTTCTGGGCCCCGGGTGCCCGCAGTGTGAGCGCCTTGAGCAGGAGGTCATGACCATTCTGGCCGAGACCGGTATAGTAGCCGATTTGGAACATGTGCGCGACCTGGCCGGAATCGGGGCCTATGGTGTGATGGGCTCCCCGGCGCTGGTGATAAACGACAAAGTCAAGGCTGTGGGCACGGTCCCGTCTAAGACGAAAATAAAGGCCTGGATGGATCAAATAAGAAATTCGGATTCCACAGTCTCTACGATAGCCGGGCATACACATGGAAAAGAGAGGGTAGATGCGAACGTGTAAAATCTGGACGATGATGAATTGGTGCCTGATCGGGTTTATTTTAGCCTGGGCGTTGCCGGGATGGGCCGCAGAAGATTTTTCGCAGGTGCCGGCCAAGGGGATGGTGACCATGATCGATCTGGGTGCCAAAAAATGTATCCCCTGTAAAATGATGGCCCCGATTATGGAAAAGATGGAGAAACAGTATGCGGGCAGGGCGGCCGTGGTGTTCATTGATGTCTGGGAACACAATGACCAGGCCAGGCGCTTTGGCATCCGGGCGATTCCAACCCAGATTTTTTATGATGCCGACGGTCGCGAAGCGTACCGACACGTGGGGTTTCTGGCTGAAAAGCAGATTGTGCAGATTATGACCCGGCTGGGTGTGCAACCGTGACGGCGTCATAGACAAAGGATACGGAATCGATGTTTGACGTTTTTTTTATCACTATCAATGAGTGGATGACTGCCGGATCGGCACTGGCACTGGCCGGCGCTTTTTTATGGGGCATGGTCAGCGTATTGCTGAGCCCCTGTCATATGGCGTCCATTCCCCTGGTGGTGTCCTATGTGGCCGGCCAGGAAACGGCCGTCAATCCACGGCAGGCCGGCTGGTACGCCGGGGCTTTTACCGTCGGCCTGTTTATAACCATTGCCCTGATCGGCATCATCTGTGCCGGTTTGGGCCGCATGCTGGGTGATGTGGGACCCTACTGGTCTGTTGCCATTGGCGCGGTCCTGCTCTGGGTTGCCCTTGGAATGCTCGGGGTGCAGGCCTGCAATATGGCCGGCAGCCGGCTCTATCGCCTGAAGGTTAAAGGACTGAAAGGGGCCTTTGCCCTGGGCCTGGCCTACGGGTTGTTGTCCGGCTCGTGCACGTTCGGATTTATCGCTCCGATCCTGGCCATAGTGACCGTTCAGCAGCAGATTGCCACCGGCATCCTGCTGCTGCTCATGTTTGCTGCTGGTCACTGCCTGCCCATCGTGATTGCCGGCAGCAGTATGGCGGCGGTACGCCGTTTGATGGAAAACCGGATCTGGCAGGGGACGGCTGACTGGTTTCGAAAAGGGGCCGGGGTGATGATCGCCCTGCTGGGCGGCTATTTTATTGTCAGCCCGTTTGTGGGTGCCTGAATTTAAGGGCTTTTAATGGCCCCGGGCCGGTTCCTGGAACGAAGCAATTACGAGGTGATGTCCGGATAGGACCGAAATTTTTACACTGTTAGGAGAATGGAAACATGCTGCTTGAAGGCTACCGGTTGGAAATCGTCAATTCCCAGTGCAACCCCGGGGCCATGGCGGTTCATTGCCATGCCCACCTGGACCAGGATGTCAGCGCGGCGCTGCCCTATCTGAACACCGTGCTGGGGGCCTTTCAATATGTCAAGGAGCCGCCGTCGGCCACCTTCCGCTCCCAGGGCAAACTGATCACCGTGCATGGACGCAAGATGTCCATCAACGCCCTTAAAGACAGGGAGGAAGCAGTCAAAATCGTCGAGTGGCTGCGCCGGGAAATCAACGCCGCCTGGGAGGGCCGCGACGGGATCGAGCCGAGTTTTGAAGGGCTGCCCCAGCCACAGATCATCGAGATCCTCAAGTTGTTGCCCAAAACCAACTGCCGTGAGTGCGGTGAGCCGACCTGTATGG
>JAOZRT010000453.1 GCA_029940035.1 Desulfobacterales bacterium
GTTGCACCCGAGACGCTGTATTCGGAGGCAACGGGTACTCCTCTGCCCGCCTGGGTTGAAAACTAACCCGCTTTGGCCCAAAGGATTGGATACCATAATAAGTGGAGCACGTGAGAGAACGCTTTCCATGCCTTGTCAAATTGTTTGATCCGATCGGTTCCTCTTGCGTTTAAGAAGACATACGGCAAGATTTTCTTTGCTGATTTTCTCTTTTCCCACTGTTCTTGCAGGATGGCTTTAAGTCCTTCGTCGAGATAAACTGTCCGTCCCTTCCCATTTTTAGTCTCACTCGGTTATAGCTTCACGATCCCACCTTCAAGATCTACGTGCTGCCATTTTCTGCTGCAGATTTCTTCCTTTCTCCATCCCGTTCTATATCCAAAGGCCACGAATCCCTTTAAATATTCTGGTAAAGCATCGATAAGTGCTAAGTACTCCCCATATTCAAGGAAACCCTTCCGGATATTATTTTCCAGCAGCATCTTTATGTAAGGAACCTGGCTTTTATCAACCTTGGGTTCTGGATTTCACCTTCTCGCTTCTTGAGGAGTTCCGATGCTACGCACTTTAATCGGCTCTGGGAGGATTCAAAATACCATTTACTATTCCGACTTTGCTCACATGGAGATTTAGCGTAGTCATTGATATTGGATGATCAAAACAGAGTTAATTTCTATATTTCTGGAAATATAGTTGACAATATTGTTCTTTGCATTATGGTATCATTATGAATCTTGATTATGAAATAGCTGCATCATTGCTCAGCCAGTTCGGAAATATTACCCGGTTGAAAATCGTGCGTGAACTTGTAAGGGCTGGAAAAGCCGGGAAGCCGGTAGGTGAAATCCGAAATGTATTGGATATACACAATTCGACGCTATCACATCATCTAAGTCATTTGAGAAATGTGGGTTTGATACGTCAAAAGCGGGAAGGAACAATTTTGCGTTGCTTCATCAATTACGACCAAATTAATGCAATCGTCTCCTTTTTAACCGAAGAGTGCTGTGTAGCCGATCCAACTTATTTAGCGAATATCAAAGGGTAATTTTTTCATCAATTTTCTATATCGCTGGAAATATAAAATAATATGGATATACCTGAGAAGTTAAATGTGAATGATCCCACGCCAAACAACACCTCCTTTTCAACTGATGGAGTTTTCATCAGAAATTCAATGAATGAGATCGCTTCATGCCGTTCCGGAGAGGATGATAATTTCCTGGCAGGGAATGAAAAACCAGGATACTCACTTTGTTCCTATGTGAAAGGGTTTATCAACACTCCAATAGGGCCTGTCCCTGTCATTAAAACAAAGCTCGAGAAAGATGATTTATTTTCAACCTTTTATGTCAGATGTGGTATCCGCCGGCATAGATACAAGGTATCCCCTGGGCTCTTTGCCATAGGAAATCCTGACATGGATAGTGAAGTTCTTGTCACTGCAAATTTTAAACTGACCTTTGATATGTTACGAAAAGAGCTGGATGGCATCAATGCCTGGATATTGGTCATAGATACCAAAGGGGTAAATGTATGGTGTGCCGCTGCAAAAGGAACCTTTTCAACTCGTGAGCTGGTCAAAAGAATTAAAGGCAACTATCTTGAATCAATTGTTAATCATAAACGGATCATCGTACCCCAATTAGGTGCTATCGGTGTATCTGCACGAGACGTGAAAAAGCAGTCAGGGTTCAGAGTAATCTACGGTCCCATACGAGCCAGCGATATCCGAGCCTTTTTAAAGAACGATAAGAAAGTAGAAAGACAGATGAGGCAGGTCACATTTACCATGTATGAGCGGTTTATCCTGACACCCATTGAGATTCAGACTATCTTAAAGCCTGCCCTGATCACGGCCATTGCCCTGTTACTATTGGGTGGTATCGGTCCTGGTATTTTTTCATTTTCGGGCGCACTACAGCGAGGGGGGGTCTCCATTTTGGCCTTTGCAGCAGGAATTTTTTCAGGTGCCTTTGTTACACCAATGCTGCTACCCTTCATTCCGTCAAGGGAATTTGCCCTCAAAGGAATCATTGTCGGGAGCATCGTTGCTCTGCTTCCGGTTTTGATCGCCACATCCACTGTTAGCGGTATAGCAGGATATTTGGCCCTATTCTTGTTCAGTATAACAATCAGTTCCTACCTGGCAATGAATTTTACTGGAGCGACACCGTTTACTTCTCCTTCAGGGGTTGAAAAGGAGATGAAACAATATATACCAGTGCAGCTCACAAGCCTGGTTATATCATTCGGGCTCTGGATATATTCAGCATTTTAACCTGGTGGACATAAGGATTAAACCATGAGAGAGTTACGGTATATCGATGATGTATCAAGTCTTGTTTTGGACAAAGACAAATGCATTGGCTGCAGCTTGTGCACTGAAGTCTGCCCCCATTCAGTTTTTGAAATGCGTAATCAGAGGGCCCATCTCGTTGATTTCAATGCATGCATGGAATGTGGAGCCTGTGTGACCAACTGTCCTACGGAGGCCATTGTCGTCAATCCTGGAGTTGGCTGAGCTGCCTATATTATCCAGGTCTGGATAAAAGGCAAAGAGCATGCGTCATGCGGCAGCGGTGAATGTTGCTGAACTATTAAAGTTCATGATTGAATAAGTCATCCCAATTCATCTACGATTACAATAATAAAAAGATAAAGTTGTTATACCAATCAGGTACTATTTTAGAGTACTGCAAAATACAATTTGCGGCAGCAGGTATTACCAGTAGCAAATACTTCCCATACGTCAAAAATAGTATTATCCAAAACTGTACAGACGGCTTGGTAATACATTATGCCGCTGAGGCAGAGGCTGGACATCCAGAGGAGTGGGCATTCTTAGATGGAAATGAGATTAAAGGATGCAAGTGGGGCATTAGAATGGAAACCCCCCTAACAATTACCATGCATTATTAACCGGAAATACTATTAGCGCCAGCCCATAGAAATCTGCACTATCTCCAACTTATTACAGTTTCGTGATGTTTACAGGTTTTTTAGCATATCACCACCGCAGCTAATTTTAAGCGACTTGTATTTTCATGCTATCAAGGGGAAGACCGGTTCAGCTGATTTTCCCTTTTTGCATTTTTGTAAGAAATTTGTTATCTGTAACGGCAGTTGACAGGTTTCCATTGCAGATATGCTCAAAAAACACAGTTTTCTGGGCGAAGTGATATCTGCAGGATCTCTCCATGTATCAGTACCGCAAGATGCCTATTTCTTGGCCCAACCCACAGAATCAT
>JAOZRT010000123.1:0-6450 GCA_029940035.1 Desulfobacterales bacterium
ATGAGAAGGTGAGCGGTAGTCGGTCGTCTGTGGTCGGTCTGTCGGAAAGCAGAAGCGTTAGCCGAAAACGTGTAGGGGCTGGCCTTGTGCCTGCCCGTTATGGACGGAGAACAGAGGACGGAACCACAGAAAACAGAACCCCAGAGGCCGAAAGCCGGAAGATTTTCATGTGCAAACGAATACAACGATGAATGATGCCTGAATGTATATGGATTGAACGTAATAGCTATTTAAGAAATTATCATGAAAATCTGTATACATTTGAAACAATTATAAGCACAAACGTCGAATCGAAATAATTTTTGGTTAAAGGCACTTAATTTAGCACTGCAAACCAATGTTTCAAATGGAGGATATCATGATAACGACCATCGCCATCATTGCCCTGGTAATCGTCTTTCTCTCTGTTGCCTTACGCATTTTAAAAGAGTATGAGCGCGGGGTCATATTCAGGCTGGGGCGCGTGATCAACGCCAAAGGGCCCGGATTGATCGTCCTGCTGCCGGTCATCGATAAAATGGAAAAGGTGAGCCTGCGCCTGGTGGCCCTGGATGTGGATCCCCAGGACGTCATCACGCGGGACAACGTGTCGGTAAAGGTTAATGCGGTGATATATTTCAGGGTTGTGGATGCCACCAAGGCCATCATCGAGGTGGAGAACTACAGCTATGCCATGTCCCAGCTTGCCCAGACCACCATCAGGAGTGTTTGCGGGCAGGCGGAGTTGGACGAACTTCTGGCGGAAAGGGATAAAATCAATTCAGAACTCCAGGAGATACTGGACATGCACACGGATCCCTGGGGCATTAAGGTGGCCACGGTGGAGTTGAAACACATCGACCTCCCCCAGGAGATGCAGCGGGCCATGGCGCGCCAGGCCGAGGCCGAACGTGAACGCCGGGCCAAGGTAATCAACGCCGAAGGTGAATTTCAGGCGGCGACACGGTTGTCGGAAGCATCTGAAATAATTGGTAAAAACCCTGTAGCGCTTCAGTTGCGCTACCTGCAGACCGTCAATGAGATGGCCACGGAGAACAATTCGACCATCTTTTTCCCGATTCCCATAGACATGCTGAGCCCTTTCCTGAAGAAGAAGGAATAAAATCGATTTGCTGAACAATGTTGTGGTTGACACTATTGAGGAAAATCTATTATCAAATAAAGTTTGCATGAAATAAAATTGAATTCCCGCAGTTTGTCTATAGCCCCAGTTTTTTAGGGTCGCGGGGATCGGAAAAACAGCCCGCTAAACGACCGGCGGGTAAACCTTTTAAATGGGAGCGACGAAGTCGCGTTTCATAAAATTGTGGAACACAATTTTATAAAGGGAAGGAGATGGACAAATATGGCTCAGAAAGACAAAGAATCAACCGGCAAACCACTTGATAAAATGACTGTCAAGGAATTGAAAGAGGTGGCCCTTGAACTACCCGACATTACCGGTGTGCACGGGATGAACAAGGCTGACCTGTTGTCTGCCATCAAGCAGGCCAAGAGCATTCCCGAAGAAAAAACCAAAAAGAAAAGCGGTTCCATCCGTGAACTCAAGCAGAAAGTCAAGGTCTTCAAATTGAAGCGGCAGGAAGCCCTGGAAGCCAAGGATTCAAAAACAGCCACCATCTACAGGCGCAAAATTTCCAAGATGAAAACGAAAATGCGCCGATATGCATAAGAGGAAATACCAGAACTTGAGAAGATAGGAAGCTGAGAACTTGGGACTTCGAAAATTTGAGAATCGAGAATTGTCAAATGGTGCTGATTGCTGATTGCCTGCTGTTTAAACAATTTGACGATTTATCGATTTAACGATTCTCGAATTCTCAACTACCCAACCTCACAAGTTCATAAGTTCGGTCTTAGACGCTTCCTATGTTCAAGAAATCTCTGCGTACTCCGCGTCTTGGGCGCAGCTGGCGGTGGGTAAGTACGGCCTTCTAAGAGGCATCGTCATGTCAATTGCATGAGAAATGAATAATCTGCAAAGGCAATAGTTTTGGAAGATGCTCCCATAAAAGAGCTGATCGCGTCTTTTATCGAGTCCCTGTCCACAGAGAAGGGCTATGCGGACAACACTTGCCGGGCCTATCAAAAGGATTTGGAAGCATTTTGCGCCTATGTTGAGAAAAGTCTCCTGGGAGGGGAGCCCCGGGAGAAAAATATGCCGGCACTGGTGTTGGGTGACATCGACGGACTGTCGATCCGCGGATACCTGGGACATCTGCACAAACAGAATAAAAAGTCCACCATCGGGCGGAAACTGTCGGCTATCAAATCCTTTTTCAAATACGTAATCAGGCTGGGCTACGCGGGCGGAAACCCGGCTGAAATGGTGCTGACGCCCAAACATAACCGGGCCATACCCACCTATCTTACGGTGGACGACATGTTCCGGTTGCTGGATTCCATCAAAACCGACACGCTGTTCGGGTTGAGGAATCGGGCCATGTTCGAAGTGCTGTATTCCAGTGGTGTGCGCATTTCCGAATTGGCCGGCCTTAGTATGAACAACGTGGATTTCAGTGATTGTTCCATGCGTGTCATGGGAAAAGGAAGCAAGGAGCGGATTGTGCCGGTCGGGAAGAAGGCCTTGACAGCTATTCAGGCCTATCGGCAAGAACTGGAGGATGAAAAAAAAGGAACACCCCCTATGGAAGAGGGGCAGCCAGATGACGATCCAATGTTTCTCAATAAGAATTGCGGACGGCTTTCGGCGCGGTCCATTGCCAGGATTCTGGAGAAAATATCACGGGAGTGCGGCATACCTGTTCCGGTTTCCCCCCATGCATTTCGCCACTCATTTGCCACACACATGCTGGACAGCGGTGCGGATTTAAGGGTGGTCCAGGAACTCCTGGGGCACAAAAGCCTGTCTACCACCCAAAAGTACACGCACGTGAGCATCGATCGGCTCATGGAAGCCTACGACAAGGCACATCCGCGCAAGTGAGTCGGAGAACGGAGCCACAGAGGACGGAGGCCAGAAGACAGAGACCAGGTGCGTGTAGGGGCCAGCCTTGTGCCTGCCCGTTATGAATGGAGCGCCAGAGGACGGATTTGCGTAGTCAGTGGCCAGAACCACAGAAGAGCAGAAATCTTAGCGGCAAAAAAAAGAAGACAGAGGACGGAAGACGGGTTGATAAAAACCTGTAAAAAGTGACAACTTTTAATCAGGACTTGACCGAAGGCTGAAGGAGCCAAGCTTTGCTATGCAAATCGGTAAGTGAATATATGTCATTGCTACCGTAGTTGATTTTTGGGGGAATGCGTGGGCTCTTTATTTCACCACAGAGATATTTACCCTGTTAAATAAGGTTTGATTTTATGCGTGTTGATCAAATCTTTGCCTATGAAAATTTGAATTATATGTACAGAGTAAAATATAAATACTCACTTGAAAGTAATATAGTTTATTTGGATGCGGGTACAAATATTATCCGCAGAATTGATCTTTTTCCCAATCAGTATCTCCAGATTGGGAAAATAAATTATCTCTCTGAGTCCTCTGTGTCTCGAGCGCAGCGGGCGGTGAGATAGATTTGGCCTTTTGAAACAGGGATACGACAATGCAGCCATTCCACGGAACCACCATTCTGGCAGTTCGCCACCAGGGCAAGGTTGCCTTGGCCGGAGACGGACAGGTGACTTTGAACAACACCGTCGTCAAACACCGGGCCAAAAAAGTCCGCAGAATCTACAACGACAGCATCCTGGTGGGATTTGCCGGGGCCACGGCCGATGCTCTCAACCTGTCCGAACGCCTGGAGGCCAAACTGGAACGCTATAACGGGAACCTGACTCGTGCGGCCGTGGAGCTTGCCAAAGACTGGCGGACAGACAAGTATCTGCGCCGGCTCGAGGCACTCATGATTGCCGTGGACGAACACAATATATTTCTCGTTTCCGGCAACGGCGATGTTATTGAACCGGACGAGGGTGTCGTGGCTATCGGCTCCGGTGGTGTGGCTGCCCAGGCAGCGGCAACGGCTCTTTTGCGGCACGCCGGACTGAACGCAATGGAAATAGCGGCTGCCGCCATGGAGATTGCCGCGTCCCTTTGCGTGTTTACCAACGACACGGTCACCATCGAGGAACTGTAGCTTTTGGCTCAAATATTTTACCACAGAGACACAGAGAACACAGAGTGGTTTCTTTTTTATTCAATCGGGAGACCCCGGAGGAATCCCTTCGTCTCCGGATTCTTTTAAAGATTAAATTCTCTGTGTTCTCCGTGTCTCGAGCGCAGCGGGTGGTGCGATAATAAAGGCCCTCTCAGGGCCGCTATTATGCCACCCTTGTTAGATGTGAAAAATGATGTAGGTATACTAATTTTTAACCCATTATATTTTAACGGGAAAAAAACTATGACAACGGGTATAACACCGTCACAGATCGTAAGCGCTCTTGATAAATATATCATCGGCCAGGACAAAGCCAAAAAATCCGTGGCCATCGCACTCAGGAACCGGTGGCGGCGGCAACACGTGGACGATGATCTCAAAGACGAGATTGCGCCAAAAAATATCATTCTGATCGGACCCACAGGCGTAGGCAAGACCGAAATCGCCCGGCGTCTGTCCAAGCTCACGGACTCACCCTTCAGCAAGGTGGAAGCCTCCAAATTCACGGAAGTGGGGTATGTCGGGCGGGACGTGGAATCCATGGTGCGGGACCTGGTGGAACTGACGGTCAATGATGTCAAACAGCGGGAGCAGGTCAGTGTGCGGGAAAAAGCCGCTCAGGTTGCCGAGGAGCGCATGCTGGATCTGCTGCTGCCCAAGCCGGCGGCAAAACCCTTTCCTCCCCAGGAAGGGGAGATGACAACAGAGGCCACAGCGCCTGACCAGGCCGCCGGAACCCGGCAAAAACTGCGCGAAATGCTCAGGAAGGGCAAACTGGACGACCGTTTCGTGGATCTCGATGTATCTGAAAAAAGCATGCCCATGGTCGAAATTTTCTCTGCCAGCGGTATGGAAGAGATGGGGATCAATCTGCGGGATATGCTCGGCAACATCATGCCCAAGAACAAGAAACGGCGCAAAGTAAAGGTCAAGGAAGCCCTTAAGGCGCTTACAGAGGAAGAGGCCCAAAATCTAGTGGACATGGATCGCGTGGTCAAACTGGCCATCGAGAAGGTCGAAGAGAACGGCATCATCTTCCTGGATGAGATCGATAAAATCGCCGGCAAGAACGGCGGCCAGGGACCGGACGTGTCCAGGGAGGGGGTGCAGCGGGACCTGTTGCCCATCGTGGAAGGCTCCACCGTTACCACCAAGTACGGTCCGGTGAGGACCGATCACATTCTTTTTATCGGCGCGGGTGCTTTTCACACGGTGAAGCCGTCCGACCTCATACCTGAACTCCAGGGACGCTTCCCCATACGCGTGGAACTGGACTCATTGGGCAGCGACGAATTCTACCGCATTTTGACCGAGCCCCAAAATGCCCTGCTGCTGCAGTACATTGCATTGCTGAGGACCGAGGCGGTGGAGATCGTGTTCGAGGATGAAGCGGTGATAGACATCGCCAAAACAGCCGAGGAAGTGAACAACCTCACGGAAAACATCGGGGCCCGGCGCCTGCACACGCTCATGGAACACCTGCTCGAGGACATTCTTTTCGCTGCCCCGGACCTGCCTGAAGATTTGGGCTCAGGTGACAGAAGAGTGGTTATCGATGCAGCCTATGTCCAGGAGAAATTAAAGGACATCAAGGGCAATGAGGATTTGAGCAGATACATTCTTTAAAAAGGGGTAAAAGGTAAAAGGTATAGGGTGTATGCAGCCGGTTTACGGTATAAGGTCTAAGGTTTAAGGTACCTTCTGCAATCCGACTTCAGTTTTTTTGAACCGCAGATTTACCCCGTTAAATAGATTTGGCTCATTTTTTATGCAAATCAAATCTATGCTTGAGAATATTTTTATTACCGTTATTTTGTTTTGATCCCTCACGTTGTGTTAAGCACTCGCGTGATTCATTATAAATCAAACAATTTAACAGGGCGGGCGCAGACAAGACCAGACTGCCAGAGATCAGAGAAATATAATTTTAAATTTTCGATGCTTAATTTTGAATTATTATGCTGGAAGCTGAATCTGCTTGTAGGCGGCATTGAGAACTAAAAATTAAAAATTCAACATTAAATTGCAGTCAGCTATTAGCGCATGGTCCCTTTTTACCTTTTACCGTAAACCTTATACCATGTACCTTACACCTTATACCTTATACCGTACACCGTATATCTATCGAAAATACCAAAAAGAGACAAACGCATGAATACCCCCAACGTAGCAGATATTCTAATCGAAGCCTTACCCTATATCCGTCGTTTTTCAGGCATGACCATCGTGGTCAAGTACGGCGGGCACGCCATGGTGGATGAGCAGCTCAAGGATGATTTCGCCCGGGATATCACCCTTTTGAAATTCATCGGCATCAACCCGGTGGTTGTGC
>JAOZRT010000123.1:6460-9810 GCA_029940035.1 Desulfobacterales bacterium
AATTTCCATAGTTACCTTTCCGGTGGAGCCTCTTTGTACCAGAACCTGGGCAGCTTGAAATTCATCGGCATCAACCCGGTGGTGGTACATGGCGGTGGTCCCCAGATCAACAAAGTTCTGGAGCAGATGGGCATCAACTCCACCTTTGTAAAGGGGATGCGGCTCACGGACGAGCCCACCATGGACGTTGTGGAAATGGTCCTGGGCGGGAAGGTGAACAAATCCATTGTGGCCCAGATCAACAACCAGGGCGGCAGGGCTGTCGGGTTGAGCGGCAAGGACGGCGGCCTCATTCAGGCTAAAAAACTCACCATCGTCTTTCGCGAAGACGAAAACAAACCCCCGGAGATCATCGACCCGGGGCTGGTGGGCGATGTAACCGCCATCGATCCCGAAATTATCCACACCCTCACGTCACGGGGGTTCATTCCCATTATCGCGCCTGTGGGCGCCGGCCCTTCCGGGGAAACCTACAACATCAACGCTGATCTGGTTGCCGGGAAAGTGGCTACCGCCCTTTCAGCAGGCCGGTTGATTTTCATTACCGACGTGGACGGGTTGATGGATGCCTCCGGCAAACTCGTGTCCACCGTGGACAAGGTTCTGGCCGGACAGATGATCGCGGACCAGAGTATTTCCGGCGGCATGATCCCCAAAATGGAATGCGCCCTGGAGGCCCTGGAAAACGGGATTGAAAAGGTGCAGATGATCAACGGTAAACGGCGTCACGCTCTGCTCCTGGAACTATTTACCGACAAAGGCATAGGCACGGAGGTTATTCCATGAACAGCGCAGATACCGTAAAAATAGCCGACCAGGCCATTGCTGCAACCTACAAACGTTTTCCCGTGGTTTTCAGCAAAGGCCGGGGAGCCACCCTCTGGAACCCTGAAGGTGACGCATTCACTGATTTTGTGGCCGGCATTGCCGTGTGCAACCTGGGGCATGCCCATCCGCGCATAGCCCGGGCCGTGGCCCAACAGGCGGAGCAACTGCTCCATGTTTCCAATCTGTACTATAGCCTGCCCCAGACCCAATTGGCTGCCTGGCTGGTCAGGAACAGCTTTGCCGATCGTGTATTTTTCTGCAACAGCGGGGCTGAAGCCAACGAGGCAGCCATCAAGCTGTGCCGAAAATATTTTTACGACCAGGGTCATGCAGCGCGTTTCAAGATCATTACCATGGAGCAGTCGTTTCACGGCCGGACCATGGCAGCGCTTTCGGCAACCGGACAGGACAAGATTAAAAAGGGCTTTGATCCTGTGCTGGATGGGTTTGAGTTCGTGCCCTTTAATGACATCAAAGCCCTGGAAGCCAAAATCGGGCCTGATACGGCCGCCGTTATGCTGGAACCGATCCAAGGGGAAGGCGGCGTCCGATGCCCGTCACCGGATTATCTCGAAGCGGTGCGGAACTTGTGCAATGAAACAGGAACCCTGATGGTCTTCGATGAAGTTCAGACCGGCATGGGCAGGACCGGCAAGCTCTTTGCCTATGAACATTTCAACGTGACGCCGGATATCATGACCCTGGCCAAGGCCCTGGGTAACGGCTTTCCCATCGGTGCCATGCTGGCCAGGGAAAAGGTGGCCGATTCCTTCGGGGCCGGGGCACACGCCACCACCTTTGGCGGAACACCCATTGTCACGGCGGCTGCCCTGGAAGTCGTCACTATCATGGAACAGGACGGCATCGTAGAAAAAGGCCGGGCCACTGGAATCTATTTCAGATCCAGGCTGGAAGAGTTGGCAGACAAACATGCCATGATCGAAGATGTGCGCGGCAAGGGACTCCTGTTGGGCATGCGGCTTAACGGCGATGGGGATGCCATTGTCAAGGCGTGTATGGACAAGGGTTTTCTCATCAATTGCATCCAGGGAAACATACTCAGGTTCGTGCCGCCGCTTATAATTAAAGAAAAAGAAATTGACGATCTTGTAACGTGTCTTGATGGCATTTTAAAACAGATTTCATAGGCAAATTGGACAAAAGAAAAAATATACATTTGAAACAATGTTCAGCACGGAATTATTTCATATTACATGCAATAGCGCATTGACATTGACCATAAAGGTGCCTGACCGTTTCAAATGAAAGGAGAAAATCGTGTCAAAAAAAGTCAACAAAGTCGTTCTGGCCTATTCCGGTGGGCTGGACACATCGGTTATATTAAAGTGGCTCATTGAAAACTATGACTGTGAAGTGGTTACCTTCTCGGCTGATATCGGCCAGGATGACAACATGGAACAGGTTCGCAAGAATGCGGAAAAAACAGGCGCGTCAACCATATATGTCGATGACCTCAAGGAGGCGTTTGTCAAGGAATATGTATTCCCTGCTTTCCGGGCCAATGCCATTTATGAAGGCCAGTATCTTTTGGGGACATCCATTGCACGCCCGCTCATTGCCAAGCGTCAGATGGAAATCGTTGCTCTGGAATCTGCCGACGGCGTGAGCCACGGAGCCACGGGTAAAGGGAACGACCAGGTCAGATTCGAACTGGGGTATCTGGCCATCGATCCCCACATCAAGATCATTGCCCCGTGGCGTGAATGGGACCTGAATTCACGGACCGCTTTGATGGATTTTGCCAAGAAACATGACATTAGCGTGCCCACCACCCATAAAAAGCCTTACAGCACGGACGGCAACCTGCTGCACAAGAGCTATGAGGGCGGTGTGTTGGAAGACCCCTGGGCACAGGCACCGGACGATATCTACACCCTTTCGGTTTCGCCTGCAGAAGCCCCGGACCAGCCTGAAGTCATCGAGATCGACTTTGAGCAGGGTGATCCAGTCGCCATCAATGGTGAGACGCTTTCCCCGGCCAACCTGCTGACTGCTCTGAATCGTTACGGGGGCAAACACGGCATCGGCAGGGTCGATCTTGTCGAAAACCGGTTTGTGGGCATGAAGTCAAGGGGCGTTTATGAAACCCCGGGAGGGACCATCCTGCGGGCAGCGCACATGGCAGTTGAATCCATTACCCTGGATCGCGAGGTGTCGCATCTGCGCGATGGATTGATTCCCAAATACGCAGAACTTATCTACAATGGTTTCTGGTTCTCCCCTGAAATGGGGATGCTGCAGAACATGATCGACCACACCCAGCAGCGGGTGTCCGGTACGGCCCGGATGGAACTCTACAAGGGCAATTGCCGGGTCCTGGGCAGGAAGTCGGATGCATCGCTCTACAGCGAGGACTTTGCTACTTTCGAAGACGATGATGTCTACAGCCAGAAGGACGCGGAAGGGTTTATCCGCCTGAATGCGCTCAGGCTGAGAATCGGGAAACTGCTTGAGGAGAAAAGCTTGTAGAAGAATTTATTAGACAGGATTGACAGGATCTA
>JAOZRT010000123.1:9820-12249 GCA_029940035.1 Desulfobacterales bacterium
TCAGAAGAATTTATTGGACCCCGGTGAAACAAAAAACAAGTACGGGTTTCACAGGGCAAGCAGGATTAACAGGATTATTAAAAAAAGAACGCTGTGGGCTATTAGCGTGATGCAACCTTAGACCTTATACCATTTACCTTATACCCAATTTTTATCATGTAAACCCTGTCAATCCTGTCCGAATATAATTGCAGGAAAGCAGAACACAGAAATAACAGAGGTTCGTAATGTCCGAAAAACCGTGGGACGGAAGATTTTCAGAAAAAACGCACCGTATCGTTGAAACGTTCACCGCTTCCATCGATGTGGATAAACGGCTCTACAGCTATGATATCGAAGGCAGTATTGCCCATTTAAAGACCCTGGAAAAAGCAAAGATCATTTCCGAGGACGAAGCTGCCACGTTGATCCAGGGGTTGGCGGTCATCAAACGGGAGATCGACCACGACCGATTCGAGTTCGCTGACAGCCTCGAAGATATTCACATGCACATCGAAGCCCGCCTGCTTCAGGAGGTGGGCAAGGTTGCCCAGAAACTACACACGGCCAGGAGCCGCAACGACCAGGTTGTCCTGGATGTGAGAATGTACCTGCGCGACCACGTCGGGCAGTTGCTGACGCATCTGCAGGAGCTGAAAAAGGTGCTGGTGGCGCTTGCCAAGGACACCATCGACGTGGTCATGCCGGGCTACACACACCTGCAGCCGGCCCAGCCGGTTTTGTTCTCCCACCACATCATGTCCTACTATGAAATGTTCAAGCGGGATGGCGAGCGAATGACAGACTGTCTCAAACGGATAAATGTAATGCCCCTGGGATGTGCAGCCCTGGCCGGGACGACCTATCCCATCGACCGGCACTTCACGGCCGAGCTCTTGGGGTTTCCGGAGGTGTCCGCCAATAGTATGGACAGTGTGGCTGACCGGGATTTTATCATCGAATTTCTTGCCACGGCCGGGATCTGCATGGTGCATTTCAGCCGGTTGTCCGAGGAGTTGATTCTCTGGTCTTCTTCGGAATTCGGTTTTGTGGAAATTCCTGACGCCTTTGCCACGGGAAGCAGCATCATGCCCCAGAAAAAGAATCCGGACGTGCCCGAACTGGTGCGCGGCAAAGCCGGGTCTGTTTTCGGCGACCTCATATCCATGCTGACCCTGATGAAATCCCTGCCCATGGCCTACAACCGTGATATGCAGGAAGACAAGCTGCCCCTCTTCAGGACAGTGGACACGTTGACCGCCTGCGTGGAAGTTTACACAGCCATGCTGCCCCGGTTGATCATTAAAGAAAATGTGATGCAGGCGGCAGCGACCAGGGGTTTTTTAAATGCCACCGACATGGCCGACTACCTGGTGGTGCAGGGCATGCCGTTTCGAAAGGCCCATGCGTGTGTCGGCAAGACGGTCGGTTTTGCTCTGGAAAAGGGCCGGGAACTGCACGAGCTCACGTTGGCGGAGCTGCAGACATTTTCAGCTCTGGTAAAAGAGGATATCTTCGAATTTCTGTCCATTGAGCAGGTAATCAACCGCCGGCGTTCATTTGGCGGGACCGCCACGGACAATGTGGCTGCAGCTATCGAAACGGCAGAGCAGGACCTTTGGCCAGAGGACTGAGGCCGGAGTGACAGAGGACGGAGCCATAGAACCTCAGAGCCCCAGAGGACAGAAGACAGAGGAAGATCAGAAGGTAAGAAAATGAGAAGGTGAGCGGTAGTCGGTCTGTCGGAAAGCAGAAGGCGGGTAGCGGAAAACGTGTAGGGGCCGGCCTTGTGCCTGCCCAAATAGGACTGAGCCACAGAAAAAATTATTTGACAGGATTAACAGGATTATAAGGATTATTAAAAAAGGGTGCTGTCAGCTATTAGCGTATGGCCCCCTTAAACCTTATACCGTTTACCGTATACCTAACTTCTATCATCGAATTGCAAAGATTGAAGATCGAACACCGAACGTCCAACATTGAACTTTGAAAGATTAACAAAAGATGAGGCATTTTGATCCTTCTCGCTATGATTGTCTGAAATGGCCGGCTTGCGTCATATTTATCTGCCTGCTGGTGGCTGCCTGCGGTGTCAAGGCGCCGCCACTACCGCCTGATTACACCCCGCCGCCGGCGGCCACGGACCTCGGGTATGCCCTTGAGGCCAATGGCAGTGTCGTTCTGTCCTGGAGCCTGTCTGGTAAGGAGAGGGCTAAAGGGACCAAGGTGCAGGGCGCCAGAGTATATCGCTCCAAAGACTCTCTGGAAAACCCTGCCTGTGAGGATTGTCCGCGTATTTTCAGTTTGGTGAAGGATCTTCCCCTGGAGCAGGATAACATGTTTTACCGGGAGCCGCTGCAGAAAGGGTTTCGCTACTATTACAAAATCGTTATTTACGATGAAGGCGACCTGGATAGCGAAGACTCCAATGTGGTCAGCTTCGAGTATCA
>JAOZRT010000454.1 GCA_029940035.1 Desulfobacterales bacterium
TCCCGCGAAGGCGGGAATCCAGGTGGCTCTTTCATAGTATCATCTCCCCGCAGTTGTTGAGAAGTTACGGTTTCGGATTGTAAGTATCTGTCTAATAATAATTCTTCTGATAACGCTTTCTCCTTACTGCTTACTCCCTACTCGTCTTCCGTCTTCTGTAGTTCTGGACTCCGCGAACTATGCCCCTATGGTTAAGAATATCAGTCGCCGCCTTCCAGAGCATTCAGGAGTCTCTTCACAACCGGATGCATGGGATTTCCAGGTGTGTTCAGGAGGATGGCATAGGGATAGAGGCCTTTTTCCGGGTCCTGGTAAAAACCGACCTGGGTGCGGATGCCCCTGAGGTGGCCGGTCTTGAAATACAAACGGCCTTTTTTTTTCATAAGGGCGAGATGGGGTTCAAAAGCGGCCAACACTGTCAGCATCTCCCTTGCCGTGATTCTGTTGGCCCGGGAAATACCCGATCCTTCGGCAACGACAACTTGATCGAGCCCGAGTTTGCCTGCGGCATATGCTTGTACAGCCCGCACCCCTTTCTCTAAAGTGCCGGGGGCACCGTATTGGTGTGCGCCCATGCGGATAAAAACCTGGTTGGCCATGAAATTATTGGAATATTCCAGCATCCTGCCTACGATTTGGTCCAGGGTAAACCTGGATCGATAGGTCAGGACGAGGTGATCGTTCGACGATACAGGCACGATGCGGACCCTACCTGAAAATTCAAAGCCGGCCTCCTCCAGAAAATAGCGAAACAGGCGGCCGGCATAATAGGTGATCTCATCCTGTTGATGGCTCAGGGTAATTCTACCCCTATTGAGCCCGGAGGCCTTGATCTCCGGCAGCACCATGGGCAGAAGCGGCGTCTGGGGCTCTGCACTCAAAAAAGTTCCGTTTTTCTGCCTGAAATTGATGGTGTTGAAATTGACACACAAAGACCCGATGGGCGCGTCAAAGGGTTCCAAAGAACCGGATACGCCCGGGATGGTGATGGGGGAGGCAAAATAGGTATTGTCCAGATAAAGATGATTGAGCCGATGACTGGACCCTTTCCATTCAACGGACAGGGTGTCGGCGATGTCCCTGATCACCTCGGAAATCATCAGAGGATCCCCCTGCCCCTTGATCTTCAGGTTTGCCTGGTCATCCTTGAAAAAATCAGTGGAGAACCTGAAATCTGTTTTCAGGTAATGGAAGGCGGCCAGGGCGGTGAGCACCTTGATGGTCGAGGCGGGTATGCGTTCAACGTCAGGGTTGTGGGCAAATAGAACCATCCCGCCCGGGGATGCCACCATGGCGGCATCCTGGGCCCCCAGCAGGGCGGCCATCTTTGAAAAATCATGGTCTGCGGCGGCAAAAGCCAAGGATGGCCTGAGAATTATAAAAGATAGAATGACGATGGACCATGCAGAAATGAGCACGGCCGCCTGTCTGAAAAAAAGACGCCGACGGTCCCCCTGGGCCTTCATGCGGTTTCCCTGACCGGGGAGTCCAGCACCAGCGTTACCGGACCGTCATTGATCAACGACACAGCCATCATGGCCTGAAATTCACCGGTTTCCACGTGCAGTCCCTTGCTGCGCACAACCTCCACAAACTGCTGATAGAGGCGCTCCGCAATTTCAGGTGGGGCAGCCTGGATAAACGACGGCCGCCGCCCTTTGCGGCAGTCCCCCAGCAGGGTGAATTGGGACACCACCAGCATGTCGCCTTGTATGTCCATAAGGGAGCGGTTCATCTTGCCATGGTCGTCTTCGAAAATCCTCAGGTTGGCTATTTTTTCAGCCAGGTAATCCACTGCCGACGGCTCATCCCCTTTGGCCACGCCCAAGAGTACCAGCAGTCCCGGCCCGATCGATCCCACTTTTTTGCCGTCAACATCTACGGCACATTGGCTGACCCTTTGGACAACTGCTCTCATTTCCACAACATCCTAATGATCTTCTTCCTTATACTCCAAGGTTAGTTAATTCACCATTCTCAAAGTCATTTTTAGACTATCCACACTTGGATTGATCGTGTCACTTGGCCTTCGGCCGTCATTTATCCTTCGGACGTAATTTACACTTCGTGTGATATTTGCCCTTCGGGCGTAATTTGTTGCTGCTATTGGCGGGAAGCAATCAGCAGCTATTAATTACAGCGAAGCGTAATGACAATCAATTACGCGCGCAGCGCAAATGACAACGAAAATTTCCTATTAAAGGAAGTTGGGAAATTTACGTGTTGTATTTCTTCCACCGTTTGATGGTTTTCTGCCGCGCCTGGGCAACATCCTGGTTGCGAACCTCGGCTGCCCGCGAGGCCCAGTAAAGCGCTTCATCCTTGTTCTGCATGAAGATACCGCACCACATGAGCCCTGACATGGCGCCCGTACCGGCGGCATTCACCAGCACGGCTCGTAGAAAACCCGCCCTGGCCTGTTTATATTCCTTGTTCCGGTAATGGGCCCATCCCAACAGGTTTTGAGCCATAAAAGATTCAGGCGCCAGGGTTACCGCCTTTTCAAAAGGGACAAGATCGATCCGGCCGGTGCGGTCGGTATAAGAGGAATAGTAATAAAACGACTCCAGTGCCCGCCCGACTACATCCAGGCCCTCCCGGGAAATCTTTTCAGGCCACATTGCCTTGGGCTGCATTTCCTCCGGGAAAGCGATGCCGTATCCTGACAACTGCCGGATGAAGGCCTGGCGGAACCCTTTCAAGTGATCATCCGGAGAAAAGCGGATTTCAGTGTCAGAATGGCTGTCCTCAGCACTGTCGTAAATGGAAAGGGCTGCCACTTCCCCCTTTACTCGGCCGTACAGCCAGAAACGGATTTTCTGTTCCTCACTCAGTTGTTTGAAAGCCAGGGGCTTGTTCTGCCCGACCAGGTAAGCGGCCAGTTCCTCCCTTAAGGGAAACAGTTTTTTGGTGCGCCACCCAAACCAGAACTCCTTCAGGTTGGTGTTCAGCACAGCCGTGTTGCCGAGCAAAAAATGCAATGCCAACCCGGCACCGTCGTATTGTTCAGGTGTTTCGGGCTGGAGAGGCAGTACGATGAAGCGCAATTTGCCTTTTTCATTTCCGATTCTGTCCATGATGCCTCCCTTTATAAAATCGTTTTCCACGATTTTATGAAACGCGCCTGCGTCGCTATCTTATGGGTCAAGTCCTGATTAAAAGTTGTCACTTTGATGTTTATTGTCTGCAACCTTCTTCTGGCAGGGATAAATCCCTGCGCTACATAGTTGTTTCGAAGAATGGGCATGT
>JAOZRT010000455.1 GCA_029940035.1 Desulfobacterales bacterium
TGACCGGTGGATAGGTGATATTCGTAATGATGACTGATATTGAGAATAACTCCACCTTATTGACACAGATAGACACTTCTATTATATTTCCAGCATAGCCGTCCTGTGCCATATCCCCAGGCAGCGGAATAGAATTATCAGCAGAAAAATACCAAGTTAGAGCTTACTGAGAAAATAATTAAAACGGTGACCCCGGTCTTCACCGAAGAGATTATATCGCTCAAAAACGAAGTTGCTGAGTTAAGAAAAAGGATTGAGGCAATGGAAATTTACGATCCAGAATAACTGCCTTACCATCCCCCGGGTAAAACATTTCGAGTAATTTTTATTCTTTTTGAGAATCTTGTGAATAGATCATTTCTACGTGGGAGACTATCATGCCATCAGAATATTGCCCGCACTGCAAGGTAAATAGGAACGTGAGCGTTGACGTGTACCGAAGGCAAAAGACTGAACCCGATGGTGATGCAATAAAGATTGAAACGAAAACCCTCCATTGTGAAATATGCAATCTTTTTGTAAATAGCGAAGATACTATCGTAAGTGGTGTTCGTCATTCAAATATTAATAGAAGATCAGAGCCTATCTCAGCCGATGGAGAACATTCCTACAAAGGCCCAGATAGAAGATCTGGTAATGAAAGAAGAATATGGGTCGACAAACTATCTGAAACCCGTTCTAAAATGTGATCTTCAATCAGGTTAATAAGGAGGAATTTGCAATATGGCAGGCTTAATAATTATTCCCGCAATATTTATATCAAGTGCAATTCTACTCTGGTTTATTGCCAATAAAAGGGGGGCAAATACCTTATTTTGGTCTTTTATGGGAGCTTTTTTCGGTCCACTTGCCATCCCATTCGTGTTTTTCACAAAAAATAATTCTTCCGAAGCTAAGCAACTATACAAATTATGATTTGGTAATTATCTCCATATATAACCGGTTTTTACACTCTCCATAGTTCACCCCTTTATATTGCATTCTCACCTGACACATATCCACGAGCAGGGAATCAGGGACATTCTTTTTCGAGATGCACACCATAATCCGCGGATTTGAATTAGCGAAATAACTCTTGAAACATACCATATATTGTGTATAGGCTACGGCTCAACCACAAACAATATGAACGAGTACATAGGAGATAATGAATGAGTCAAGATAGACGCCTTGCTGTAGATCGTAGAACTACAGGCAACAGAAGAACCGGTGTTAAAGATAGGAGATATTTCGGTCCCGATAGAAGAAATAGCCATGATCGTAGAAGCTATATCGAAAGAAGAAGAGATAAATATTTATTTTCAGAATCCTCTATTTTTTAACTGAATTATTGAAATAAGATTTTTGCGAAATAATTTTTCATAAGAATGCAATAAATTATATAATTGATTGATATATACTGGAAATACAACAAAGTTTTATTAGTATTTGATAGCAATCATTCATAGAATGGAGTCTAAAATGGAAAGATTTGGTCCCAATGGTAATGGCATGCGGGTAACTAATCATGATGATACTTTCCTTGGTAGGGTAAAGCTTCTTGTTATCATGCTTAAGGCCTTCTTAGGTGATTACCCACTACAAGGGATTAGGCTAGAGGCTATTGCAAGAAATGCCGTTGAAGTAACCAAAATTTGTGAGGATTGGAATCAATATTCCATTCAGGTAAGATCAACCCCAGGATTAAAAAAAGGGTTTGAGTTGGATCATATTTTATATCAACGAATCAGTTTACTTGCAATAATGGCTAAATCTGCTGTGCTTGGAAATCCTATGGGACGTTATCGGGAAAAAGTTGTCAGGGATAATATTCGCTACATTGTCGACACACTTCAGTTTAATCTGCAAGAAGAAATTACCACGTTTCTAAGGGTCGCATAACCTGCGATAACTCCAAGTGTGCCACGAGAAACTGTTTCTATTTATAACAAAAATAAGAGTCAAGGGCAGACTTGACCCCATTAGTAAAGCGATATTAACAAATTAACTGCTGAAAGGATTTTCTCATGCACGCATCTGCGAATTGGATTCGAAAATCACATAGGTTGATCTGGTTAGTTGTGCTAATAGGCCTCATAACTCTGCCAGGTTGCTCAGGTGGAGGTGGTTCCGACGATGACGGGGATACCTCAGGTTCTGACACCTCAGAGGTTGGAACTCTCAGCAATCCCTATCCTTTGGAAATTGGGACAACCCACAACTTCCAAGTAATGGGCTTTCAGGACTTATGTGGGGGGCAAACGCTTGATCTCTCGTGTAGTGAATTCGACCAGGATCATATCACCGTAAAGTTTGAATTGGCTGACGCGGGGAACTACAAGATTACAGCTTCCGATGTTGAAGCAGATCGAGATCTGGAAGTGTTCGTCTACAGAACCGAGAACCCGGGAAGTTCGATAATCTCGTATCTGGGGACTCTGGATCAAGAAGGATACGGGGGTGATGAAGTTTTTGATTTTTATTTGGATGATATTGGTAACGAGTATTATTTGATTCTTCGCTCATGGAATGGTGCAGATGACATTCAGTTGGAAATTCAAGACATGTCAGATGACACGACACTATGGCAGGAGGACTTTACCTCTTTCAATTCTTCCGATTACTACATTCAAGGCACCAATTCATATTGGGAGTCCACTAACCACGATTTTGTATTAACCAAAGATAGCAGCAATCAGAAAGGCAGACTCTTCCTTAAAAAAGCGATCTCCATGTCTTCATGGGAGGCAAACTTTGAGATTCGCATAGCAGAAGGGCCGGGTTCTAATTTTGGTGCGGATGGTATGGCCTTTGCTTTTGTCAAAGATTTTACCTATGCTGGAACTCATGGCGGTTATCTTGATTTTGGCGGTGATGGGTATGGCATCGAATTCGATGTCTTTTCCAATCAAAACAAAAATGATCCTTCTGGGCAACATCTTGGGATTATAGATGATTGGACAGGCTCGCATATTGAGACACAACCTTTTTCTGAAAATATTTGGGACGGAGTCTGGCATAGCGCCCGTGTTGTGTTTAATGACGGAGTAATTACAGTGTATTTTGACAATACTGCCATGCTCACCGATGTTTCCATCCCTGGATACACACCGTTCATCGGGTACTTTGGATTCACAGCCTCTACTGGCGATGCCTCTGAATTTCATAGAATAAGAAATGTCGATATAAAAGTCTATTCTCCTTAACAATGCAACATATTAAAGCTTAAGCGGTCGTTAAAATGTTGTGATATACTAAAT
>JAOZRT010000124.1 GCA_029940035.1 Desulfobacterales bacterium
TTTTCAGGGTGGTCAAAATTCGGTTATCACAGGTGGTCAATTTTGGGTTGACACTACGACGGGGCGGTAGGATTTGAACCTACGACTTCCTGCTCCTAAAGCAGGCATCTTATCAGACACATATTTTTTTAACTATCTAAATAAATTACGTATTCTAAGCCACCCGCTTTTACCCCTCCTTTGTGCATAGTGTGCATGGTGTGTATAATATCAGTATGTTGTGCATGCTGTCGGCAGAAAAGGGTACCTATTGGGTAACCCTTGAGACACTTCTTTTGACCACATGTTCAAGAATCACTTTTTCTTCCATAATCAATACCCATTCACTTCATTCTATTCCTTTCATATCTGGGTGACAAAGTTATCGAGAAAGGTTGACTTCGAAAGTTATTTAGTATAATGGGTGATCCAATATGCTATGTCACTTTGGAGTCATCTCAAAAAAAATGGAGATCAGGAGTCAAGCGTGTATTAACCATCCGCACGTTTGAAGAAATTTGGCTATATGCAAAAAAAAACCATACAAAAAGATGGTGTATTTAAAAAATCCACTCAGAAAAGGATATATCAGGATCTGGTGAGGCAGATCGAGGATGTGATTCTTGATGGGACCTTCAAACCGGGTGATATGCTTCCGACTCAGCGTCAGTTGAGCGAGATGTTTGAAACCAGCAGGGCATCTCTTAGGGAAGCCTTGCGTGTACTGGAGCAAAAAGGGTTGATTAAAATAAAATTGGGGGTTTCAGGCGGTGCTGTTATCCGGGAAGTTAATACAGAGCAAATCAGCGAGGGGTTGGCTCTATTGATGCGACATCAAAAGATTTCCATTGCTCACCTATCAGAATTCCGTGAGGGTGTGGAGGGACTGGTCGCTGCATTGGCCGCTGAAAGATGTGATTCGGCCGATATTGAAACCCTGAAGAACCTGTTAGCCGAATCAAAAACCCATCTGTTGGCCCAGCCCATCCGCAGAAAAGCTTATGATAATCTGGATAGAATGATTCATGTCGCTATAGCCCGCATATCAGGAAATCCTATCTATATCGGATTGATTGAAATGATTCACAACAACATTCAATACTACTATGAAAACCTACCTTTGGAGGAGGAGCGGATTTTACATGCCTACTTTGAGGAATTGACAAAGCTTGTGGGTGCTATTGAACGACAGCAGTCCGACAAAGCCAAAAAATTGGCGCGCAAGCATGTCAGGAGATACTTTGAATTTGTTAGATTGCAAAAAGATAAAGTCACGTTGTCTGAAAATAGCTTTTGATTAGACTTCATACTTATTGTTTTGACCAAAGCTCCGGTTTTCAGGATAAACACATACTTCATGCATCTATTTTTGCGGTTGAACACGAAATTTATTACCCAGACAGCGGTCAATTGGTACCTGGCAATGAAAATTAGACAGAGAGGAAGGACATGAACAACCAATCTCCGGAAAAGATTAGTGATATTTTGCAAAAGAACGGGGCAAAAATTGTTGCCTGCTCCTTTGTGGACAGTGCAGGTGTGTCACGGGTAAAGGCGGTACCTATCAATAAATTGGCGGGTGCGGTTAAAAATGGCATAGGGATTTCTTACACATTCGCGGTTTTCGGGGTCAATGACCATATAACCTCGGCACCCGGTTTTGATACCCCCTCGGGCGACATGCGCCTGGTGCCCGATTTAAGTGCTGCTGTACTCCTATCCGGCGCACCCGGCTGGGTATGGGCACCTGTATGGCAGTACGACCAGGAGATGAATATCATGCCGGTGTGTCAGCGCCATTTTGCCCAGCGGATGGTCGAACTGGCTGAAGCAAAAGGCATTTCTTTCAAAATGACATATGAGGTGGAATTTACGCTTTTAGATGAGAGCGACCAACCGGTCGGCAAGGGGCTGCCGGGTTACGGTATTGTTAAATTAATTCCCGTAGAGACTTTTATGATTAAGCTGACCGAGGCTTTGGAAAGCCAGGGCATCGATGTATCACAGCTTCATCCGGAGTATTCGTCCGGACAGTTTGAGCTTTCCGTGGACCCGCGTGACCCGCTGACCGCTGCCGACCAATTCTTACTTTTGAGACAGACCATCTGCCGGATTGCACAACAGCACGGGTTCAGGGCTTCCTTTGCACCGGTTGTCATTCCCGGCGAGGTGGGCAATGGCAGTCATATACATTTTAGTGCCTGGGCCGGTGGAAAGAACCTATTTACCGGTGGGAATGGTCCGCAGGAATTGACTGCGGATGGGGAGCATATGGCAGCTGGTGTCCTCAAACGGCTTCCGGAAATGCTGAGCCTTTTGGCGACCAGCGTATTGAGTTACGAGCGTCTGCAGCCGTCCAACTGGGCTGGTGCATATACATGCTGGGGGTGGGAGAACCGGGAAGCAGCATTACGTCTCTGCAAAGGAACCAGGGCAATACGCTCGAAAGCAGCTAATTTTGAACTCAAGTGTATCGACGGTACCGTCAACCCCTATCTGGTTGTGGGAATCTTAATTGCCGCGGCTCTTGAGGGGTTGGAGCGAAAATCTGTTCTGCCCGAACCCACCCAGATCAACCCCGACGACTTGACCGAGGATGAACGGGATAAAAAAGGCATTCGACAGTTGAGCGCGAGCTTACAGGAGGCCATCGATGAACTGGAAAAATCGACGTTCGTGAGAAAGGCGTTGGGCGATCCTCTTTATGAATGCTACCTGGCCGTGAAAAAATTCGATTGGGAGTGCTACAGTCCGATGACACTGGAGGAGATGGTCGAGGACCTGCGCTGGCGATATGCCTGAATGGATAATAAGCATTGTTTCAAACCATCAAACCACGAGGTCTTTTCGGAAATGCAAGGATAGGGGCTTTTTATTGTAACGCGGCAACTGTTTGAGTTTGAGGATAAACAACAATGATAGCAGAAAAAATATTGGATTTCAGAGATGCAGCAGTTGTAGATGCCCACTGCCATGGGTTTAGCCAGAAACATGTACTGGAGGCTGACCCATCCGGGTGGCTGGACCGCTTGACGCTGATGGGCATGTGTCTGGGCTCATCCAACTCGGTCGACAAGGAACTTATCCACCTGGTTCCGGAAATGACACGCAGCACCCTGCTCACGATTGCAGCCCAGCGGTGGTTGGCGGCATTTTTCAAATGTACACCAGAAGCGGTGCCCGCTCAACGGCAGGCCGCCCTGCAAGCAGATCCGGCCGGATACATCAAACGACTTTTGTCGGATCAAAACGTGGTGGGCCTGTTTGTCGACGAAGGATACCCCCAACCCAGGGTGGCCCCGGAAGATTTTGAGGCATTGACCGGCACACCGGTTCACCGTGTCGTACGAATTGAGCCGCTGATCCTGTCGGCTATTCAGGATACGGACAACCTGGCCGATTTTGAAGAGCGCTATGTTCAGCTTCTTAAACAGGCGGCAATTGACCCAAGGACGGTTGCGTTTAAAACGATCATCGCCTACCGAACTGGCCTTGACGTTGAGCAGCCGGATCCAGCTCAAGTACCGAAATCGTTTCTGGAGTGGAAAGCCAGCGGATGGAAGGAAGATCGGGCCGTCAGCAAACCGGTCAGAGACCACCTGCTGCACGTTGCTTTGGGGGTTGCCAATGATGTAAAGATGCCTTTTCACATCCATACAGGGGGCGGTGACCCTGACGTCTTATTACACTATGCGCGGCCTTCTTTGTTGAAACCGCTGCTTAGCCGATACATATCACACCCCGTCGTTCTGATTCATTGCGGTTATCCCTGGATGGAGGAAGCCGCTTTTTTGGCGGCCATCTTTCCCAGGGCCTATGTTGAGCTGTCAGTCATGACCCCCTGGAGTACTCTTTACATTGATCGAGCCCTGGAGTTGTTTTTGGGATCTGTCCCGGCCAACAAGTTGTTTCACGGTTCGGACGAAGCCTCCGAACCGGAACTGATCTGGCTGGCGGCCAGACAAACCAAGGCGGCATTGAAAAGGGTCCTGGGACGCGCCGTGGACTTTGACATGCTGTCCATAGAGGATGCGGATCGGATTGGCAAGGGAGTTTTGTCACGAAACGCCCTGGCGCTTCATGGACTGCCCGCTTAAGGAAAAACATCGATTGGAACCACGAGAGCATATCACCGATGCCGTAAAAGACTGTATCGCCGATGTTGGAAAACGGCTGGACGACTACAACGACCTCATTGCCGAACTTGTCAGCATCGATTCAGGCGAGGACTTCCCGGATGGTATTCTGGCTGTTGAGCAAAAACTGGCAGAACAGATGCCTGGTGCAGAAACCCGAATTGCCTGGAAAAAAACCGGAGATGCCATCAGCCACTTCAAGGCAACCATTCCCGGCGGTCAGGACCGCATTGTTCTGTTGGGCCATGCTGACACCGTTTTCAAAAAGGGCACCGTAGCGGAACGACCCTTCAGTATCAAGGGTGATTGTGCGTTCGGCCCGGGTGTCGTCGACATGAAAGGCGGGCTCGTACTAGCACTGGCCGCAGTAAAATGGCTGAAAAAAAACAATATATCTTGTCCAACCATTGAATTTGTCGTTGTCGGCGACGAAGAGACTCGGACATCGCCGCCACCTTTTATCGAGGACTTGACGACGGCAGCCACATGTTTCGTGCTGGAATGCGGGAGACCCGGCGGCGGTTTTGTCGTATCGAGAAAGGGGGGGGTTTGGGCCAAGGTATCTGCTGTAGGATTCTCGTCTCATGCCGGAACGGAACCTGAAAGGGGGAAAAACGCCATTCTGGCACTATGCCGGGAAATTCAAAGAATAGATGCTTTGGACCGTTTGAGCGATGATCTGACCTTGGTCGTGGGGATGATATCGGGGGGCACGGCGGTAAACGTTGTCCCCGAGCGGGCTGAAGCCCGTATCGACATCCGATCCGCAAATAAGAACGCGTTGGAGGGCATGGTCCGGTGCATCTCTGAATTTGAGGCGCATGAGGGTGTATCGATGGGGATAGACACCGATCTGAGCTGGCCTTCAATGGCGCGCGGTGATAATGAAAAGCTTATTGCCATATATAGGGGGATAGCCAGGAATACAGGGATCAAGGTTTTTCCCGTCTCAACCGGTGGAATGTCAGACGGCAACTGGTTTTCACATGCAGGCGTTCCGACGATTGACGGACTAGGGCCCATCGGCGGGCTGGATCATGGACCGGATGAGTACATGGAAATTTCTTCGTGGGCTATGCGGGCCGGTCTGCTGGCAGGCACCATTGCGGCGCTGGCGAACAATTGAAGCACCGCAATGGTTCTCATAAGATAGGTGGAACGTCAGGCAATTTAACCTTTACCTAGTTGAGCATTATTGAAATTAGGTGATAAAGTGAAGTGAAAGGAGAGAAAAATGAAGAAGCTATTGGTTGTGATCCTGATTTTAGGGTTGGTTTGTATGGGCAGTTCTCCGGCTGTTGCCAAAAGCACCATTAAAATTGGTCATCCCGGTGATTTTAGCGGACCCTACTCATTTTATGATTCCCCGGTTCGTAGCGGTGCCGAGTTCGCCATCGAGGAGATCAACAACAGCGGCGGCGTGCTGGGCAGAAAGCTGGAACTGGTTGCCAGGGACTGTCGAAACGAACAGGGACTCGGTGTGCGCCTTGCTGAAGAGATGATTGATGAAGATGTGGTTTACATCATTGCTACCACCGGAGATCCCGCGCTTGCCCAGGGTTCGGTGGCCTGTGCGTCCGGGGTCCCAATCTCCACTGGAGATGGAACGGCGCCGACGCTTGTCGGTGACATGGGGGACTGTGCTTTTCAGATCTGCATGTCGGACAACATTCAAGGTGCCTTGGCGGCAGAATATGCCTATAAAAAGGGATATCGAAACGCCTACATGGTTTATTCAACAGAAATTCCCTACACCAAAAATCTGCCCACGTATTTTAAAAAAGCATTTAAAAAGCTGGGCGGTAAAGTGTTGGGCTATGAGCTTTATCGCATAGAAGCCGGTGATTATTCTGCCCAGGTTACCAAACTGGCCAACCTCAAGCAGAAACCCGATTTCATATTTACGCCCATGTTTCTGCCGGACACACCGGTTTTCATGCGTCAATTACGAGCTGCAGGCCTGACTTATCCGGTGATTTCCACGGATGGCAATCATGATGAATCCCTGATCAATGCGGGTAAAGCAGTGGAAGGACTCGTTTTCACGACTCACGGTTACCCGGTGAAGGGCAACAAAGTGGAGGCCCTTTGGCAGAAATACAAGGCAAAGAAAGGGAATTTTCCGGATAGCATTGCCTTTGCCGTGGGTTATGACGAGATCTATTTTCTCAAGCAGGCCATGGAGGCCACCGGTTCCGCTAAACCGAAATCCATTGTAAAGGGGTTGCTCAATGTGTCCGACTTTGACGGGGTTTTAGGTACTTACACCATGGACCCGAATACGCGACGCAATAAAAAACCGGTAACCATTATCGGTGTTGAAAATGGTGAGTTCGTTTTTATAGATCAGTTCTATCCGACCTATGTACCGGATATTTAAATACTATTTTTTCATAATTTCCTGTCGTCGCTGATGCGATGATGGTAGGGAGATCCTCCGGCGTCATGATATGAATTGTCATCCCGCCACTGGGCTAAAAAATCATGTCTGGCGCCGGTACTATTGTTCTTGGTTTCTTATTTCGATCGATCGCGAAATTTTGTCTGAAGGCCAGGGCTTCGTGACTTCGTCAAAGAACGCAAATAGAAACCAGGGGGTCTTTATCGTCATGACAGGAGATGGGTTATATCAGAAAGTGAAGATATCTGGACAAGAGAAGCACATGCTGAACATTTCAGGTTTGACGTCCGGTTATGGACCTGTCGAGGTGCTCCACGGCCTTTCGTTGTATATCAACAAGGGTGAGATCGTTGCGGTTATAGGCCCTAACGGAGCCGGGAAAAGCACCCTCTTGAAAACAATCGTTGGATTGATATCCCCCCAGAACGGTTCCATTCTGTTTCAGGATCGATCTATCGAACGGCAGCCACCGGAGTATGTTTTGGATAGGGGAATTGCGCTAGTGCCGGAAGGACGGCGGGTTTTTGCCGGGTTGACGGTTTTGGAAAACCTTCACATGGGTGCCTATCTGGAGCGCGACTCGTCCCGCAAAAAGAAACAAATTGATTACATTTACGACTTATTCCCACGTTTAGAAGAACGTCACCAACAATTATCAGGTACTCTATCCGGAGGAGAGCAGCAGCAGTTAGCAATTGCCCGGGCTTTGATGAGCAGGCCCAAAATGCTTCTCCTGGATGAGCCCAGCCTAGGGCTGGCGCCGGTGATCGTCGAGGTAGTGATTGACCTTATTAACAGCCTGCGGAAAGAAGGTTTGACGATTATACTCGTGGAGCAGAACATTCACCAGGCTCTGGAAATATCAGACCGTGCGTATGTCCTCGTCAACGGATCGATCCGGATGTCCGGAAGTGCGAGCCAGCTATTGGAAACAGGTGTTGATATGGAAAAGGCTTATCTGGGAGAGAAAATATGACCATCGAAGTGGCGGTCCAACAGCTGATTAACGCATTGAGTCTGGGCAGCCTTTACGCCCTCCTGGCGCTTGGTCTGGGCATGGTGTACAGTGTGCTCGGCATGTTGAATTTCGCATATGGTGAATTGTTAACCGTGTGCGGTTATACGATGTTTCTTCTGATTTTAATCGGTGTTCCCTTCCCAGTGGCCGGCTTGGTCGGACTTGGTATGGCCATCGGGGTTTCCCTGCTTATCGAGCGGCTTGTATTCCGTCCGCTACGCGGAGCCTCGTTCATCTCCCTGCTATTTGCTTCCTTTGCGGCATCGGTGATCATACAAAATTTAATCAAACAGCTTATTTCCAAACGTCCTAAAGTGATTCCTGTCCCTGAAGTTTTCGACCAGATGATCAATATCGGGCCATTTCAAATCAATGTTCTATCGTTAATTATTCTGTTGGTGGGACTTGTAACGCTGGCCGGGCTGGTTGCTTTTCTTCAGAAAACCCGATGGGGTCTGGCTATTAGGGCCGCGGCCGAAGATTTTGAGGTAACGCGCCTGATGGGGGCTAAGGCCAATCGGGTCATCGCTCTCTCCTTTGCGCTCTCCGGGTTTGTCGCGGGTGTTGCAGGTGTTTTATGGCTTTCCAGACGGGGGGCGGTTTCGCCGACCATGGGATTCATCCCTATTTTGAAGGCTTTTATCGCCATCGTTATTGGCGGGTTGGGCAGTCTGAAAGGCGCGGTGATGGGTGGGTTCCTGCTGGCTTTCATCGAAGTAGCGCTGATGGTAATGCTTCCCACCAGAGCAGTTCCATTTACGGATGCATTTGCCCTGATGATTGTTGTGGTGATTCTGTACATGCGGCCGGAAGGCTTGATTAGTATTAAAACAGGGAGTTAAATGTGTTAAAAAACTGGTCCAGACGAAGAGTGACGTCCGCTTTTCATACGTTTTGGATGCTGGCCTTGGTTCTAGGGATTATTTCGGTTGCTGCGGCCGTTATCGACGATCGATCTATTACACGGCTGGTAACGGATTTTATGACCCTTTGCGTTCTCGTGATTGCCTTGCAGTCCTTTATCGGCAATTCCGGCATCATATCCTTCGGGCACGTGGCCTTTTTCGGTATCGGCGCCTACTCCGCTGCCCTTCTTACCATTACACCCAAGATCAAGGCGATCGCACTACCGGCACTCCCGGTCTATATACAGCAAATGCAGGTCAGTTTTACCGTCGCCGTCCTCATGGGCGCATGTCTGTCTCTACTGGTTGCCATAATTACGGGCTTGGCGCTTTCCCGCATGGCTGAGGGCGCCATGGCCATGGCAACGCTTGCCCTGCTGGTGATGTTGCATTCGATTTTTGCTAACTGGGAACAAGTAACAAGAGGAACGATAGGTGTCTACGGTATACCCAGAAACATAACCCTGTTCAACACATGGATATGTGCCGCTGTCGTTGGCGGAGCGGCATTGCTATTCAAAGCATCACCCACAGGTCTTTGTCTTCAGGCCTCGCGTGATGACCCGCTGGCTACAGGTACGCTGGGTGTCAGCGTGGCCAAAACACGATTTGCTGGATGGGTCTTGAGTGCCATTTTGATGGGCGCCGGCGGGGCCATGTGGGCACAAAACAATCTGGCTTTCGGCCCCAATCAATTCTATTATGCCGAGACCTTCAACCTATTGTCCATGCTGGTCATCGGGGGGATCTGTTCCGTTACCGGTGCAATTGCAGGTGTTGCCGTGGTTACATTGGTTGGAGAACTGTTGCGCGGTCTCGAGAACGGGTTGTCCATCGGTACGTGGGTCACCCTTCCCGAACTTCCGGGCATCGTACAGATGAGCATTGCATGTCTGATCATCGTTGTTCTCATTATTAGACCGCAAGGAATGCTGGGGCTGAATGAGTTGTCAGATTTTGTTTATAAACGCCGAATGACCAAAAAGAATACTTGATATGCCCAAAACATTACAGGTAAAAAAACTTTCCAAACGATTTTCAGGTCTTCAAGCCCTTAGCAATGTGAACCTCCAGTTGGAAAAGGAAGAAATCATGGGGTTGATCGGACCCAATGGTTCGGGAAAGACAACTCTGATTAACAGCATCAGTGGTGTCCTTCATCCGGAGGCAGGCAGTATCTCCATTGGCAATATGGATGTCACAGGATGGAAATCGGATAAAATTGCCAGGCTTGGGCTGGCAAGAACCTTTCAAACCGCGAGACTGTTTTTTTCCCTTACGGTGATCGAAAATCTTGAGCTCGGTATCATGGCGGCTTCAAGGTATGATGTCGACGATAAGGTCGACGAACTTTTAAACCGTTTTGGGCTTGAGCGCTGGGCCATGGACCGTGCTGGGACGCTGGCATACGGGCTTCAACGCAGGCTTGAAATCGCCAGAGCTGTCGGATCGAATCCTGAGTTTTTGTTGCTTGACGAACCTGCAGCCGGCCTGAATGAAGATGAGTCTGAAAACCTGTTGCAACTGATTCGAGGCTTCCGCGACCCTGCAGGCTTAGGCTGCGGTATTTTGATAGTGGAACATGACCTGGCAATGATCATGAGGCTCTGCGACCGAGTGCATGTGCTCAACGAAGGCCAGACGTTAGCCGAAGGTTCACCGGAGGCGGTGCGCAGCAACCACGCCGTTGTAGAAGCATACATGGGCAAACGGTATACTGCTTCAGATCACGGTTCAGCGTTAACATAATGCTGTGGATGGCTTTCAGCCTGCCGGCGACTGACAGCTACCCACACGACACACCCCGTTGTGGATTGGATGTGGATAATGGTGGCAGGGCCTCATCGTGTCTGTAAAATTATTCAACAATCGATTCATGATCCAAGCTTATTCCATCATGCTCCCAGCCATTTGAATCAATTAATTGCGACTGGTTTCGACGGTCCCTTGGGCCATTCACAGGTGTAGGAGCGCAACATCTGCTGGATGTCGAAAGGAAAAACGAGTCTGCATGCAAGGGCTTTGGAACACGCAAAAAATGTGATCAAAAAACATCGACCCTCACCGATTAGCAGCCAGACCCAGAAGGAAATTGATGAGATCATCCACAACACAGAGAAGGAGCTCGGCTTATTCATATAGACGTGAAAACCGTGAGAAATATAAGACAAACGATGCATTTTAACAGAATAGGAACGAGAATATGAAAGCAATAGTTACCAGCCGGGGAGACGGCAACCAGATCACACTTTCCGAAGACGAACTGCGCAAGGACATTATAGAGGGAAGTGAACATGCCGCCAAGAAAGGCAAGATTGACGGTCTCAGCCAGGCGGAAATCAACCAGTTGGTGGATATTTTCCGCCAGCCGGGCAGGACAGTCTCGGTAGAATCTGGCAAAGAGGTGGTTGTCAGCGATGACGGCGCTGGCCTCATGGCCAGTTGGGGCAGGCCCAGCGCCGGCCACGCGATCCCCATCAGCGATCATCAGAGTATTCTTATGTATGAACGGGTGTATTGCGGGGACACCTGTGGACTGGGGTTTCCGGACTACAGTTATAAACCGGTAAAGTCCGCCATCGGTTACGCCCGGTCGCATTACAAGGCCATCTCAATGCTCACCACCATACCACTAGTATATGGGTCGCAATCAAACATGGCAATGTACTATCATCCGTCGGGCCCAATTGAGTCTCCTTTTGGCCATTTTTCCAAGGGTAAATTTGAAAAGGGTTTTCTACTTCAGGAGGAGGCGGCCCAGATGATGCGCGAAGATATCTTTTATGTGGCCGAACAGCTCTATGAGGTTGGTTGTGAGGCCATCAACCTGGACACTGTCGCTTCCGCAGGCGACGCCGACTTTTGGGGGTGTCTTAAGGTTGCGGAGGACATCAAATCAAAGTTGCCGGACCTGCCGGTAGAGATGGGTATGTCCGGTGAGATGATTATGGGCATGCATGGGAAACTCACCTATGGCGGGGAACAGTTGGCTGGGATGTATCCGCACAAGCAGGCCCATATGGCGGCCAAGGCGGGTGTTGACATTTTTGGTGTAGCGGTGAATTCCGATACAGACAGGTCCACACCTTACAACTTGTCACGGGCGGTTACTTTCACCAAGGCGACTGCCGAGCACTCGTCCATCCCCATTCATGCAAATTCCGGAATGGGGGTTGGCGGCATGCCCATGACACTCCTGCCCCCGGTCGGATGTTCCACGCGATGTGCCAAGGCATTGGTGGAGATAGGAAAAGCCGATGGGTTGTAGGTAGGCACCGGGGATTCACATGGTGTGGCTATTGCACAGATAGTGTCATCTTGCATGGGCGGCATTCGGACGTCCGGAGATCTGGTCGCCTGGATGCAACTGACACGCAAAATGAAAATTGAGCAGGCGAAAGAATATGTAGCCAAGAAATTAAATTTGAACGTGAGAGATCTCACCAATGAAGCCATTATGTCCACCATCAGAAGCGAAAAAGGGATAGGTTCTGTAATTCCGGATCATGTTGAATATATGGGTATCGCGGCCAAAAGTAAAATTGCCAAATTGTTGGATGTGCCCATTCATTCGGTGAATCTATATGAAAAACACTTGAAGGGATAGTCATCAGGGAAGAGGTCAACTGGGCGCTGGAAAGAATAACCACCGTTTAGGGCTTTGGGGACGCCCATTAAATTATAACGTATTGTTTATGATCAAGCTCTATTTTCATTAACAGATAGCATGGGGAATGTTGCCAAACAATGGC
>JAOZRT010000456.1 GCA_029940035.1 Desulfobacterales bacterium
AAATTCTTGATACAAATCAGCGATCTCCGGCAGAGCCGGCCCCTTCGAGGGGCCTTCCTCATACCTCCGGCTCTGCCGGAGGTCGCTGATTTGAATCGAAAGGTGTTTCCTGATAAGTGTTTCTAATGTATAGAATGTCACCATGACGGCGCATGAGGAATTAACAGATCTTGAAGGGTTGGCCTGGCCAAAGCTTTTCCGGGGGATTCTGGTGAAACGCTACAAACGGTTTCTCGCGGACGTGCAGCTGGACAACGGCGGCCTGGTGACGGCGCACTGCCCCAATTCAGGGACCATGCGGGCGTGCTCGGAACCCGGGCGGCCTGTTTACCTTTCCTTTCACGACAACCCCAAGCGCAAGCTGAAGTACACCTGGGAGATCATCCACATGCCGGATTCTCTCGTGGGGGTCAACACCCTGGTTCCCAACAGGCTGGTCAAGCAATCCATCGAAGATGGCCTGGTAAAGGAGCTGAAAGGCTACGACCGGGTGCGGGCCGAGGTGAAGACCAGTGAGGGGTCGCGGCTCGACCTTCTACTGGAAAGCAGCGCTGGGAGCAAATGTTATGTCGAGATAAAAAACAGTACTCTGGTCGAGGACGGCGTGGCCAGGTTTCCGGATGCCGTCACCGCAAGGGGGCGTAAGCACCTAAGGGAATTGCAGCGCCTGGTTTCAGAAGGGAACCGCGGGGTCATGTTTTTCCTGGTCCAGCGGATGGATGCGGAAGGCTTCAGCCCCGCCGACCATATCGATCCGGCCTATGGTGAGGAGCTTAGAAGGGCGCACGGTAGCGGAGTTGAAATTCTGGTTTACGACGTGCAGATCGATTTAACAGCCATTTGCATTAATCACAAAATTACCTACACGATTTGATTACACCGGACACTGCGGTTGCCGTTCAGATTCATAGCAGTTATCTGGTCTGGTTGATAATTCTAAGCACTGGCGGTGAGGATAAGATGTAATACACGTTGCCTATGTCCATATCGCCGTTTTTTTTCATAATTTCTAGACTACTGGTGAGCTTAAGTGTGGCAAGGATATCCAGTTTTCCTTTTTCCTCTTTTATTTTGTTGTATTCCTGCTCCGAGATCTTCCCTTTTGGCCCAAAAGCCCAGTAGATGATCTTATCGTGGACGAAAATTGTGGGATCACCAAAATCGAGAAATAAAGCGCCCACCACTTCCTGAATTTGATTAATGGGCGCAGCGTAATACTGCCTGTACAAGATAATTACGCGGTCCGTTATTTTTTCGGCGACAATGTACAGGCCGTCATCCTGAAACTTGTAGATTTTTGGATTGTCTATGGCTATGGAATGCTGAAGGGCTGTTTTTTTCTGCGCTTCTGTGAGCGCCCTTCCCAGAGTGTAACCATTTCGGTTGAGGTTCAGTACTGCCAACCGGTCAAGCAAGGCCTCAATCTCTTTTGGATGGGCATCAAAACATGGCCAGGTGAGCGATATAAAAATAAAAATCGTGGATAAAATGTATCTCATGGTCGGACGGTCCAAATATAATCTGCCCCGACTTTCCGGATCGCGGGAAGCCGGGGCAGAAATAAAAGCTAATAAATTTTGCGTTAATTATCTTTGCCGTAGCGCAGTTTCTGTTCTTCTTCAATGAGTTTCATCAATTCTGCACTGCCGCCGGTCCGTATCCAGATATGTTCCGACTGGTCAAGAAGATCTTGAATGACTTTCTTGTACTTGTCACCCATTCCGGCATGGTCGGCCATTTCCTGAACCTCGGGCAGAAAATCATGGTAGAAATTACGGGAAATTTCGTAAAGGCCGTGCCAGTGGACATAGTCCGGTGCGTGCATGGCTGCCGCCATTCTTGCCCTTCTACCCTCATGGTGCCACAGTTCGAACCAGGTGTATCCCAGGTGATTCTGGAATCCGCTGTTTTCCCAGATACTGTCTTTTTTCAGCATACCCACAAGCTTCAAGGATGGTTTAGCAAACTTGTCGTTGTAAAGGTGAACAAGATCGTCGAGCTGGGAGTAAAAATCCTTGACCTGGTTGATGCCGTGGCAGGATTTGCACATCTCCTGCATCACTGCACGCCTTTCCTGCCAGGGAACCACGGTCTTGATGGTTTTTTCAGCAATGACTTTCTTCAGCTTGTCGCCCTCACGGACATACGTCTTTGACTTAGCCTTCTGACCTGCCCGGGGCGGTGTTTCGCCGGGTATGTCGGTTACGGTACCATCGGTAAAGGTAACTCTGTTCAGCTTATTGGAAACCTTTGCCCGCAGATTCCAGGACAGCCTGTCGCCCACGTTGTGGGTGTTCTTGGCAACCGAACCATTGAGTTTTACAAAAGCACCCATGTGGCAGGTGGAGCAGGTGGGAGCATAGTAGTAGTCATCCCCAAGGACCCACTTGCCGTCCTTCATGATGTTCATTCCGTTCTGGCCGGGATCCCGTATGGCTGAATAATAGGAGATGCCGTGCTTGGACTCTTCGTAGATCTCCTTCTGGGGATGGTCGGGCCCCAGGTGGCACTTTCCGCAGTTTTCCGGCTGTCTGGCCGTGGCAGCCCTGAACGTATGCTTGGAATGGCAAGCATTGCAGGTGCCCTTGGTGCCATCCGCATTTATCCGGCCGATTCCGGTATTGGGCCAGGTGTTGTGGTCCATCTGCGGGGCATCGGTTTTTGAGCGCAGCGGTTTTCCGTCCTTGTCGCGCTTCAAGGCAACCACGGAACCGTGGCACTGCCAGCAGCCATTGGACATATTGGCCTTGTTGTCGGGCATACCGCCGATCACCTCTGCCAGCATGTTATCCAGGGATGCCATAATCTCACCGGCAGTGGCGTGATGAGACACCGCCATCTGTGCGGCTTGGGGCTCATGGCATTTGGCACAATCGTTGGGCGACAGGATCGCTTTGATAAATGCGCCTTCATGCATGTAGCCCATCTCATCACCCTTTTCCGCTGCATGACAGGTAAAGCAGCCAACCTGTCCAGTTGTGGCCGCTGCATGGGGGGAATTTTCCCACTGCATCACCAGGGATTTGTTCTCCTTCAAATGGCAGGTGATACATTTTATGTTGATCTCCTGCATCTTGGGATTTTTCACATCAAAGGATTCCTCGGTCAGTCCAAATGCGGTCCCAACCGTGAAAATCCCAAGAACAAGCACAATCAATGCTGTTCTAAATAAAGACATTTTGTTTTCTCCTCCTTTTTTTGACACGGTGAAG
>JAOZRT010000457.1 GCA_029940035.1 Desulfobacterales bacterium
CTAAGGCTGATCATCGCCAAAAACAGTTCATCGAATGCCCTTTCTGCAGCGGTTTGGTGGAACCCAAACCGGGCAAGATGAAATGTCCGGAATGTCATGCCGGATTTGTATATGATGAAAAGGTGCAGAGCATCTTTGTGGATACCGGCGACGTGCGGCTGCCCATCCATGGAACCGTGTGCACCCGCTGCGGGATGGTGCAGAGTGAAAGAATGCGACGGTGTGCGCATTGTGGCAGGGAATTGGTGAGTACAAAACAGTGACCCATAGACCCAGAAAGACCGATATAGAGCGATCTTATCAATAGTTGATCCTGAAAGGTACCAAACCAAATTAAAGTGGAATTGGATATTTTATCGGTTTATCTGAGCGCATATTCAACCGCCGCTCTGGCATGAATTTCTGTAGTGTCGAAGAGCGGGACCCGGGTGTCTTCCTGTTTGACCAGCAGGCCGATTTCCGTACATCCCAGGATAACGCCTTCCGCGCCCTCTTCCACCAGGCGGTCGATGACATCGATGTATTGTTGCCGCGAATCGCTGTCGATCTTCCCCAGACAGAGTTCCCCATAGATCACCCGGTGGATGACATCCATTTCCGGTTCATTGGGGACCAGCACATCCAAAGCGAAGGCATCTATCAGCCGTCCCTTGTAGAAATCCTCTTCCATGGTGAAACGCGTGCCCAGCAGCGCAATTTTCTGCATTCCTGCGGCAATGATCTTCTCGGCCGTGGCATCGGCAATGTTCAGTAAGGGGATGGCAACGCTCTCTTCCACCTCCTTGGCAACCTTGTGCATGGTGTTCGTGCAGATGAGGATGAAATCCGCGCCGCCCTTTTCCAGGGATTGCGCGGCACAGCCCAACATTTCGCCTGCCTCTTCCCAACGGTTCTCATGCTGCAGCCGTTCGATTTCTTCGAAATCCACGGAATAGAGAAGGCATTTGGCCGAATGCAACCCGCCCAGCCGGGCCTTCACTTCCTGGTTAACGATACGGTAGTATTCGAGGGTCGATTCCCAGCTCATGCCGCCGATCATGCCGATTGTTTTCATCCAAATACCCCTTTTTTCATCGATATGCCCAAACAAACCAATATCATACTGCGTAAAGAAATGAATAAAACCCAATGTCCAACCTCCAAATGCCAAGCAATCCCAAATAACAGGCTTCAAATCTCAAACACCTTGCGCGGTTGGAATTTAGGCATTGTGATTAGTTGAGCCATCGGGGTGTTTTAATCATCATCCCTGCGAAGGCAGGATCCAGGGCATTCAGCTAATGGCTTTCTGGATAGCGCTGACGCTTCACTACGTGTCCCGCCTTCGCGGGAATGACGAAGGTTTTTAGTAGAAACTCCCCGACCCTTGGATTAGTTTGGCTTTTGTGTTTGTAATTTAGAATGTCAGCCTTGAACATAGGAGCGACGAAGTCGCGTTTCCTAAAATCGTGGAACACGATTTTAGTTTCCATCAAACAATCGCCCGATTCCCCCCAGCACCGACCCTTCGCCTTTCTGGGTCCCCCCTGCCCGGGGCGCATGCTGCAGGATGCGGTCGGCCATGCGTGAAAACGGCAGGCTCTGCAGCAGGACAACGCCCGTACCCCGCAGGGTGGCCAGAAAAAGACCCTCACCACCGAAAAACATGGATTTGAGGCTGCCCGCACGCTGGATGTCGTCCCCGATGATTTCATAATCGACTTCATGGCTTCTCATCGTACATTCCTCCTCACGCGCCCCCAGATTGTTTATGCAGCGTTTGGGGGTAATTAACGGATCTGATTAAAAACGTCACCATACTTTTGGTCAGCACATACAGGACCACAAAAAAGGTCAAAGGAAAAATGATGCAGTCAAACAAATAACCCGCCACCAGTTGAATGGTCAGGGTGGCCATTAGGGTTGTTTTATCCTTGAAGTATTTCCCGATCTGCCGGATCCGGTCGCGGGTCATTTCATACTTGGCTGTAAAATCCAGCGCAGAAAAAATGGAACCATCCCCATCCGCATCATCCGCAAAGAGCTGGCTGCTGATGTATGAGGGCGAAAATTCCTGGTTGACCGTCTCGAACCCTTCCTGGGAGGACTGAATCAGAGGCCCGGTTATTTTCCCGGACACGAACGAGGCAGCGGTGATACCCAGCGGTAGAATGTAGTAGAGGGTCAGGGTCATCACCAGCAAAAACAGCATGGCTTCCCGAAACACATTGGCCAGCCGGGCATAGGCAGTAAAAAACCATTCCAAGGTAAGATAAACCACCATCACCAGGAGCATCAGCATGAGAACCCAGTGGTCGATGGTAGCAACCGCTTCCAGAGACAGGCGGGTAATGAGAATGACCGTCCCCCCGGCCAGGGCCGTTTTCCAGGCAATGTCCACATAGTCATAAACCGATTGCACGATGTCGCCGATCTCCAGATTGAACCCGATGCCCACTTCAGACCCTTCGATCACGGCCAGGCCGCTCTTGATAGCGGAAAGGACCAGGAAACCGGCCAGGCTGCGGTCGAATGCTTCCTGCAGATAGGCATCATTGGCATCCCCCACCCGCTGCATTCCCAAAAAACCGATGCTTTTGTCCAACACGCCCGCGGCAGCCGCAAAGCATGCCAGGGAAAGCAACACCAACACGATTATCTTACCTGTCTTATTCATAAGAGCTCTATGGGATGCCTCACCGTAAAAGGGGTGAACTGTTCGAACTGCAGCCAGCAGCTCAAACAGTCGGTTACAATCAGGTCGGGAGCCTTCTCCACCAGTGCATCCATAAGGTTTTGCCCCAGTTTCCGGGAACTTTCGTGAAAGTCATTCTTGAACTGTAAATGCCGGGGGGGGCCATCCTTTGTTTTTTCATTTTCCGGCTTCAGGATCATATCCTGCGGCGCCCCGATTGCCGCCCGATACTCTGTTGCATAGTAAGCCCCTATTTTCAACAGGTTCCTGAACCTGAATAATAGGGATCATGATTTTAACTTCCCCAGCAGCGGAATCAGGAATAGAAAACAGGCCACCAGGAAAAACAAGCTGCCGATCAGCATCAACACATCGCCCGTGCGAAAGCTCGATGCAATAAAAATAAAGGCGCAAACAATAAACAGAACCCAGCCCCAAAGTTGATATTTCAGTTCCTTTTTTCCAGCATGCATATGCATCTTCTCCCGTAATGTAAAAAATCGAATATATATCATCATTTATCAAATA
>JAOZRT010000458.1 GCA_029940035.1 Desulfobacterales bacterium
TGGGAGACTGCTGTGCCAATGCCGACGGCAGTTCCTGCATCATCGTGGCCAGCGAGGAAAAAGCCAAGGCCATGTGTAAAAAGCCGGTCTGGATCATGGGCCTGGGCTCGGCAACCACAAGCGTGAACCTGGCCGGACGGGACCTTTTTTCGGGGCTTACGGTTGCCCAGGAGGCTGCCCGGCAGGCGTATGCCATGGCCGGTGTCGGCCCCAAGGATATTGATGTCGCCGAAGTCCACGATTGTTTCACCATCGCGGAAATGATGGCCTATGAAAACCTGGGATTTGCCGAACCAGGCGAGGGCAAGGAACTGATCCGCGGCAAGGAGACGTACAAGGAAGGATCCATTCCGGTCAACGTGGACGGCGGTTTGTTGTCAAAAGGTCATCCCATCGGGGCCACCGGTGGATCGCAAACAAGAACTATCGTGTTGCAGTTGAGGGGTGATGCCGGTGACATTCAGGTGAAAGACCCTGCAATCGGCCTGGTACACAATATCGGCGGCGTGGGCCTTTACGGCAATGTAACCATTCTGGGGAGGTAATCATGGGTAAAAAAAGAGAGGTCGATGACCGTTTTAATAAATTCGGCACGGTGAGTTTCACTGCCATAACCAAAACCAATGATTTCATCAAGCACCTTGAAGATGGAAGAGTGACCGGCACAAAATGCCTGGATTGCGGTGCGGTTTTTTTCCCGCCCCGGGCTGACTGCTGCCACTGCTTGTCGAGCAACATGGAATGGTTTGATGTATCCGGCACCGGCAAACTGGTAACATTCAGCAAGCTGACATTTGCCCCCATCGGATTCGAGGAGGACGTGCCCTACTGCATTGCCCTGCTTGACTACGGGACCTACAAGGTGTTCGGCAGGATTGCCAGCAGTATCCCTGAAGAAGAGATCAAGGTAGGTATGCAGATGAAAACAAAAACCAATACCGTGTCAAACGGGCAGCTGAATTACGTGTTTGACAAAGCTTAAACTATCAATTTAAATAACATATATCAACTATCTTATTTTAATGTAGTTATATACTATATTTAAATATGGTTTTCATGCAGATAAGCAACCACGCTACACCTAAATAAAATACCAAAATACAGAGGTTAACCATGGCTGAGAACAAGACCATCAAACTCGAAAAATCCGAAGGCGTGGCCAGCATCACCCTGGACAGGCCCAAACACAACGTATTCAACATTGGCATGATGCAGGAATTCTGCAGTGTACTGGAGGAAGTAAGCCAAGACGCCAGCCTCAAATGCGTGGTCATTTACGGTGAAGGCGCCAGCTGGTGCGCCGGGGTGGACGTGGGCGACCACAGACCTGAAATGGCGCCGGACATGATCGCCACTTTCAACCGTTCTTTGAGCCTCATCGCCAACCTTGAAATTCCGAGCATTGCGGCGGTGCACGGTAACTGCCTGGGCGGCGGCATGGAATATGCCATTGCCTGCGACGTGGTCATCGCCTCCAAGAAAGCCAAATTCGGCCAGCCTGAAGTAAAATTGGGGTTTCTGCCCCCTTATGCCGCCATCCGCCTGCCCCTGCTTGTGGGACCTGCCAAAGCCATTGAAGTCTGTACGTCGGGAAAGATCTATACTGCAGATGAAGCCCAGTTGATGGGGTTCGTCAGCCAAAGCGTCGAGGACGACGAGTTCACGGAGTCTGTCGTCCGCATGATACATGAAATTCAAGCCAGCAGTCCACTGATTTTGCGCCTGAACAAGCAAGCGGTGAACCAGCATCTGGGCATGAGCCCCAAAGATGCCCTCGAAGGTGTGAGCGACCTGTTCCTCAACACCCTCATCAAGTCCGAGGACACCCTGGAAGGTATTGCCAGCTTTTACGAAAAAAGAAGGCCGGACTGGAAGAATTGTTGAGCCTGAAGACCCGGATCAACAATTCTTCCAATATAATTTTTAGGTTCATGACTAAAGAAACCGAGCTTGTACAAAAGGGTTGGATCAAACAGTCCACCCATGATGAACCTCGATTGTCAGACGTAATCGAGATGTACGAAGAAATGGGTATGGATGTCCATCTCGAGCCCTTCGATCCTGAGGAAGAACAGGGCTGCACCGAATGCCTGCGAATGTCGCCGGAAAGATATAAAACCATCTACACGCGTCCGTTGGCTTAACGTACTAACGTTTGAGGAACAAACCAATAATCACGAAAACACGAAAGGTTGAAAGCACGAAATATCATTTCTTTTTTCGTGTTTTATTTCTTTTTCGTAATTTCGTGATAAAAGATCTTTTTCTTTATCCACTAATCCAATTTGGGTGCTATCAATGGAATTACCCGCCCTGCTGATCATCGATATGGTCAAAGACAACTTCAAGGAAGAGAAAAACCTCCCCATTACCCCTTTTGCTAAAAAGATCATCGAACCCATCAACCGTTTATCCGGCTTTTTCAGGCAGAATAACTGGCCGGTGATCTTTTCCACGGATGCCTTCCACGAAACGGATTTCATCTTCAGCGGACGCCTGCATCCCCATTCACTGGCAGGAACCGAAGGGGCCGAAGTCGTGGAGAGTCTGGTGCGGGAAGAGCAGGACTTTTGGCTGCCCAAACCCCGCTTTTCCGCTTTTTTCAAAACCGGCCTTGAAACCTGGCTGCATGAACGCAAGGTTACACTCTGCGCGGTAGCCGGCATTGCCACGCCTTTCTGCGTCCTGAGCACCGCCCTGGATGCCCTGTGCCACGATTTCAAAGCTATTTTACTGGAAGACTGTTCCACGGCATCCTCTGTGGAACAGCATCAGCAGACCCTGAACACCTATCGCAGGAATCCGCTTTTTCCGCTTTTCAGGGTCATGGCTTCCCCTGAACTGATGGAAGGAGGTTTGTGATGGAAAAAATATTTACAGCATGGCCTGCCGAATGGCCGCGCAGCCTGAACTACCCCGAGCAACCCGTATTCGCCTTTTTGGATCAAACCGCAGAACGGGTTCCAGACCGGATAGCGCTGATATTTGGTGGTATGGAACTCACTTTCGGAGAGCTGAAAAACCTGGCCGATCGTTTTGCCGCAGCCCTGATATCCATGGGTATTCAGAAAGGTGACAAGGTGGCTATCCATCTGCCGAACTGTCCGCAGTTTGCCATCGCCTATTACGGCGCTTTAAAAACCGGGGCTGTTTTTACCCCCTTGAGCCCCCTTTTGGCGCCCAAGGAAATCGTTTATCAGCA
>JAOZRT010000459.1 GCA_029940035.1 Desulfobacterales bacterium
GCTTGAAGATGCCGGAGATCAAAAAAAGATTTTAATTGCTTCCCCTGAGAAGGCGTTATGCGACATAACAGCGCCGAAAACTCATATTTCAACCAAAAAGGAAATGAAGGAATTCCTAGAATTAATGCGGTTGGATTTCAGTGTTTACGAGAAACTTGATTTTTCTTTGTTGGAAAAAATTAAGGCCGGATATCGAAGGCAAAGCATAAAACTACTGATTCGTTGTTTAAAGGACGGTTATGTTTGATGAAAAAATTGAACAAATGCTGAGCAGGTATGAATTACTTACGATTCATGATCATGAGAATGCGCTTAAAGAGATCATGCAAGAAATCGTATTGCTTGGTTTATGGCGGTCAAAATTTTATGAAAAGGCTGTTTTATACGGAGGGACTGCACTACGGATTTTATATAAACTGGACCGTTTTTCTGAGGATTTGGATTTTTCGTTAATTCAGCCGGAAACGGATTTTGATATTAAAAAGTATCTTGGTGCAGTAAAAGCGGAGTTGGAACTGTGGGGTTTTGAGGTTTTAACACAAGAAAAAAATAAGCAGAATAAAAGCACGATTGATTCTGCTTTCATCAAAGCAAATACGTTAATCCATTTATTAAAAATCGATTCAAATTTGAAGACCCATAAAAATGCCGTGATGAAAATCAAATTGGAAATTGATCAGGATCCGGCCACCGGTTTTACCAGTGATCTAAAATATCATCTTCACCCAATTCCATTTAGCATTAAAACCATGACATTGACCAGTTTGTTTGCAGGTAAAATGCATGCTTTGTTATGCCGTACCATAAGAACCCATATTAAAGGACGAGACTGGTATGATTTAATATGGTTTGTGAAGAATCGTGTTCCATGTGATTTGCATTATCTTAATAATAAAATGGTGCAAACAGGTCATATTGCCCCCTCCGAGATGTTGACCAGGGAAAAACTTGTTCAATTGATATCCAGAAAGATTAAAGAGATTGATTTTAGCCTAGCCAAAAGCGATGTTGAACCATTTTTAAAAAACCCAGGGCAAAGAGATGAGTTGAGTCTCTGGTCGGATGCTTTTTTTTCTGATTATCTGGTTCAAGAAATCGGTGTTCTGACCAAGTAAAAGTGACGTGATAACAGTTTGACGATATGCAAAATGATCTGAATGAAAAACTGAATGCGGCCTCCAAACATTATAACTTTGGGGACGCGGTTTATATATCTATATTTAGAGTATAACGACAATAATAGGGTTGTTGAATATAAGGGTACACCATAACAATCTTTTGAAAGGCAAGCGAGAAAAAGGCTTATAGTACTTCATGCCGCTCCTAATCTGAACGCCTTAATGCTTAATCCAGGAAATAAATTTCACGCTCTCAAAGGAGATCGGAAGGGGCAATTCGCCATTAGCATTAACAAACAATGGCGTGTCTGTTTTGAATGGCATGAGGGGAATGCATTTAATGTTGAAATTGTAGATTATCATTGAGGTATTGACATGAGCGCAAGCAAACTTTTTGATCCGATTACACCAGGTGAAATCCTGCGTGAAGACTTTATGGAACCCTTCGGTATCAGCATCAATAAGCTCTCTCGTGACCTTTCTGTTCCTCCCAATAGAATTAGCGAGATTGTTAACGGGAAACGATCCATTACCACCGATACCGCCTTGAGATTGCAGCGCTACTTTGGTGTCGAAGCTCAGTTCTGGCTGAATTTACAGACTGAATATGATTTACGAATGATGAAACGCAAAATTTGGTCTGATATTGAACAACGAATTATTCCGGCTCAAGCTTCTAAGACATTATCCGAAAATAGTTCCATGGCGTAACAAAGCATCAAGATGGACGGGTTATATTCTGCGGCTTTTTGTGCTTCCTATTTGTTTCGCTATTTGTACCAATTTCATGGATGTTGTGTTTCATCCGCCCGCCACCTATGCCAGACGTCATATTTAATCAGAAATATTAGTTTTTCTTCTGTTTCATTTCCCTGATTTTATCATTGTAGAAGGCGATGACTTCCCTGCGGTTGAGCATGCCCATGAGCAGGCCGTGGTCGTCGTCCATAACCACCGGCAGGCTGTCGATGTTCTTATCCGTGAATTTTTGCAGTACGGAATTCAGGTCATCGGTAGGCGTGGTGACGATAATGTCCGACGTGCCGATATCCTTCATGCGTACCAGGTGTTCTATTTCACTGGAAAAGAGCACCCCCCGGATATCGTTTATGGAAAAAATGCTGATGAGCCTTTCATCGTCGTCCATCACTGGGAAGTAATGCTGTTTGGTAGTGGAAAAAAAAGATTTGAATTCGACAAAAGGCATATCCTGGGGGATCAGGGTCACCTTTTTAATGTGGTCGGTAAGATCCTTCACGCGGATAGCCTGGAGGATGTCCACGAAAAAGTCGCCGGCGTGGGCCGGAGAATCGATTTTGCTCTTTACCTGCTGTTGAAAAATGGTCCATTTCTGGGAGGCCAGGTAGGTCAGGGAACAGACCAGAAGGCTGGGCAGCAGCAGATGATAAGAGTTGGTCATTTCGCTGACAAAGATGATAGTGGAAATGGGCGTGTTGGAAACTGCCGTGAAGAAACCAGCCATTCCTACTACCACAAATGCACCCGGTTCGTTGACCACGCCCGGCATGATGCCGTGGAACACCTTGCCCACGGCTCCGCCCATGGCGCCTCCGATAACGATGGATGGGCCGAAAACACCTCCGCTGCCGCCGGATCCGATGGAAAACGAGGTGGTGAAGATCTTGCCGAAAGCCAAAAGCAGCAGGAACGGCACCGTTAGTTCACTGTTGAGGGCCATCTGGGCAAAGCCGTAGCCAAAGGCCAGGGTTTGCGGTAGAAAAAAGCCTATGATCCCGGTGCAGAGCCCCCCCAGGGCAGGTTTGAGGTGATTGGGGATTTTAAGAGATTTAAACAGATCTATGATACCGTAGAAAGATTTGACGTACAACATGCCCACGGCCACGAGAATAAACGCCAGGATGATGTATGGTCCCAGCTCCAAAGGATTGCTGAATTTAAACCCGGGGGATTCGAAAAGCGATCCCCACCCGAATACCAGGCAGAAAACGCAGTAGGCCACCACCGATGATATCCCGGCCGGTATGATGACTTCGGATTCGAACTCGGGATCGCGGTACAGCACTTCGGCAGCAAACAGCGCACCTGCCAGAGGGGCCCGG
>JAOZRT010000125.1 GCA_029940035.1 Desulfobacterales bacterium
ACCGTATGGCCATTGCCGATAAACTGGTGAACGGCCTTTTGCAGAACAACGTGCCAATTGAGAACATTTATGTGGATCCCCTGGTTCAGCCGGTATCCACCAGCAACCACTTCGGCGTGGAGTTCATGAATGCCATCGAAAAAATTGTCAAGACCTTCAAAGGCATCCACACGGTGTGCGGGTTGTCCAACATATCATTTGGCCTGCCCAACCGGCCCTTTCTGAATCAGACTTTTGTGAGCATGGCCATTGGCAAGGGGCTGGACGGCGCGATCATCAACCCGCTGGACAAGAAGATGATGGGCAATATCGTTGCGGCCAACGCTCTGGCCGGCAAGGATGACTTCTGCATGGCGTACCTCACGGCGTATCGGGCTCAGAAGCTGGAGTTCTAGTGACAGTTTAAGGTTAAGCCTATAACTATAAGATAATTAAATATAATTAATCATCATAAAAATAGGTAGACCAGGAGGAATTATGGCGACAATCTTGACCCGTTACGGCGACGGGACGATGCTGACCATGAGTGAAAAAGAGCTCATGCAGGACCTGGAAGCAGGCACCCAGGATGCTGCCGAAAGAGGGAATATACCGGCGCTGTCCAAGGAGGAACTGGCACATTTATTCGACATTTTCAGCCTGCCGTACAATTTTGTCAGCGTGGAGCCGGGAAACGAGGTGGTGCTCACCTATGATGCCGGTACACTCAAAATCAGGCGGGTGGGTGTGAATGTGGACCGCATCCAGGCCCTGCAGATTTATGAAAAGATCATGGGGGCCGACACCATGGAGTTGTGCCATGTGGATTACAGCTTCAAGCCCATCAAGCCCATTGTCACCATGGAGCAGCCCATCCTGGAGCAGGCCCTTTTGTCAACCCACGTGCCGCTTTTTTACGGTGCCATGCCCAATCTCGGCACCTACACGCAGCCGGACGGGCCGTTTCCGAATCCATCGGAATTGATGCCCATGGGCGATATCGAAGGGGCCCGGGCTTCCTACGATGCCACGGTGGAAGAGGCGGTCAAGGATATCGTGTACGCTGCCAGGGCCATGCATGCTTCGGGCGCAGACGGCATCAACCTGGACACGGTCGGTGCGGCCGGCGAGGCTGATTTCAAGGCCTCCCTGATGGCCGCCGATATCCTGAAAAAGGAATTTCCCGAGATTTGCATTGAATTGGGTATGGCCGGGGAATTCATTTTGGGCATGCACGGTGAGATGGAGTGGGAAGGGATCCGCCTGGCAGGTATGTACCCCCATGAACAGGTCAAGCTGGCCGAGAAAGCCGGGGTTACCATTTTCGGGCCGGTGGTGAACACCAACACGTCCGAAAGCAGTCCATGGAACCTGTCGCGCGCCATCACCTTTATGAAAGCCTGTTGTGATGTTGCCACCATTCCCATCCACGTCAACATGGGCATGGGGGTAGGGGCGGTTACCGTAAATGACCATCCGCCGGTGGACGTGGTTTCCCGCGCGTCCAAGGCCATGGTGGAGATCTGCCGCCTGGACGGGTTGTAGGTTGGCGTAGGCGACCCCCTGGGGATGGCGCTGACACATGCGCATGCATCGGGAATGGGCGGAATGCGAGCAGCCGGAGATCTGGTTGCCCGCGTGCAAATGGCCCGTGGTATGCGCATCGCAGAAGCCAAGGCCTATGTGGCCGAAAAATTGAGCGTCTCTGTTTCCGAGTTGACCGATCCGGTAATCATGACCGAAGTACGGCAGGACCTGCAAATCGGTCAAATCATGCCCCTGCCGGGATGTGCCAAGGGAATCGAAGCCAAGTTCAGGCTGTCGGAAGTCCTGGAGCTTGACATCAACTGCGTCAACCGCTTCAAGGACCGGACCGCCATTTGATAGGAGAACCACAAAGACACCCCGGTGAAACAGAAACAAGAACAGGTTTCACTGGGTAAACAAAGGACACAAAGAATTATTAATCATTTATACACATTAGAAACAGTTATAAGCTCTGAAAGTTTTTTCAAACTCTCAAGGTTTTAAAACAACTGAACGTACAATAAAAGCACGATCTGTTTCTAATGAAGAGGAGGAGAAACCTATGGTAGACGAACAAACAATCAAGGAGGCCATCAAGGCGATTGTAGATCATGACGAGGCCAAGGCCATTGAAATAACCAAAAAGTTCATTGAGGCGGGCAACAATTCCCTGGAAATCATGACCGAGGGTTTCATCCCGGGGATCGGAGAAGTCGGTGACCAGTTCGGCCGGGGGCTGCTTTTTCTGCCCGGCCTGGTTCAGTCGGCGGATGTCATGAAGAAGGTCACGGCACTGGTCAACGAGGCTCTGCCCGAGAAACAACTGGAAAAGCCGGGTGTGGTCGTCATCGGTACCGTCAAAGGCGATATTCACGACATCGGCAAGGGTATTGTGGTGGCGCTGTTGCGGGCCAACGGCCTGGTTGTGCATGATATCGGGCGCGATGTGGACACTGAAAAGTTTATCGAGGAAGCGGTCAAGGTGGAAGCCGATGTCATCGGCACCAGTACCCTGTTGACCACCACCATGGGGCATCAGAAAGACCTTGAAAAGGAACTCAAAAAAGCGGGTCTGCGCGATAAATTCAAGACCATTGTGGGCGGTGCACCGGTAACCGGTCGTTGGGCAGCCAAGATCGGGGCGGATGCCTATGCTGAAGATGCCCAGGATTCCGTGGTTAAAATCAAGGAACTCATCGGGTAGACAAGCGTATGAAAGAGGAAACCACCATAAAACGACCCCCGGGTTTGACGGTAATGACCCAGGCGTACGATCCGGCATTTTCTTATGTGGTTATCGAACACCGACTGGAGGCCGGGGGAAAAGCCGGCTTTCAGACAATCGACGATGCCTTGTCCGACCTGAAGCTGGAAATCGTTCATCAGGAATTGGTTACAGATCCCTCGTCCGGTGAAAAAAAGTTGGTTATTAAAATGAAGCAGCAGGAGACGGAAGAGATCATGCTGGTGTTTCTCGGCACCAGCCTGAAGGAGAAATATCGTTGTTATGTCTATGAATGACAGCGAAGCGTAATTACCATACTTGAATGGACAATCATTGAATCGTTCAATCAACATCAATATTGAGGAGGAATGATGGGCACTATTCTCACCCGCTACGGTGATGGAACGCCTGTGGAAATGTCGGCCGATGACATCAGACGGGATCTCGAGGAGGGGACCGCTGATGCTGCCGACCGCGGTAACATCCCGGCGCTAGACAAGGCAGAACTGGACCACCTTTTAGACATCTTCAGTTCGCCGCACCGGTTTGTGGGTGTCGAACCCGGCAGAGAAGTTGTGCTCACCTATGACGGTTCGCCCATTAAAATGCTGCGTGCTCAGGTCAATGTGGACCGGCTGCAGTGTCTGCAGATTTATGAGAAGCTGCTGGGGGCGGATACGCTGGAGATGGGCCACATGGACTACAGTTTCAAGCCGATCAAGCCTATTGTCACTTATGAACAACCCCTGCTGGAGCAGGTGCTTTCCGTGACCACCGCACCGGTGTTCTACGGCGCCATGCCCAACCTGGGGCTGTACAGCCAGCCGGACGGCCCTTTTCCCAACCCTTCGGAGCTGATTCCCCGGGGTGAGATCGAAGCGGCCCTGGAATCCTACGAGGCAGCTGTTGAAGATGCCGTGAACGATATTGTTTATGTTTCCAGCGCCATGTATGAATCCGGTGCGGATGCCATTATTCTGGACACGGTGGGGGCTGCCGGGGATGCTGATTTCCTGGCAGGCCTGAAGGCTACGGAGATCCTCAGGGAAAAATACCCCGGTATATGTATCGAATTGGGGATGGCCGGTGAATTTGTCCTGGGCATGCACGGTGAGATGGAGTGGGAAGGGGCCCGCCTGGCAGGTATGTACCCCCATGAACAGGTCAAACTGGCCGAAAAGGCCGGCGTCACTGTTTTCGGTCCGGTTTGCAATACCAACACCAGCGAATCGACCCCCTGGAACATGGCCCGAGCTATCACCTTCATGAAAGCCTGCTGTGAAGCAGCCACCATTCCGGTGCATGTCAACATGGGCATGGGGGTCGGGGGCATGACGGTGAACGATCATCCGCCCCTGGATGTGGCCTCGCGCGCGTCCAAGGCCATGGTCGAAATCTGTCGCCTGGACGGGTTGTAGGTTGGCGTGGGTGATCCCATGGGCATGGCGGTTACACATGCGATTGCTTCGGGAATGGGCGGAATGCGGGCAGCCGGAGATCTGGTGGCGCGCATGCAAATATCCCGTGGCATGAAAATCGATGCAGCCAAGGCCTATGTAGCGGAAAAGCTGGGGGTGGCAGTGGCCGACCTGACCGATCCTGTTATTATGACCGAGGCCCGTGAGGACCTCAACCTCGGGTTGCTGCATCCTCACGCCGGCTCCCCCAAATGCATGGAGGCCAAATTCAACATTGCCGAACTGCTCGACATCGACATCAACTGTGTCGACAAGTTCAAGCAACGGGCATCCATTGCATGAGGGAACCACAAGGCATTGGTCTCAGAGGACAGAACTCCAGAGGACGGAACCACAGCGGACAGAACCACAGAGCCCCAGAGGACGGAACCACAGCGGACAGAGGTCATTAACAATTAGTTATTAAGTGTTAACTTTCAATCAGGACTTGGTCGAAAGGGTTGACATTAGGAGACAACAGCTTCATGAATATAGCGACGAAGTCGCGTTGAATAAATATTGCGCAGCAAGATTTATGGGGGGTGGATCGTTATGTGATCATGCGGGCTCTAAACCCGCGCAGCCGGGTGCGACTCCCGGGCTCCCCGCCATTTTAAAAGCCAGATATCAGAGCTACAGAGAACGGAACCACAGAGGACAGAGTGTCAGAGGACTGAGGACAGAAGGGACAAGGATAGAAGATGAACACGTGTAGGGGCCGGCCTTGTGCCTGCCCGTAAAAGACGGAAGACCTTTATAAGAGATGCATACCTTGAATAAATTCACCTGGACAGAGATTCAATCAAAACGGCTCAAGGCACTGGGCGCTGACCAACAGATCCTGGAGGGCGGATTTGACACGCCTCGGGAACGGGACCAGGTGTTTCAAAAATTGGACAAACAGCTGGTCAGAGACCACCGGGCCCGTCTGGAGGAACTGCGCACCAAAAAGTTCAGGCCCGGCATATGCGCGTTGGAGAGCCGCCTGATTCAGGCCATGACAGCCCAGGGGTTTGTGCAGATAACCACACCCATTATCATGTCCCGCGGGCTATTGGCAAAGATGTCGGTGGATGAAAACCATGCCTTGAGTTCACAGGTGTTCTGGCTGGACAAATCCAAATGCCTGCGGCCCATGCTGGCGCCGCACCTCTATTTTGTCCTGAAGGACCTGCTGCGTTTGTGGGAGAGGCCCGTCCGTATTTTCGAGGTGGGATCCTGTTTTCGAAAGGAGTCCCAGGGGGCCCGGCATGCCAGCGAATTCACCATGCTGAACCTGGTGGAGATGGGCACGCCGTTGGAGGAGAGGCAGGCGCGGCTGAAGGCCCTGGCAGCCGTTGTCATGGATGCTGCCGGCCTTGAAACGTATGATTTTGAGTTCGAGTCATCGGAAGTGTATGGCGAAACCATGGATGTGGTTGCCCCGGGCGATGTGGAGGTGGCTTCGGGTGCCATGGGGCCGCATGCCCTGGACAAGGCCTGGAAAATTACGGAAAACTGGGTGGGCATCGGGTTTGGCCTGGAAAGGCTTCTCATGGTAAAGGCAGGCAGCCACAACCTGGGCAGCGTGGGCCGGAGCCTCACTTATCTGGACGGCGTCCCGCTGAATATATAGTTGGATTTTTAACTGGTGGTATGTTGCATGGGATTTTTTACCGCAGGGCACTCCTCATTATCACGAAAGAAGGCAAAACTAGATCCATGCCAAGCAAAAGTATGACCACCAAACTGGAAAAGATTCTCCGCACAGCGGAAAAGGGAAACGGTCTGGATAATACCAGCATCCGTTTTTTGCTGGACCTGGAGGATAAAGAACATGTCGAGGCCCTGTTTGCCACAGCCCGTAACCTGCGCAACCGGTTTTTTGACAATAAAATATTTCTCTACGGCTTCCTCTACATCAGTACTTACTGCCGCAACAACTGCCATTTTTGTTTTTACCGCAAATCAAACCAGGAAAGTGTCCGCTACAGAAAAGGCAAAGAAGAAATTGTATCTGCCGCCCAGGCGTTGGCCCGGACCGGGGTTCATCTCATCGACCTGACCATGGGTGAGGATCCTGAACTTCTGGATTACAACGGACAGGGGTATGAATGGATTCTCGACGTGGTGGGTTCGGTCAGGGCTGCCACCGGGCTGCCCATGATGGTTTCCCCAGGCCTGGTGTCGGAAAAGATGCTGGCACAGCTGGCTGATGAGGGGGTGAGCTGGTATGCCTGCTATCAGGAAACCCACAACCGGGAACTTTTCAAGCAGTTGCGGCCGGGGCAAAGCTATGACGACCGTTTGCAGGTTAAGATGACTGCCCGCTCCCTGGGTATGCTCATCGAAGAGGGGTTGCTGGGCGGGGTTGGTGAATCCAGGGATGACATTGCCGCCTCCATAGACATGATGCGCCGTCTGGATAGTGACCAGGTTCGCATGATGAATTTCGTGCCCCAGAGCGGCACTCCCATGGCTGAGTGTTCCCCGCCGGATCCTTTTTGTGAACTTGTGGTAGCGGCTGTCATGCGCCTGGCGCTTCCGGACCGCCTCATTCCGGCATCTTTGGATGTGGACGGGCTGGCCGGGCTTAAAAGGCGGCTCGATGCGGGCGCCAATGTGATTACCTCGCTGGTTCCGCCGGGTCAGGGCTTAGCTGGTGTGGCCCAGAGTTCCCTGGATATCGAGGAGGGTAACCGGACTGCCGCCAGTGCCGTGCATATTCTCGAAGATAACGGGCTGCGTTCCGCCACTTTGGAAGAATACACAGCCTGGGTTCACAACCGCACTCAATCCATTGCCTCGGCCCACACCAAAAGGCGGCCGGCATGCTAGTCGCCGTTGCCGGCGGCAACCTGCAGGGGGTTGAAATAGCCTACCTGGCCCGCAAAGCCGGGTGGGATGTACTGGTGGTGGACAAGAACGCCAATGTGCCGGCTTCGGGAATGTGCCCTTGGTTTGTGCAGCAGGACCTGTGCGAAGAAAAACATCTGGGGGCGTTATTTGCCAAAGTCGATCTCCTGATCCCAGCCCTGGAAAATGATGCTGCCCTGGCCGCGTTGGCCCGCTGCGCCCTGTCCAATGACATTCCTTTTGCATTTGACCCGGCGGCTTATAACATTTCATCTTCCAAACAAGCCTCAGACGATTTGTTTGCCCGTTCAGGCATTCCCGTTCCCCGGGCATGGCCGTATTGCCCCCCCCCGGTGATTGTCAAGCCCAGCCGTGCCAGCGGGAGTGAGGACATTACCATTTTTAACGACAGGGCTTCGGTGGATGATTTTCTGAAGCAAACCAATGGGGAGTGGGTGGCCCAGGCGTATGTGGAAGGGCCCACCTATTCACTGGAGGTATTGGGCCGGCACGGGGACTATTTTCTGCCGCAAGTAACCGACCTGCATATGGATGAACAATATGATTGCAGGGCCGTGACTGCGCCCAGCCTTTTGCCGGCCGAACAGGTTGCGGCGTTTGAAAAAATATCACTTGAAATCGCACGTCTGGTCGACCTGAATGGGCTGATGGATGTGGAGGTGGTGGAGAACAACGGGGCGTTGCGGGTGCTCGAGATCGATGCGCGCTTTCCCAGCCAGACCCCGACCGCGGTCTATCATTCCATTGGGTTCAACATGGTGGAGGCCCTGGGAGAGCTGTTCATGCACGGTCATATGCCGTCCGCGCCGGATCAAGGCAGGGCCAGAGGGGTCGTTTACGAGCACATACGTGTTTCCGGGGGTGTGTTGAGGTTTGCCGGTGAGCACATCATTTCCAATGCCGGTCCCCTGCGCCGCGTGCCGGATTTTTACGGAGCGGACGAAGCCATCACCAACTGCACGGAAGGGCGTGCAGACTGGGTGGCCACCCTTATTGTTACAGGAAAGGACCGGCAGGCGGCAATGGATAAGCGCAAACAGGTACTGGAGACGATCAAGCATAGCTTCGGCCTTACAGGGGAGTTTGCAGCAGTGAATAACAGCTCATAGAGTGTAGCTCATAGCTCATAGTTCGTAGCCCATAGCTGATAGCAGGCCATGCGCTACGTGCTGACGGCTAAGACTTGTCTCTCGACCCCTTGATTTCTGGTTCTCCGCCAACTCTTTTGGAGAGGAACCTAATTAAATTGTAGCGACGCAGTCGCGTTTCATAAAATCGTGGAACACGATTTTATTGCAAGGCCCATGTATTGCCTGGGCCTTGCACGAGCCTGAGGCTTTCATAGGCAAGGCGTCCAAGGGTGAAGTCGTAGTTTTATTTACTTCGAATCCTTGGCAACGCTGCATATGGAAGCCTCAGGTTCGCCCTTCGGGTGAAATTTGATGAGAAAAAAGAATGGCACCCGTTTGATTGAGAAGGGTTCAAAATGTGGAAGTGACATATACTATTAAATAGGCTATCTTTATAATTTCATTATTTTCTTATCAAATTTCATGTAAGATTCAGACATGACCAGGCTGACACATAATGACATCAAAGACATTCCCGGCATGCTGAAGGCGTATGACGACACGCTTGCGGCCATGACGGGTTCGGATCTTGCGGGGATTGCCTGCCGGGCCTATGGCCTGGAACGATCCGTGTTCATGGATGTCGCCTCTTGCACAAGGGCCGGGATCATTCCCATCACCTGGGGGCAGGGGACCATACCGGGATTTACCGAAGCCGTCCGGGCCATTGTCGAACATATCGGGTTCACCGCCTTTGTCACCCAGGCGACTGATGTTGCCGGCTTTTCTGAAGCCGTTGAAAGGGAATCAGATGTGATCGTCCTTTCCGATGACGATGATTTCCAGGCCATCCATCTTAAAGCGGGCATCAGTGTGCATAACAGTGAGGCCACCGGCAAGGTGTTTGCCGTCGGACTGGATATGATGGCCAGCGGTCTTGAAGGCCAAGCAGCGCTTGTGGTAGGATGTGGTCCTGTGGGTCAACAGGCCGGATTCGAATTGCTGCAACTGGGAGCTGTGCTCACGGTGGTGGATGTGGACCTGGAAAAAGCCTGCAGCACGGCGCAAGTGTTGGAACAGCAGTTGAAACAGACGGTCAACGTGGCGCACGATCTTCAAAAAGCGCTGCAGCAGCATCAGTTCATCCTCGATGCAACGCCAGCGGCAGGAATAATGGGTGCCCAGCATGTGGCTGGCGATACCCTGGTAGCGGCGCCCGGCGTTCCGCTTGGTCTGACACCAGAGGCCTTGAAGGCAACTTCCGGCAGGCTGCTCCACGACACGCTGCAGTTGGGAGTGGCTGGCATGATGGCGGCCGTAGTTAAAGGCGTAGCGTCCAAAAAGTGATATGATTTAGGCAGGTGGCTCTGGGTAAGGGAGAATAATCGGTGAGCAAAAAGACAAAAACACCTCAAAAGCGATTCTACCGGAAACGCGTCGAGCTGTTCAGGTTGATCGACAAGATCAAGCTGTGGCCGTCCAGACAGGGGGTGCTGCACGGCATCCGGACCATCGAAAAAATGGGCGAACAGGCCAGGATCACGACGCACTGCAACCGCACTTTTGTGATCAACAACTCTAGGAACAGCCGTGCCGCCCGGTGGCTCAGGAACAAGTGGTTCAAACGTTCGTGCAGTGCATGCCGCGTTCCGGACTGGAAACTGGAAAAGTATTCTGCCACCATGTTTCGAAGGCATCAGGGGTCCATGCTTGTCGACCAAAAGGATTGACCTGCGAAAAGGATTGCCCAATATGATGAGACATCCTCGTTTTTGTGTCTTTGGTTTAACGGTGACCTTGACGTTTGTGATCTGTCTGCTGGCCACAGCTTTTTCGGTTGTCAGCTATGCGGAAGCAACCCTTCTTCTACCGGGCCAGGTGTTTATAGCCCAGGCAAGTTCTAATGACGGTGATAATCCTGATGGGACAGAGGACCTTCCTCCCGGGCCTCCGGCCTATGAAAAATCAAGCAGCCAAGCAATCATTCAGTTCTATGCGGGGATTAATTACCGAACCGATAAATTGGATTGGAATATAGCTGGTAAGGATGATGATCCCAATATCCTTTCCGAACTGACCTGGGATAACCTGGAAATATATGAGTTGAGCATTGGCTTCAGTTCCCTTGTGAAACAAAGCGTCTATTTCAGGGGATACATGAACTACGGTCGCATCATGAGTGGTGAAAACCAGGATTCGGATTATAAATGGGATAACCGCCAGGGTGAATGGTCCCGCTCCAATAACAGCACTGATCATGGCAGTACCATCGATGTCTCACTGGGTGCTGGGATCATCCTGCCGATCTTTACAGACGTCTTTACCATAATGCCCATGATCGGCCTTTCCTATCACAGTCAAAACCTGACCATGACCAACGGGTATCAGACCATTCCGCCACTGGGGCCCTTTTCCGGGCTCGACAGCACCTACGAGGCTCAGTGGATGGGCCCCTGGGTTGGATTGGAAATGCAGGTGGACATGGAGACGGGCTGGAGGGTTGTGCCGCGGTTTGTTCCTTTTATCGGTTTCGAATACCACTGGGCAATTTTTGATGCTGAAGCTGACTGGAACCTGAGACCGGATTTCGACCACCCCAAGAGTTTCGAACACGAGGCTGAGGCCAGCGGTATCTGTTTTATGGTGGGCTTGAGCACATTTCTGACCGAAAAATGGTCCCTGAAAATTGAGTATACCCAACAGCAGTGGTCAGTCGAAGACGGCACTGACCGGGTTTTTTTCAGTGACGGCATCTATGAGGAGACGCGTTTGAACGAGGTGAACTGGGATTCGCGTGCAATGGGCCTTACCATGCAATATCAATTCTAACTCCTTTTATAAGTTCCTACCCGTAGATTTTGTGCATCAATAGGTATTTTATGCCCTGAACTGGAATTAGGAGTAATTTATGAAAGGAGTTAGTGTATGTTTCAGCACAGCTTTCTAATTCCTTCTAACTCTGACCGTATGTAATCAACAAGCGATAATTGCCCTATGGTAAATGGTATGGAATAGGTTGACTCATCATGTGATTGCACATATGGTCTTTCCACCAATGTGAGCGGAGACAGCGTGTTTGAGACGATAACGATCGGAGGGAAACTATATGGGTTGGTTGGGTAAGGTCATTGGCGGGACCATCGGATTTGCCATGGGAGGGCCGTTTGGAGCAGTTGCCGGGGCCGTGTTCGGCCATGCCTTTGACAGCAGCGGGCAAAAATACATTCAGGCGGATAGAGGCCGGTTGTCCCAGGGGGAGGAGGCCCAGATGGCCTTTTTTCTGGGTGCATTTTCCATGCTGGCAAAGCTTGCCCAGGTCGATGGGCGCGTCAGCGAAGAAGAGATGGATTCCATCGAGCATTTCATGGTGCACGACCTGCAGTTGAATCAGCAAAGTCGCGGTGTGGCCATCACCATTTTCAACACAGCGCTTCAGTCGCCCGGGACCTTCCAGGATTTTACCCGGCAATTTTACGATCACTTCCGTTTTCAGCCCCAGCTTCTCGATCTGATGGTCGACATCATGCTGCGGGTTTCCATTGCCGATGGTGTGCTGAGTGACAGCGAGGAGCAGTTGATCCAGTCCGCCGTGCATACTTTCAATTTAAGCGATTCACAATACAGTGCCATCCGGTCGCGCTATGTCAGCGACGTGGACAAATACTACGCTATCCTGGGCTGCAGTCGAAGCGATTCAGACGATCAGATCAAAGGGCGATATCGCAAACTGGTCCAGGAATACCATCCAGACAAGATTGCTTCCAAAGGGCTCCCCGAAGAATTTACCCGGTTGGCCGAGGAAAAGTTCCGCGAGATCCAACAGGCCTATGATGCCGTGAAAAAGGAGCGGGGGATCAACTGACACCCTGGCGGGTGTCAGTTGGCCTGCGGCCCAGAGGACGGAAGACAGAGGACGGAAGACAGAGGACGGAAGACAGAGGACGGAAG
>JAOZRT010000460.1 GCA_029940035.1 Desulfobacterales bacterium
TCCCTTCCGGCAATGAAGTAGTCGGTGCCTTTTTTAGCTTTTATGTAGCCGGTGACACCGATGGTGATGCAGTATCCCCAGTACAACAAAACGAAGAAAAATAGCCAGTATACATGTGATCCCATTAACCGCCCTCCTTTGCTGATGTTGGTTATTGGTTACGCCTTAATCCCGCAGTGCGAGACACTGCAGGACAAGGTTTTTATGAATGACACGCACGAACACTTATTCCCAATAATCTTGCTGTGCCTATGATCGCACCATCTCCTTGATCGAGACAACGATCTCGGGATTGGCCAGGGTGGAGACATCCCCTTCATCGATCTTGTTGGATATGGCGCCCAACACCCGCCGCATAATCTTGCCCGAGCGCGTTTTGGGCATGTCGGGCACGATCCACACATTTCTGGGCTTGGCGATCTTCCCGATTTCGGTGCATATGGTATCGTTGATTTTCTTGGCCAGTTCGTCGCTGGCTTCGATACCCGGCTTCAGGGCAATGTAAAGATCCGGTTCCTTGCCCTTGATCTCATGCGCCACCGGCACGACGGCTGCTTCGGCAACCTCTTGACAGACAAGTGCCGCAGATTCGATCTCTTTGGTACCCAGCCTGTGCCCGGAGACATTGATGACATCATCGATTCTGCCCAGGATCCTGAAATAGCCGTCTTCAGCCTCAACCGCGGCATCGCCGGTCAGATAGGGCCAATCCTCCCATTTCTTGGAGTTGGGATCCTTGTTGTAACGGGCATAGTAGGTCTCCACAAAACGGTCGCGGTCGCCCCAGATGGTCTGAAAGCTGCCTGGCCATGGATTTTGGATACAGATATTCCCGGCCTTGCCAGCCCCCTGGGGAAGCCTCTCACCCTCGTCGTCCAATATGATGGGGTGGATGCCGGGCATACCCGGACCGGCGCTGCCGGGCTTCATGGGCGTGATGCCGGGCAAGGTGCTTGCCAGAAAGCCGCCGGTCTCCGTCTGCCACCAGGTGTCGACGATAATGGCTTCGCCCTTGCCAACCTTTTCATGGTACCACTTCCAGACTTCCGGCTCGATGGGTTCGCCCACGGTGGTCATGTGCTTGAAATGGTAGTTGTATTTAGCTGGTTCATCCGGGCCGATTTTCCGCAAGGCCCGGATCGCAGTGGGCGCGGTGTGAAATATATTGACATCCAGGTCCTGGGCAATTCGCCAGGCCCGGCCGGCATCCGGAAAGGTGGGCACGCCTTCGTAGACCACCGTGGAAGCGCAAATGGCCAAAGGACCGTACACGATGTAGGAATGCCCGGTGATCCAGCCAATGTCGGCCATACACCAATACACGTCTTCCGGGTGGATGTCCTGGACGTATTTGGATGTGCCGGCCACATAGGCCAGATATCCGCCGGTACCGTGTTGGCATCCCTTTGGTTTCCCGGTCGTACCGCTGGTGTACATCAGGAAAAGCGGTGCTTCGGCCGGCATGGGAACCGGGTCCACACGCCGTCCATAGTAATCTTCAAGCAGGTCATTGACAAAATAGTCTCGTCCCTCCTGCATGGGTGTCGGACTTGAAGACTTACCGGGATAGCGCTGCCACACAAGCACCTTGTCCACCTTCTGGCCGTCCTTTTCCGCCAAGTCACAGGCGATGTCGGCATTCTGCTTGTGGTCCAGTAACGTCCCGCTACGGTAATACGCATCCGCCGTGATCAGCACCCGGCTGTTGGAGTCGATAATCCGGTCCGCACAGGCACGTCCGCTGAACCCGCCAAACACCTGGGAATGAATCACACCCAGCCGAGCGCAGGCCAGCATGGTAATGGGCAGTTCGGCCAGCATAGGCATATGCAGGGTAACCCTGTCCCCTGCTTTGAGACCAGCAAAATCCTGCAGCAGAGCCGCAAACTCATTCACCCGTACATAGAGTTCCTGGTAGGTAATATGTTCATACTTTTCTTCCAGAGGCTCAGGAACAAAGTGAATGGCCGCCTTGTTTTTGTTTTTTGCCAGATGCCGGTCCACACAATTGTAGCTGGCGTTGATTTTTCCACCGACAAACCACTTCCAGCATGGGGCATCGCTGGTGTCGAGGGTTGTGTCCCAATACTCGTACCAATCGAGCAGATCCGCGTACTCTTTGAAACAGTTGGGAAAGTTGTCCAGGCTGAACCGATCATAGACCCCGGGATCGGTCATGTTAGCCTGGGCTATGAATTCGTATGAAGGATAGTAGTAATCCTCCTCCTGCCAGTGGACAGCGATTTGAGCCTCAGAAGTTTCTACGACCTCTTTCTCTGCCATATGTGACCCTCCTTCACTTAATTAATGGTGTTTCAAATAACCCTCTCTATTCATTTCCTTAGCTTAGGGGTTGCCCTAATAAACTTTATTTTCGAATCCCCCTGCAAAATATATCGAACGCGGTTTCCAGAGTGTCCTTGAGGTAATCTTTATCATCATTGATTACTTTTTTACTGGTTTCCCATAGAACAACACCGGAAAAAAGCGCCCACACAATATCCGCAAGTGCGTTGGGATGTGCGTCAATATAAACCTTGTGTTTAATGCCCTCTTTGAAAAGCTTGGCCATTTCAGAGAGCGATTCCCGCGAAAGCCTCTTGATTTCAGCCAGCAACTCAGGCGTCAGATTCCGCAAGGTTTCGCTGGACTGCAAATGGAACATGTTAATCAGGATCATAGGGTCGAACTGGTAAACGTCGTACATGGCGTCTTTGAGTGCATCCAACCGTGACTGGTACTCGAGCTTTTCATCGTTGTTCAGGTGCTCAAGCCTTATGTAGAGATAATGTAGTATTCTAAGGGAGAGAGAGGCATACAGTTCGTCTTTGTTTTTAAAATAAAGGTAGAGCGTTCCAGGACTGAGTTCGGCTTCTTTGGCGATATCTTCCATGGTCGCCTTATTGAAGCCCTTGTCAGAAAAAACCCTTTTTGCGGCAACGATGATCTGCTGCCGTCTGCGCTCACGCTCCCTTTCTTTTCTTTCCTGTATACCCATTAAATGAACCTTATTTAGTTCTTAGATTTTCCTATATTTATTATCTTATGTTTGTCAAGTAAAAATATGTTCATATCTTTAAAATGAATCAGCTATCGGGCGATATTCATTTATTTGAGTGGACAGGAAGGCGTATCACTTTTTTTCAAAACGCCATATTTCAAAGAATCTGCACGGATATCGAAACGCCCTGCCGGA
>JAOZRT010000012.1 GCA_029940035.1 Desulfobacterales bacterium
GCCCTGGGATACCCGGATGGTGAACGATTCAAAAAATTATGGCCGGTGGCCCAGCATATTGTTGCCAAGGACATTCTCAAACCCCATGGAATTTACTGGCCGATCATGCTCAAGGCGGCCGGGGTGCCCATTTACCAACACTTGAACGTACATGGCTACTGGAATGTGGACCAAAGCAAAATGTCCAAAAGCCTCGGCAACGTCATCGAACCCCTGCAATTGAAGAATGTTTACGGACTGGACGCGTTCCGCTACTTCCTCATGCGCGAAATGGCTTTCGGCCTGGATTCGAGCTTTAACGAAGAAGCGCTGGTTCACCGCATCAACGCCGATCTTGCCAATGACCTGGGTAACCTGGTCAGTCGGGTGACCGCCATGACCCACAAATATTTTAAAGGCACGGCGCCATCCCTTCATCCGGAATTCAAGGACACGGCGGAAATGGACATTCAAAAACTGGCAGCGCAAGCCATCGAAGAATTCGAAGAGCACATGCCGCTCTTTGCGTTCCATAAAGCCCTGATGGCTGTTTGGGCCTTCGTCGCCCGGCTGAACAAATATATTGATCTAAAGGCGCCGTGGGCACTGGCTAAAGACGCATCTGCCGCGGCGGAACTGGCATCCGTGATTTACAATCTACTGGAAGGCCTCAGGGTGATCTCCGGCCTCATTTACCCGGTCATGCCTGCAACCGCCGCAACCATTCAAGGCCAACTGGGCCTGAACCCGGATGACGGGCCATTCTACCGCTTGGACCGCCTTAAATCCTGGGGGGCAACCACGGCCGGAAACCAGATCCAGAAGTCCGGCCCGCTGTTTCCACGGGTCGAATACCAGCCCACGGCCCGGGAAGAAAAAGCCCATGTCCAAGGCCTCGATCTGAAACCGCAAATTTCCTTTGACGAGTTTGGCAAGCTCGACCTGCGGGTGGCCAAAGTCATCAAGGCCGAGCCCATCCCAAAATCAAAAAAACTGCTCAAACTCGAAGTCGATGTGGGAGAGATGCGTACCATTGTCGCCGGCATTGCCCAAAGCTATACACCGCAAGAAATCATCGGCCGGCAGGTCATCATTGTCGCCAACCTCAAACCGGCCAAATTGATGGGTGTCGAATCCAACGGCATGATATTGGCTGCAGTCGATGAACAGGGCGCCAGCCTGGCGGCCCCGGGCAGAGACATTGCCCCCGGGACCCGGGTAAGCTGATCCCCAAAGTTGTATTAACAACATGGCCAATGATATATAATATATTGGGATAAATACATGTCGCATTCGATGAACAACCGGAATCGAGAAACCGCCGGTTACGGTTGGAGGGCATACCAGGCCGGGATAAAGTTGGGCAAACAGCGCCGGCAACGTACCCGCACGGTGGTGAGGCTGCTGTTCATGATGGCTGCCGTTGCCGTTGGTGCCTGTGGTCTCTTCCTGTCGATCAACGGTTTTGCCCTGTACCGGTCCAATGCGTCCGCCCCGCTTCAAGCTGCCGCCGCAAGCAAAGAAAACGCACAGGACCCGCGGCAGGACAAGCTACGTGCCCGCAGCCTCCTGGACCCCGGCATGCTCATCAATCTCCAAGAGGCGGGCTTTTCCCTGGAAGCAGACGGAAAAAGACTGCAGGTGGATACCAGCCTCGACCCCGACCTGCAGCGTTACATGCTGAAAAAAATGGATCGCGTCAACTCCCGGTTCATCGGTATCGTGGCCGCCGAACCCGCTTCCGGCAAGATTATTCTGTTATCCGGCTTCAATAAAGAAAATCCCGATCTCGACCCCTGCCTCGACAACCAATTTCCGGCGGCCAGTATTTTCAAAATTATATCGGCGGCAGCGGCTGTGGAGCAGTGCGGTCTGAACTCCGATTCAAAAATGCGCTTTAACGGTTATGCCCACACCCTTTACAAGCGGCAGTTAAAGGATGTCGACAACCGCTACACCAATCACATCTCCTTCCGGGACTCCTTTGCCAAATCAATCAACCCCGTGTTCGGAAAAATCGGCACGCTCTATCTCAACAAATCCCAGCTCGAACAATATGCCCGGCAATTCGGTTTCAATCAGGAAATTGATTTTGAGATCGAATTTCCGGCCAGCCATCTCAACATCGAGGATGCTTCCTACAACTGGGCTGAAATCGCCAGTGGTTTCAACAACACCACGACGCTTTCGCCGCTGCACGGTGTGCTGCTGGCGGCAGCCGTGGTCAATAACGGCGAACTTGTGGAGCCGACCGTAATCGACAGAATTACAGATGCATCCGGGGAGATGCTATACCAGGGAGCCCCCAGATCCATGCGGCAGGCTATCGAACCGTCCACCGCGGTGGTATTGAACGATATGATGCAAGCCACTGTCCGTTCGGGAACGGCCAGAAAAACGTTCCGGGGCTACCGCAAGGACCGCATCCTTTCCCAGCTCACCATCGGCGGCAAAACCGGTTCAATATTCAACCGCAAACACGACCTCAAATTTGACTGGTTTGTGGGTTTTGCCAAAGAAATCAAAGGGGAAAAGACACTGGCCGTCTCCGTGGTTGTGGCCCATGAAGAGTACATCGGCATAAGGGCCGGCCAATATGCACGCATGGTCATACGGAAACATTTTTCAGACTATTTCAGCAAACGCGATGAACAGAAACCCAGCCATCCGGCCGGTTGAAAAAGCGGCTTTCGCACTATACAATATGGCATGGCGGATTATCCTGCCGGCCCTGCGCAGGAACCAGCGTCTTGCAATAGGGTTTGAAAACCGTCTCCTCAAAGGCCCGCTGAAAAAAAATGTGCATATCTGGATTCAGGCAGCTTCGGGCGGCGAAGCCTATCTGGCCTGGGAGCTGCTAAAAAGCCTTTCCGGCCCGCGCCGCCTCACCGCGGTCCTGACCACCAACACACTCCAGGGCAAGGAGATCCTTGAAAAAGCAGTTCAAGACATAAAAGGCCGCAAACCTAATGTCGAGGCCCAGGTCACCTACTTCCCTTTTGACATGCCATTGATCATGGAAAAGGCCGTCCGCAGAATCAGGCCGCGCGTCATGGTACTTCTTGAAACCGAAATCTGGCCCGGCCTGTTCCTGGCACTCAAACGGCATGAGCGTCCGGCAGTCATTGTCAACGGCCGCATGACGGAAAAAAGCCTTTCCCGTTACCGGATCTGGCCCGCTTTCTGGCGCTCCATCAGGCCCGACCATATCCTGGCCATATCCAATGAAGATGCCGACCGGTTCGCCGCTCTGTTCGGCAGTAGGGCTGTGGCTACCATGTCCAATATAAAGTTCGACCGGGTCCAGGAAGCGGATCCCACCGGTGATGCCCTGGACACCTTCCATTCCATTGTCAAACCCGGAACGGATTTTGCCGTACTGGGATCGGTGCGCCAGGAGGAGGAGACCGACCTGGAGAACATCCTGCGCGATCTCAACCAGCGCCGGCCGGATGCGGTTATCGGTCTTTTCCCACGCCATCTGCACAGGGTACCGCATTGGCAGAATGCCCTCGACCGGCTCGGCCTGTCGTGGGGACAACGATCCATGATGAAAGAGCCCGCCGAATCCGGGCAGGTGGTGTTATGGGACGTATTCGGGGAACTGAACACCGCTTACCAATGCGCTTCAGCAGCCTTTGTGGGCGGCAGTCTGGCCCCTCTGGGGGGACAAAACTTCCTGGAGCCCCTTTTCGTGGGGCTGAAACCGGTTATCGGGCCCCACTGGCGGAACTTTCTCTGGGTCGGCACTCAAATAGTGGACCAGGGGCTTGTGCATCAGGCAGATTCATGGCAGGATGTCGCCGGGTTTATGGTCGCCGGCATGGCCCGTCCCGAGGCAAAAGAGACCATCCGCCAGAAGGCGGCTGCCTACATTCACAAACGGCAGGGAGGCACTCAAATGGCATGTGAGCTCATCACGAAATACTTGTAAACCAGCAACGCTATGACCACACTACCCAAATGTTACGGCATCATTCCGGCACGTTTTCAGTCAAAGCGGTTTCCCGGAAAACCGTTGGCAGACCTGCACGGCAAACCCATGTTCTGGCACGTGTACAACCAGGCCCGGAAATGCCCGTATTTTTCCCGCATCGCATTGGCCACGGACGACCAGCGCATCTTTTCAGCAGCAGAGGCACTTCAGGTTCCGGTGATCATGACCCGCGCAGACCACCCCAGCGGCACCGACCGGGTACTGGAGGCCGCGTCCTCAATGGGTGTTTCCGACGATGCCGTCGTTGTCAACATTCAGGGGGACGAGCCCCTGCTTGAGCCTGAAATGCTGAATAGCCTGGTTGCGCCCTTTACATCGCCGAACGTCAGGATAACCACCCTTGCCCGAAAATTGAACCCCGGGGAAGCCGATAATCCTGACCGCGTCAAGGTTGTCATTGCCGCAGATGGCCGGGCCCTCTATTTCTCCCGATCAAAAATCCCGTATTACCGGAACGATGCCGAACAGATATTCCTGGGCCATATCGGTCTCTACGCCTTCAGGATGGAAGCCCTGGCCTTCTTTCAGAAGCTGGGTCCGAGCCAACTGGAAACCATCGAGTCCCTGGAACAGTTGCGACTCCTGGAAAACGGGTTGGCCATCCATGTCATCGTCACGGACCACAACAGTATCGGCGTGGACACACCCGAGGACCTGGCAAAAGTGGCCCGCATGATGCTAAGCCAAAAAGAAAACAACTGAATAATAAGGAACCTATGCCATGATCCGCATTACTGCCTTGAAAAACAGCCTGGGCCGACTGCTCCGTCTGAATATTTTTGTGGGCCGCATCCTGGCTTCCGTACCAGAGAACGCGCTTGTGCTGTTCCCGATCCGCCAGGCGACCTTCCACTGCGGGCTGGCCGGCATCGTCGCCATTAAATCGGCGGCCGGGCAACAACCGGATTCCGTTTTCGATGATCTTCAAAAGCAATTCAAGCATATCGCGGAAGGGAAATTTACCTGCTGTAAAGAGCAGAATCTGGTCATGGAAGACCTTTATCTGAACGGCGGAAATGCCCTGGATCAATTTTTGGCCCATGTCCAAAGACTGAAACGCTCCCGGGCCTTTGTCGATCTTTTCCTTGACCAGGAGCAGCTGGTCCGGCTTGACAGGCTTTCCGACAAGGTGTCAGCCCTGATTCACGAGGAAGAACAGGCCCTGGCCGCCCACATGAGCCATCTGGAAACCGGGCTGGTGGAATGCATGTCAGGCGGGCTGGAAACCCTGAAAGACGCCCACTGGAGCATGACCGAAGTAATCAAAGGCAACATCGAAAATACACGGGCACTCATCAGTTACGCCCCCGCAGCAAAGAATCCTGAGGCCATAAAAATTTTCAGGGAAATCAACGCGGTTCTCAACAGCCTAGACCGCCTGGAAGTCCGGGGAAGGGATTCAGCCGGGATTTCACTGCTGTTCGTGCTGACCAGAGATCGCTTTGCAGCGTTTCAAAACAAGCTTGAGGAGGATAATCTCGGGTCCGCCATAGAGGAACGGATGTCCAACAAAATCCTGCTCAACAATGATATCAGCCTGTTTCCCCAGGTGCCCGCCGACACGGCAGGACCCGTCTCAATTTCATTTACCTATAAAATCGCCGCGGAAATAGGCAGTCTCGGGGACAACATCGCCTTTATCCGGGAACAAATTAAAAACGATGCAATATTCCAGCGGCTGGCGACCTGTTCCCTGGTTCACCACACCATTTCTTCGCATACACGCTGGGCTTCTATCGGTGAAATAAGCGAAGCCAACTGCCACCCGGTTGACAACAAGCTCGATAAAAAGGATGTTCCCCTCAACGGCATCATCCACACCTGCCTCAATGGCGACATTGACAATTATCTCGATCTTAAGGCCGGCTTGGAAAAACAGGGTCTTGCTCAGCCTGCGGGGATATCTACAGATACCAAGATAATCCCCCTCCAGATCGAACAGTATATCCGCCAGGGGCACGATGTGTCAGAGGCATTCCGGCTGGCTGTTAATCAATTTGAAGGTTCCCATGCCATCAGCATGCACAGCGATCTGGCTCCGGGTAAATTATTTCTGGCCCAGAAAGGCAGCGGACAAGCGATTTTCGTCGGTCTGTCGGATGAAATGTACATGCCGGCCTCCGAGGTGTACGGATTTGTCGAAGAGACGTCCGCCTATCTTAAACTGGATGGAGAAAAGATCGTGGAGGGCATTGACGGTGAAACCCAGGGCCAGATATTCATCCTGGATCAAACCTCACCAGGGGGTCTTCCCGGTATCACCGCCCTCTACTACGACGGCACGCCCCTGGTTTTAACTGATGCGGACATCAAGCATACCGACATCACCTCCCGGGATATTGACCGGCAGAATTTCCCCCATTACTTTTTAAAGGAAATCTCCGAGTCGCCCCTTTCAGTGGAAAAAACCCTGTACAACCGCTGGAAATCCACTGGCCGGCATGCGGGCCAACTGGCAACGTGCCTGGATGAAAATGTTCTCCCGGCCTCCATTGCCGCAGCCATTGCCGAAAGAACCATCAGACGCATCTTCTTTGTCGGACAGGGTACCGCCGGTGTTGCCGCCAAGGCTTGTGCCAATATCCTTGACTATTACCTTGATGATCCGCTTTTGTACATAGACGCATTGAAGTCCTCCGAGTTGAGCGGGTCCAAGCTTAGTGAAGGTGACGCACCGGACAGCATGGCGGATGCCCTTATCGTTGCCATCAGCCAGTCCGGGACAACCACGGATACAAACCGCACAGTGGATATGGTAAAAGAAAGGGGCGCGGCGACGCTGGCCATCGTCAACCGCAGGGATTCGGACCTTACCTTCAAAGTAGACGGTGTGATGTACACCAGCACAGGCCGCGACCTTGAGATGTCCGTCGCCTCAACCAAAGCTTTCTACTCTCAGATCGTTGCCGGCGCGCTTTTAAGCCTGCATATCGCGTTTCTGGCCGGCAAAAGAGGGGCGGAATTCGTGTCTCAGGAATTACAGGACCTTCGCGAACTGCCGGCCCACATGCATACCATTCTGGGTATGCAGGCGGAAATAGCGGCTTCCGCCCGCAGGCTGGCTGCCACGAAAACCTATTGGGCGGCTGTCGGCAGTGGCCCCAACAAAGCCTCAGCCGACGAAATACGCATCAAGCTGAGTGAACTCTGCTACAAAACGATCTCCTCGGATTTTGTCGAAGACAAAAAGCACATAGACCTTTCCTCAGAACCGCTGATCATCGTTTGTGCGGCAGGGTCCCGAGACACTGTTATCGGCGATATCATCAAAGACACGGCTATTTTCAAAGCGCACAAAGCCATACCGGTAGTCATCGCAGACCAGGGAGAGCAACGGTTCGACCCCTATGTGGAGGATATTTTTCATGTTCCCACGGTCAGTGAACACCTGGCTCCCATTGTCAACACCCTGGTGGGACACCTCTGGGGATACTACGCGGCCCTGGCCATCAACGAAGGCTCAAAATTCCTCAACGACTTCCGCACGGAGATCCGCAAGGATATTGACGACCGCGCGCGGGAAGGAATGGATGTATACGAAGTCATCCTGGAAAAATCGTTCAGGGAGCGCGTAGCCCTTTTTTACAGTGACTTCAGGGCCAAAAGACGGCAAAAAAAGTTCCCGCTCTCCATCGCATGGGCATCCGATCTGACCCTTCTTTTGAAGTACCTCGCGGGACGATTGCCTGTATCCGATTTTGAAATCGATTTTGCCGTCAAAGGCACGGCCTTGAACATGCTCAACACGCTTTTCAAATATCTGGGCGACTCCATCAACAGCATGTCCCGCCCCATCGACGCCATCAAGCATCAGGCCAAAACAGTCACAGTGGGCACCAGCCGCATCAGTGAGAAAATCGAGGGGCTTCTTTTCGACGCGCTGGCCCAGGAAGGGCTGAAGCCTTCCCAACTGACCAACAGGAATGTTCTCGTCCTTAAAAACCTGCAGCAGATCACCGCCCACATCAGGGGATCCATCCTCTACCGGATCGGCCGTTTAAACCTCTTGGGGGAACCTACCCGTGATACCACCATCGAGGTCCTTGAAAAACACGGTGAGCTCAAACCGATTCCATCGCGTGTTGAAACGGATACAGCCCTCAAGGGTACCAAACGCATCATCGTCAGTCAGGGCAATGTTTATATCGGCAAGGGACGCAAGGATGACCGCAGCATTGTGGTCATACCCGTCATTACTTCCGGAGGGAATATCATTGAGAATCTTCTACTGCTCAATGTCGCCTTCAAGAAAAACGTGGACCTGGACCTCAAAATCAAAGCCCTGGGCGGAAAATACGAACATATTAAGAACATCGTCCAGGAAAACAACGTTGAATGGCATGACCGCCTCATAGAAAATATCGAGGTGGAAGAGTTGTTCGGCATCTCGGCTGAAAAGATTGGCGAACGCATCGTTTCTCAATTCAACGAAACCGAAATGTCTTGACAATGTATGTCTCCCAAAAGGCCGTTTTCAAAGGGACATCAGCCGAAATACTCCGCAAAGGCGGATAGATTCTAATCTTGCGAAGCAATTTTTCTTAAAACCCCTGCGAATGAACAATTACCTATTGACTTTCACACGTGATTCCTATAAATCGCGATACATTGATGTCCGTTCGTCCATCAACAATCACTAAACAAGGGGGGAGAAGATGACAAAGGCAGAATTGATTGAACAAATGGCAAAAGATGCAACCATTTCTAAAGCCGCAGCCGGCGCCGCACTGAATTCATTCACGGCCAGCGTTACCAAAGCACTGAAAAAACGCAACGGCAAAGTTACCCTCGTAGGCTTCGGCACTTTCAAAAAGGTTTACCGCAAGACCCGTAAAGGCAGAAACCCGCAGACCGGCGAAGTTATCAAGATCAAAGGTAAAAACGTCGTTAAGTTTGCAACCGGTAAAAAATTGCAGGACGCCATTTAATCGTTTATCAACTTGCTCAATCATCCCAGAGGCCCTTTCCGCATTCGATACAGACGGACAACCATTGACCGGCGGAAATAACCCAAGGGGTAGTATCACACGGATTTCGATCATCACAAGGCAGCCCGGCCGGTTTTCCAAACCGACCGGGCTGCCTTTTCTTTTAGCGTCCCGAATAGTACGGATGACGAATCTGAACATGTGTATGACAACCGGTATAATCCATGCTTAAAAGAATCATACGGCATCCGCTTTTCGTAAAGGTAACTGCATTTGTTGCCAGTCTCCTCACCTGGATTTTGATGCACCTTTTGTTCTTCACCTGCAGGAAGCACATTTTCGGTATCGATAACGTGGACGCCCTGCTTGCGGAATATGATCGGAAAATCCTGAGCCCCAACTGGCACCGTTCCATTATTTTCAGCGTCTATGTCCACCGAGCAAGAAAAGGCGCCGTCCTGGCCAGTCGAAGCCGTGACGGTGAGATGATCAGTGCAGTTCTGCACCGCCTCGGCTACCACACCGCCCGCGGAAGCAGCGGTCGAAATAAAGGCGGCCACCTCGGGTTGAAGGCATTTGTCGAATACGTCAACAAGGGAAATCCCGGCGGTATAGCAGTCGACGCCCCCCTCGGCCCCCCCCATGTTGTCAAACGGGGAATCATCCTTGCTGCGGCCAAAACAGGCGCACCTCTTCTGCTCCAGGTCTGGTATGCCCGGCCTAACTTCCGTTTCAAAAGCTGGGACGGCACCATGATCCCCAAACCTTTTTCTGAAATTGTCATGATAATGGACAACCATCTGATGCATGTCCCGGCCAACGCCTCCAAGGAAGTGATCGAACTGTATCGGAAAAAACTGGAAGATCGAATGCTGCATCTGACTTACCAGGTTGACCACTGGTTTGACATGCGAGACATCTACCCGGATCCGCGCAATATCCCCGTACCCTCCCCCGTACCGCCGCCTTCGCTCGTCTCCTGATAATTTTTTGCACCACAATTATGAATTTATATTCATTCAACACTTTGGTAGAAATCCCGATATATTTTAACTGAAGAATTTATAAATTATATATTATATTGGTTATTTATACATATATTACAGTCAGTTTGTCAGTATTATCGCATTGTGCATTCCCCTTGACAACCGGGCAATTAGCCTGTAAAAGATAAATGAATATTCATTCATAATTATATTTGTACGCAATCAGGAGGTAGGTATGAACAGAAAAATAAGAAAGGCTGCCGTCATTGGATCGGGTGTCATGGGAGGCGGCATTGCCGCTTTGCTGGCCGGGGCCGGCGTGAAAACCTTGCTCTTGGACATTGTCCCCTTCGACCTGCAGGATGATGAGAAGAATGACCCACAGGCCAGAAACCGCATTGCCAAAGCCGGGCTGGATGCAGTCATGATGTCAAAGCCCGCTCTTCTTATGCAGAAAGCGGATGCAGACCTGATAACCATCGGCAATCTCGAGGACGATTTCGATAAGCTGACGGGCTGTGACTGGATCGTTGAAGTAGTGGTGGAAAACCTGAACATAAAACGCGACCTGTTCAAACGTATTGAAGGTGTTCGAAAACCGGGAACCATCGTGTCCTCCAATACGTCCGGCATCCCTCTGGCAGCCATGTCAGAAGGTTTGAGCTCCGAATTCAGACAATACTTTTTGGGGACTCACTTTTTCAACCCCGTGCGTTACATGAAATTACTCGAAATCATTCCCGGCAAGGAGACCCTTCCCGAAATTCTTGAGTTCATGGCCGATTTCGGTGAACGCATTCTCGGCAAGGGTATTGTGTGGGCCAAGGACACGCCCAATTTCGTCGGCAACCGCATCGGCATCCACGGCATGGTAAGAGCCATGCAGATCATGCTTGAGGACGGACTGACGATACCGGAAGTCGATGCCCTTTTCGGCCCTGTCATGGGACGCCCTAAAACTGCGATGTTCAAGACTGCCGATCTGGTGGGACTCGATGTTCTCGGCCATGTGGCCGGCAACACCCACGAACTGGTCCCCCACGACGAAGCCCGTGAAAGCTTTGTTGTTCCCGAATATGTGTCCCAGATGATAAAAAACAATCTGCTGGGTAAAAAAACCAAGGCCGGGTTTTATAAAACCGACCTGACCCCTGAATGGAAAAAGATTCGTAAGGTCATCGTTCCCGCCACCATGGAATATACGGAGTACGGCACGCCGCAGTTCCCGTGCCTGGAAGACGCCAAAAAACGGAAATCTCTGCCCGAAAAAATGAAGGCCGTACTTTTCGGCAAGGACAAGGGCTCGCTGTTTGCCTGGAAGGCCACGGCAGCCAACCTGATCTACTCGGCCAACCGGATTCCTGAAATTTCCAACACCATCGTTGAGATCGACAATGCCATGAAGTGGGGGTTCAATTTTGAAATGGGCCCCTTTGAAACATGGGATGCGATAGGCGTGGCTGATTCCGTTGCAAAAATGGAAGCAGACGGTTTCGATGTGCCCGATAACGTGAAAACCATGCTGGCAGCCGGGCATGCGTCCTTTTATAAAAACGAGAACGGCAAACATCTATATTTTGATTTCATTGACAACACCTACAAGCCGGTAAGCAAAAGTGAAAACATCACCATCCTGGCCGACCTGAAAGCAGACGGCAAGGTGATCCAAGCCAACCCCTCAGCTACCCTTGTGGACCTGGGCGATGGTGTGGCCTGCCTGGAGTTCCATACAAAAATGAACTCCCTGAACCAGGAGATCATCACCGCCGTCCATGACGCGCTCGATTACGTCGACGCCAACGGCACGGGGCTCGTCTTCGGCAACCAGGCTGGTGGCATGCCCGGCGCTTTTTCTGCGGGTGCGGACCTCTCGGCTGTTCGAGCAGCTGTTTCCGAGGGCCGTTTTTCGGAAATCGAGGGAATGATCAAAGGCCTCCAGTACGGGCTGCTGAAAGCCCGCTACGCCCCCTTTCCGGTGGTCGCGGCACCTTACGGCATGACCCTGGGAGGCGGATGTGAGGTCTGCCTGGCGTCGGACAAAGTCGTCGCCCATTCAGAACTTTTCATGGGCCTGGTCGAATTCGGCGTCGGCCTGCTGCCGGCCGGAGGTGGTTGTCTGGCTTTGTGGAGAAATTTCGTGGAAGCCATCCCCGCAGCTGTTCCTGATGCCGATCTGACCCGTTTTTTCATACCGGCCTTCATGGCCGTGGGTATGGCCAAAGTTTCCATGTCAGCGGCAGAAGCGAGGGCCAACGGTTTCCTGCTCCCCGCCGACCGTATCGTCTTCAACCGGGACTATCTCATCGGCGAAGCCAAAAAAGAAGTGCTCAAAATGGTGGACGAGGGATATGCGCCGCCCGTCAAAAGGCAGATCAAGGTTCTTGGTGAAGCCGCCCAAGGCATGGTCAACGCCCAGGTTTCCGACATGCAGAAAGCGGGCTATATCAGCGATTATGATCTGTTCGTACTCAAGAGAATTGCCTATGTTATGAGCGGCGGGGATGTGCGCAGCAACAGCATGATCGATGAAGACATCATTCTGACCCTTGAAAGAGAGGCCTTTGTGGACCTCCTCAAGGAAGAAAAAACCATCGCCCGGATAGACCACATGCTAAAAACCGGCAAGCCGCTCAGGAATTAGGGAGCACGGTCGACCAAACGGCAGCCCGTATCTGTTGAAAGGGCTATGATTGCATACAACAGCGGCAACGCCGCGTTTAACAGATTCGTCTGGCGAACCTGTTCAAGGAGGAACAAACCATGAGAGATGCATATATCGTAACTTCCGTAAGGACGCCGGGATGCAGGAGAAATAAGGGCGCCTTCAGGGATACACGCCCCGAAGATCTTTTGTCCTTTATCCTGGATTCCGCCATGCAGCAAACCAAAAACCTAGCCAAAAAGGACGTCGACGACGTCATGATCGGGTGCTCCTTTCCCGAAGCTGAGCAGGGGCTGAACATCGGGAGAGTAGCCTCCCAGATGGCGGGTTTCCCGGTAGAGGTCACCGGTGCCACCGTCAATCGCTTCTGCTCTTCAGGACTTGAGGCCATTGCCCTGGCATCCCTCAGGGTCATGGCCGGTTGGTCTGACGTAACCATCGGCGGCGGCGTGGAGTCCATGACCTACGTCCCCATGGGGGGATCCATACCCAGGCCTCACCCGGAGTTTTCCAAGACCCAGGCGGATAATTATATATCCATGGGCTTGACCGCTGAAAACGTGGCCAATCGCTACGATATTTCACGGGAACAGCAGGACGAATTCGCCTACAATTCTCAGAAAAAGGCCGCCGCGGCCAAAGCCGGAAAAAAGTACACCGAAATCGTTCCCACGCCGGCGGTGCGTTTCAATAAAAAAGAGGACGGCACTTTCCAGAAGGAAACCTTCATCCAGGATTTCGATGACGGCATCCGCGAATCCACCACCTTGGAAGGCCTGACCAAGCTGCGACCGGCATTCTCCGCTACCGGTTCCGTCACCGCGGGGAACTCGTCCCAGATGACGGACGGGGCAGCCGCCACCATCATCGCCTGCGAGGAAAAAGTCAAGGAACTCGGCCTTAAACCAGTGGCCAAGCTAAAATATTACACCACCGCAGGATGCAGACCAGATGAAATGGGGGTGGGGCCGCTTTACGCTATTCCCAAACTGCTGAAGCTCGCCAATGTGGAGCTAAAGGATGTCGGGGTCTTTGAAATCAATGAGGCCTTTGCATCTCAAGCCCTCTACTGCACTCGTGAACTGGGCATCGACCTCGCCAAGGTAAATCTCAACGGCGGCGCCATCGCCCTGGGACACCCCCTGGGGTGTACCGGAGCCAAACTGTGCGCAACCCTCATGGCGAATATGAAATCCACAGGCGCCCGCTATGGTGTTGAATCCATGTGTATCGGCGGTGGGATGGGTGCGGCAGCCCTGTTTGAACGCTGCGAATAAAAATTTGTACCAAATTTTTATGAGACGCGGCTTCGCCGCTAAAAAAATAGCAATAATCAAAACGCCCGGCCATTTGGCCGGGCGTTTTGATTCAACCTCAGAAACAAATAGGGGCGTCGTTTCTTGCGAGTTATGGAAAACTGATGAAATGGTTCACTCCGCAAAGGTGCGGACCTTGATAAAAATGGATGTGTCCGACAAATCCTGGCCCAGGAACTCATCCGGTGAAACTGGCAAACCTTCCAAGGGCAAGACCTGGATGTGTTGCCGAAACACTTGGGGCTGGCTATTGATAAACGCCTGCACCCGTCCCCCGTCGATCCATACGCCTTGTTCCAGGAAGCCGGGCCCCAACTCCTTCAGCACCATGTTGAAAAGCTTTACCGTGACCCATCCATGGGCTGCCTGGTCCGATTTCTCATCTCCCCCGTGCGAAATAGCTTTACGCATCCAGCTATATTGTCCGCCCTTGCGAAAGGTCGCGCCAACAAGCCCTGGCATGGCCGCTGAAAGGGCTAGCACCGACCCGTCGTGCACAAGAGCTGTGGCCACGTCATCCACCGGTTTGCTGTCCAGAAAAATAGTCTGAATCCGTTCTTCAAAATAAACCTCGTGCACGCCAAGCTGCTCGCAGACAAATGTCTTTAAATCAATTCCGACCTGTGCTCTCACGCTGAACCACGGCGCCAGCAATCCAACCAATTTTGGCAGATGGTCATCTGCTACAGCGATGCTCAATTCCATACTTTTTCTAATTCCAGATGCTACAAAACAGGGGAAACCCGATAAGGCTTCCCCTGTATCATGCATTTATGCGGCGCAGCCGCATTTCCCAAAAGGATTTCGCCCGGCCCCCAAGGGCCGGGCGAAAAACGTTTTGTCTAGAAATCAAACACCTTGTCAAGGTCTTCATCGCTGACCTGAAAGGTTACGTTATGCGGCGCGAGGGGCTCCTTTTTAAAATATTCTGGCAGCCGGTCATCCTTGGCCGTAAAGCCTGCCCTGGCGTTGAAGTCTCTTTCAGCCTTCAATACCGCCATACCCAGGTTGCTCACATCGTCGGCGGTCAGAGGTTGGCCGCTGAAACCGCTGATAATATCCAGCAGCGCCTGGAACGTTTCGGGTTGGTCCAGTATCGCGAAGGCAATAAAGAGGCACATACCCGTGGAATCAATCGCTGCCGTGGCAATCTGCAGGTTTTTGGACAACTCCACCTGCCCTTCCGGTTTTGTGCCATCCACGTTGCCGCCGACCCCCAGCAGATTGGCTGTTACCGAGTAGCCGGCCGTGTGGTCCGCACCCATGGTGGTGGTGGCATAGGTCACACCGATGCCCTGTACCGCCCGCGGATCATAGGCCGGCATGGACTGCTTTTTTACGACCGGCACGCGCTCGACACCAAACACCTGACCGGTCACAGCTGCACCATTGCCTAGAATCCGTCCCAGAGGCGTCCCTTCACCAACTTCCTTGAGCAGATTAATGGCTGCCTGGGCATCCCCGAACTTGGCGAGGCCGGCCTCCATGGCCACACCGATGGCCACCCCCATTTCAATGGTGTCCAGGCCAAAATCATCATCCATGCGGTCGAGCTGGGCAACGGTATCCAGGTCATCGATACCGCAGTTCCCGCCATGGGCCCAGATGGTTTCATATTCGGGCTGCTTGGTCAGGAAATTACCGTCCTTGTCGTTGAAAATACCCGAGCACTGGATCACACATCCCTTGTGGCATCCGTGGGTGGCCAGACCGCCCCTTGAGGTTTCCAGTTCAGCCTGGGTTTCACCGCTAAGCTTCGAGGCGCCGTCAAACTGACCGGTGGAAAAATTGTTGGTTGGATACCCGCCCGCCTCGTTGACCACATTGGTCAGTACGTTTGTGCCGTAAGCCGGCAGTCCCTCACCGGTTACCGGATGCTTTTTCAACCCTTGTACCCAGGCTTTATTGGCTTCGCGGAACTTGTCCGGGTCAGCAGGCTGACGTTTTGACATACCTTCGTCATCCAATACGATCAGTTTCACCCCTTTCGAACCCATGACCGCGCCGACGCCCCCGCGCCCTGCATGGCGGGTTGGCCGTTGTTCCATGTCCGTAAAAGCAATGGAAGCCGCCGACATCTTCATTTCACCTGCCGGGCCGATGGAGATTGCACACACTTTATCTCCATATGCTTCCTTCACCTTGTCGATGACGGCATAATTGCCCAGCATCTTGAGGCTGTTGTCTGTCGTTATCTCGACACCGTCCTTGTTGATTAAGATCTTGTACAGGTTGTCGTCCGCCGGCTGCCCTTCAATCACGATGGCCGCGTACCCCAGCCGGGCCAATACTTGTGAAGGCTGGCCCCCGGAGTTGGCTTCCTTGATACCGCCTGTTAACGGGCTCTTGCAGCCCACAGAAATTCTGCCTGACATGGCTGCCACGCTGCCGCTCAACATACCCGGCGCGATAACCAGCTTGTTGTCCTCACCAAGAGGATGGCAGAGGGGAGGGACTTCCTTGGAAACGATGGTAGAAGTCATTGCCCGCCCACCGAGCCCTGCATACTCGCCCAGAGCCTCAACAACAGTTTTCGGGCCGCCCTCTTCTCCCATTTTCACACGCAAAATTTTATCCATCGGTTGCCTCCTTTTCCTTTGGTAAAAGATTTTCCATTGCACCCATTCAAGGGGCATCATTTTATGTTGGCAGGGTTGCCGAACAGGTCCACCAATCCAGCATGACAATCACATTGTAATTATTGGTATTAATAAGTAATGTCAAGGAAAACCGAAACCAACAGGTCGGATCACATCATCCGGTGAAGGTTGCGCAAACGGGTGGCCAGGCCTCCCAGATCATTTTGGGCGGCCTTGACCAGGTCCTTGAGTGTAGTCATGCTATTGTTATCAAAGGGTGTGGCCACACCAGCGAATTGAATGTCAAAGGGAATGCCTTTGACCTTGATGGATTGCGATTTCAAGGCCTTTGAGATCCTTTCAAGGGCAATTTTCGAGCCGGGCCCCTCGGTCATGGGCTGCATTACCATTACCATCTTCAGGCTTAGCCTTCCAACGACATCGGTCTCCCTCACGCTGCCAAGCAAAAAAGCCATGAGTGCCTGGACCACATCGTCGGTGGTGACACCCTTTGCATTTCCGGCTTCCTGGGAAACCGCTTTGATGATGGAAAAAGAAAGCACCGAAAACGGCGTGTCATACCGCAAAGACCGTTTAACCTCGTTTTCGAGCACAAATAGCGAGCTCTGCCGATTGAGGGTGCCCGCCGGCGCCTTTTTGGCGGGGTCTCCCTGTTGGCGGGTCTCCATGTCCGCCATCATTTCATCATAGATACGGTCAAAATGCTCGTTCTCCATCCCTTTTTCCGACAGCACATCCTTGACCTGGTCCAGAATTTCGTTGAATTCCCTTTCGTCATCTGAATAGGACTGCAGCATTTTCAGCACCGAGTCCTTGGTGAGGGCCCGGGCATCCTTGTTGCTCACCTGCTTGAACAGCATTCTGGATTTTAGCAGGCGAAGGCTCTCTTCCATACGCTCCGTAAGGCGCTCTTCGAGGTCGCTCAGAACACCGGCGTCCAGATCGCGCTGCTTTAAATTGTCCACAAGGTCCGACCTGATGCGGGAAAACACGCGCTGGGTGTCTTCGCCATCCGTACTGTCCGCCTCTTCCAGTTCTCTGGCCGCCAGGTCGGTTCCGATGCGTTCTACGTAGTCGACTAACAGTTCGGACAGAATTTTTTCATCATCCCCCTTCTTCCGGATCTCGGCCGCCAGACAGATGAGTTCCGCAGCCTGCTCAGGATGGTCCATGATTTCCCGGACCAGGTCCTCCCCGTCCAGGCCGATCTCACTGGCGCCTCTCTCCAGGGCGCGCGTCAACTCATCGCTCTGAAGTTCCTGTTTGAGTTCCTGCACCAGCAGTAAAAACTCGGAAAGCAGCATACCGGCCGCCAAAAGCGCCTCCTTGGCCTTGGGCAGGATGCGCCTCAACTCATCCGTTGCCGGCACCAGACGAATGATTATGCCGGCCAGGCGTTTTACGGAGACCGCCCCCTGGTTGTATTCCTGCACGATCAACCGGATCAGAACATTGTCCGTAATTTCGTCTGCTTCCTTGCGTATGGCTTCCTCATCTACGTAAAGAATCCCCTTGGCCTTTTGATCTTCAATGCCCTTTATCAGTTTATTTTTAAGTTCAAATACGCCCCGGGCAAGGTCGGCCATGTCCAGTTCCGACGGTGTCGCTATGGCTTCATCCACCTCTTGACGGAAGGCCTGCAATCCCTGCACAAGCGATGCCCCGGGGACGAGGCCCTGTGCTTGGGGATGCTCGACAGCAGCCAGATCAGATTCGATCAGCAGGGTTGACAGTTCCGTGGTCTCAGCCATCATCTTTTCAATAGAAAAATTCTTACCGACCTCGTCAGAAACGATATTGGCCACCATGATATCGAGGATGCCGCCCAGGTTTGTATCCTTTCCCGGTGTCTGCTCCCCGCCCAGGAGGTCACGTTTGACAACCTCCTCGTCTTCGGTAATCTTGCGGAAGGTGACATAGTTGATCCGGACACTCGTCAGGGATCTGGACTCCAGGGCTTTCTGGATGGCAGCGACGGAGACGTATTGATTGAGATCCGTGATGACTTCAAGAAAAAATGCCAGTTCTTCACGGCTCAAATGTTTTTCAAATGATATGGACTCAAGTCCGACTTTCTTTAAATGGGCTGCCATGCGGGAAGTGTTGATGCGGGAGTCGAACGGCTCCTCTTCCACGAAAAGCTGTTCCTGGTTCATGGAAATGGCCAGGGGGGATATCAGCTTAAGGCCGTCGGTCAAGGCTTCGAAAAAACGGTCGATGGCATTTGCCCCGGACTTGTGCTGGGCGTTGTACATGGCCACCTGGTTAAAAACCAAATTGAAATTTCTGCCAATATGGTTGGAGAGATCTTTTGTCAGAACGGCTTTATCCATAAATATCGATCACCTCTTATTCATCAATAATTATATTCTTATATGCGACTGACTGTTTCTAATGATATTTCTCAATTTCCGGCTTCAGCCAGGTAATGACGGCGATACCACTTCAGAGCTTTTGCAAAAGCAGCACAGTCGGCAAATCTGTCTTTCGGATCGTATGCCAGGGCTTTGGCAACAATACGGTCCATATCCTGATTCAGGGCTGCATTCAACTGGGACGGTGTTTTCTGAAAAATCCCCTGCCTGTTTTTCTGTTTCTGTTTCAAAAGTGAAATGAGCGAATCATATTCAGGAAGGGGCAGTTGAAACACCATTGCCTGAAACAACAGCGTGCCCACGGCATAAATATCGGCCCGACCATCCACTTCGGATGTGGACACCTGTTCCGGTGGCATGTACAACGGGGTGCCCAGAATCATCTCCGCCCCTATTTCATCACCCTTAATCATCTTAGCCGTCCCGAAATCGGAGATCAAGGGCCGCTTGCTGTACTTTTCGATCAAGATATTGGCAGGCTTGATGTCACGGTGAATGATTCCCTGGCTGTGGGCATAGCCCAACGCATCCAGCACCTGAAGGATGATATTGAAAGTGGCTTTAAGAGGCAAAATTCTTTTTGAGGGCACAACATGCTTGGCCGCCCTTTCAAGGTATTCTGCCAGGTCATGCCCTTGAACCATCTGCATGCTCATATACAGATAGTCACCTCCCTCGCCAACTTCATAAATAGGGATGATATTGGGGTGGGACAAAATGGCGGCCGCCTCGGCTTCCAGTTGGAACCTCTCTGCCGCCACTGGTGTCATCAGCGACTTCGGTAGAATTTTCAGGGCGATTTTCCGCTTCAAGCTGCGTTGATAGGCTTCAAACACCAGAGCCATACTGCCCCTGCCGATCTCCTTCAGAACGGTGGCGTTCCCGACATCCCGTCCCACGAGGTGGCTCATATCAATGTCTCTGATGGAAGTCATAGTAAGTTTCCCCCATAGTCTCAATCCATTTTTTTGTAGCACAACCAAATGGATAAACTCAACCGTTTTGAATATTTATGGGTTTGCATTAGCGTAGATTTAAGGCTATAATCGGTCCATGGATAATAAAGTATATCTACATGCGCAGGACCTTTTGAATGACTCGTTTGAGCTGGGCCTGCGTATCTACAAAAGCGGATTCTGCCCCAGTTTCATCATCGGCATATGGCGGGGCGGCACACCCGTTGGAATTGCCGTTCAAGAAATTCTGGACCACATGGGCGTCAAGACGGACCACATCGCCATACGGACCTCATCCTACTACGGCATCAACAAAAGGGACAAACATGTCCGGGTGCATGCCTTGGAATATGTCGTTCGGCACACCAACCGGGAGGACGGCCTCCTCATTGTGGATGATGTTTTTGACAGCGGCAACAGCATCAAAACTATTCTTGAAACATTAAAAATAAAAATGCGCCGCAACCTGCCCAATGATATCCGCATTGCGACAACATGGTTCAAGCCAGGCAACAATGTCACCGACATCGTTCCGGATTACTATATCCACGAAACCGACAAATGGCTTGTATTCCCCCACGAACTTGACGGGCTCACCCGGAAGGAGATGTTCGCCAACAAACCCGGCCTCAAAAAAGTTTTCAAGAAAGTCGACCTGTCCTGACCGAGGAAAGCATATCGTTGCAACCGTACCATAAAGCTCTATGGCAGGCTTTACCCTAAGGGGTCTGGAGCGGAGCGGGCTGAACCCATTTGTGCTTTTCACCGTCATAAAACCACTTGTCAGGGAATCCGGACCGCCGCATGAAGGTGGGCTCATCAGCCCAGGCCATCAGATCCTCATACGCCTTATAAATCCGTCGGAAGGATGCCTCCCCCCCGCCAAAGTCCGGATGATGTTTCCGGGCTTCACGCCGGAATGCCGATTTGATAACTTTTTTCAATTCCGGCCGATCAAGGTCGGATTTGGTCAGCTTTAAATGCACCAAAGATCTCTTGTTTCCCTTCAGGGTGGGTATCCGGATCTCGTTCGGCTTCAGGGCCTCCACGGCTGTATTCTTTCTATCCGCTTTCGACAGTACATGCCTGGATGCCAGGTATGGTTTCCGGGTTCGCTTCCTTTCCTGCCACCAAGCGTTTCCCAAGTAATTTGACATCTTCGAAAAATCTTCGGCAGGGGTGTTCTCCATTTCCCTGAGATACAGGAAACTGAAAATCCCGGGCTCATTGTAGGGCAGGATATCCAGTACCAGAAGACTGTTCGTGAAATAAAAGGTCGCATACCGGGTGTTGAGGGCTTTAAGAAGACCGGACCTGACATTCAACTGGTATCTGAGCTGCTGCCTGCAGGAAACAGAACAATAGCGCCGCTTGCCAAATCCCTCTCTTTTGCCGCAGGCGAGGCAGCCCGGGCTTTCATGCGCACGGTCCAATGGGTGTGTTATTTTCATGATCCTGTCATCACTTCCTGAAGATCCTGTTGAAGCAGCTAAAGTGCTCGTCAAAAGAGCGTTCCGACTACCGTAAACAACAGGGTGCATATTTTTTTCAAAACGCCATATCAAACCAAAACATACCCTGGGCCCGCCGGGTTGATATTGATATTCCTTGAATCTTGCAAGCATATTTATCAAATAGCAGGATTATATCCAATACGGATCCCATTTGGTATTGAAAATCCTGCTATTTTTCTTTATGGTGCTTGGAATGATTATTTGAGACAAGCGAGGTTGCGACCATGGTCCAGACGATAAAAAAATATCTCTTATATGCCGCTTTGATCGGGCTTGTTTACCTGATGCTCGCCAATCACTACATTTATATGGGCGGAAAAGATTTTCGGGTTTTGAAAAAGGGATCCCTAAACCTGAAATACACCTTTTTCAGCGTGCAGAGCAAATCACCGGCATCCATTATAAAAATTGATGACTTGCGATGGGCCGGAATAGGGGAAATCCTGTACGAAGAGGGCATCGTCACAAAGGATGAACAGGTGAGCCTGGAACAGAAGTTCGAATATGAATAACCTGCCGTCAAGCAGCACCAGCCGCCCCTGGCAAATCATGCCCCGCCTTTAAAGCACCGCATATCCCCGGGCATATTTGGCTATTTTGCTCAGTGCTTCATTCATGCTGTCCAACCGATTGGCCAGAAGTTCTATCAAATAGTTTTTAATATTATCCCGCATGGCCGGATCCAGTTTGGCAAAAAAGGCATCATCTATCTTAATAGCCAGACTATTCTCGTTGGCAATCACGTTGCTCTGCCTGGCTCTGCGCGTCAAAAAGGATATCTCACCAAAAGCCGACCCCGCCTTCAGAACGGCCACAGGGCTATCGTACCCCTCTCTGGTCACCTGGGCAGTGCCCCGTACCAGGAGATACAGGGAGGTATAGTGTTCTCCCTCCTTGATGATGGTGTCCCCCTTGTTAAAGGCCTGCATGGAGTGGTCCATCTTGGCAAACGCCTTTTTTTCTTCTTCAGAAAAATTTTTAAAAAGCGGAATGTCTTCGATCATTTCGAGTAACGACATTGCTCTATCCTTCCTTTTTTGCGGCTTATGGGAATTTGTTATCATGTAAACCGAAAAGATTCAAGTGTTTATATGCATACCCCCTCGTGGTGCAAGGACCGAGGCTATTGATAGGAAAGGAAAAACCAAAATCCAAAGTTGGCTGACTGTCAGCTGCTGATTGGCCGGCATTGCAATATTCCCTGAATTGTGATTATAGTTTGCAAATCCTTTGTAGTTGTAGATTCTTAAAATGCTTATCAAATTTCATACAAAATCCGGATAATTGTCCATTCAATCCAAATATTGCGGAGGAAACCTGATATGACCAGCCCGCCTCAGAGTACCGGCAAGAAACCCCATGGGAAAAAACGTATCGGAGACGCTTTTGTTGACAACGGGCTTATCAGCAAAGAACAGCTGCAAAAAGCATTGCAAAAACAAACCCAAAATGGCGGTCATCTGGGATCTATCCTGATTGAAATGAGATTCATCACCATTGACAACCTGCTTGATTTTCTGTCCAGGCAGAGCGGATTCCCAGCCGTCAATCTGTATAAGACAAATATCAGCAAAGACCTGCTTGAACTGATCCCCACGGAAAAACTTCACAGTTTTCAGGTCCTGCCTATTGCTACTGACGATAACACGCTGACAATGGCCATGATCAATCCCCATGACTTTGAAACCGTGAGTGAAATCGGGTTTCTGCTGGGGAAAAAAATAAACCCCGTCATCGTGCCCTCTTTCATGATGGAAGCCGTCAGAAAAGTTCTTCTGGCTGATCCGGCCGGAGGCCTCAGCGGAAAACTGATCAAAAAAATGGTGGATGCCTCCCAGCAGAAAATCGGTAAAATTACGCCTCTGATAGCCCTGCTCCAATATCTGTCAAAATCCAAGGCCAATGATCTGCTGCTGACAGCCGGTGCACCGCCGGCCTTGAAAATCAGCAATGAAGTGAAGCGCCTGACCATGCCTCCCCTGACCCCGGCTGACTGTGAACAATACGCACGGGACCTGTTGTCCGAAGAGGAGTGGGCTGTATTCGAAGAAAAAAATGACTGCGGTATCGCCGTTACCTATCCAAATCTGGGCCGTTTCAGGGCCAATGTTTTCAGGCAACGGAACTCGGCTGCCATTGCCTTGCGGAACCTTCCCGAATCCATCCCCTCCCTGAACGATCTCAATCTTCCCGAGTGGTTGAGGGAATTCGCTCTCAGGCCCCAGGGTCTTATTCTCATCGGGGGACCGGCGGGCCATGGCAAATCCACCACCATGTGTGCCCTGGTGGACATTATCAACAACAACCGGCGCTGCAACATCCTGACCCTGGAGGATCCGGTCGAGTATCTGCACAAACATAAAATGAGCAACATCAATCAACGCGAAGTGGGCAGGGATACCGAGTCCTTCAATGAGGGGCTGCGCCATGTGTTCAGACAGGCGCCGGATGTCATCGTCATCGGTGAAATGAGGGACACGGAGAGTATGGCCATCGCCATGCGGGCGGCCAGCACCGGCCACCTGGTTTTGAGCACCATTCACGCCAACAATTCGACGTCCATCATAGAGACCATCATCAACAGCTTCGAGCCCCACCGTCAGAACCTCATCAGAATGATGCTCGCGGACTGTCTGCTGCTTTGCCTGTCCCAACGCTTGCTGCCTCTCAAGGATGGCCAGGGGCGCGTCCTTGCGCTGGAAAAGCTTATCAACAGCCATCGCATCCGGAATCGTATCCGGGAAGAAAAAACCCACCACATCCGTTCCCAGATGCAGGCCGGCTCTGAAGACTATGGCTCTCTGGATGTTGCCCTTGCCAACCTCTATAAAAAAGGCTCCGTCAAATTGGAAGACGCGGCCAAATTTGCCGATGACGATCTGTTTTTCAGGGAAGTTGCCACGGGGAAGAAGTAAGGGATCACGGATTTTATACAAGTATGGTAACTACGCTGCGCTGTAATTTGTTGTAATTTGCCTGCGGCGTAGTTCATGCTACGCATGTCATTACGCCTTCGGCTGTCATCAGTGCTTCGCATGTAATTTGCCCTTCGGGCGTAATTTATTGTCGATATCGGCTTTAAGCTGTCGACAACAATAAATATCAGCGAAGCGTAATAACGCGCGCAGCGCTAATTGAATCTGTGCAATCCGCGTAATCTGTGCCAAATATTTTATTAGCCCTAAGTTCTCCCTTCTGACACTCCGACCCCAAATTCCGCATTCCGCATTCCATCACCCCCCGATCCCCGACATCTGATCCGTCACCTTGAAGGCAGGGTCACCACTGAAGTGGTGCGCATCCTGTTTGTATCCGACAGCTTTCTTAAAGATATCGGCGACGTCATCGTCACTGCAACCGGCACGCATAGGCCCCTTGATGTCCACCATGCGGTCGGACAGCAGGCAGGGCCTGATATGGCCGTCAGCCGTCAGCCGCAGGCGGTTGCACGCAGCACAAAAATGGCGACTCATGGGGCAGATGAAGCCGATCTCGCCGGGAGCGCCTTCAAACCGGAACCGCTCGGCAGGACCGTCCATCTGGTTTTTCTCGACAGGCATCAGTTTCCCCAGGGCCTCGATCTGCTTTCTGATTTCAGGCGCCAGAATGGAATCGCCGGCATGCATCCTTGAATTGCCGATGGGCATGTATTCTATAAACCGGATGTGGAAAGGATATTCCAACGACAACCTGGCCATTTTCACAAGTTCCTGGTCATTGTGCCCTTTCAGTGCCACCACATTGATTTTTATGGGGCTGAGGCCGGATGCATGTGCTTTCATAATACCGCGCCACACCTTATCGAACACATCGTACCCGGTGATGTACGCAAACTTGTCCCTGTCCAGGGTGTCGAGGCTCACATTGATCCGCTGGATACCCGTATCCTTGATCATGTCCACGTTCTTTTCCAGAAGATAGCCGTTGGTGGTAAGAGAAATATCCGTCAGGCCGTCGACTTCCCCCAGTTTTTTCAGAAAAGAGCCTATGCCTTTGCGCACCAGGGGTTCCCCACCGGTCACCCGCACCTTGCGGATACCGGCTGCAACCCCGATTTTGACAACCTTTAAAATTTCCTCATACCGCATGATGTCATCGTGGGGCACCTTGGGAACGATCCCTTTGGGAACGCAGTATATGCAGCGCAGGTTGCACCTGTCGGTGACGGAAATACGCAGATATTCCAGATGCCGGTTGAAATTGTCGGTCAGCGCCGTTTTCTCCATTCAGTTCCCCCGCACAAATTTTTCCCGGTAAGCCGGCACTTCGATCATGGGCGGCCGCTCGAGGCCTTCCATCTTGTAAGTAACCGGCTGGTATTCATTTTCCACATGATTGTATTGAATCATCTCATCAAACATTTGCTTTTTTAAATCAATCAGTCCCAGTTTGACTTTCCGGTTGATGAAGGTCTTCATGATCACGAAAGCCATGCGGCCGAGGGCCAGGGTCGCCTGGTTGCGGTGAATCCGCCGGTCGAGATCCGTCTGGGCCATGACCTCGAGCCCCCACTTTGTATAGATATCAAGAATCATACTGGTTTCCACTCCGTATCCGATGGGGAAGGGAATGTTTTCCAGGATGCCCCGGAAGCCGGCATATTCTCCCGACAGGGGTTGAATAATCTGCGTCAACTCGGGCAGGAACAACGAAAATAAAGGCCGGATCACCAATTCCGTCACCCGTCCTCCGCCGGTGGACCGCAACTTGTTTTTTCCGAGGGCAATGGGCCGGTCGTAAAAAGCCTTGACATACTTGATCTGATCGGTCAACAGCAATGGCCCCAACAGGCCATAGGCAAACCGGTGGTGAATGTTTTTAATATCGGCGTCCAGGTAGATGATAATATCACCCTGGGTAATGTACAGCCCCTTCCACAGGTTCTCGCCTTTGCCCATGAAGTTCCCTGTGTCCGGAAGGATGTCGGCCGCCGGGTAAAAGCGTGCCCCGTAAGCCTCGGCTGCCTCGCGCGTCCGGTCCGTTGACCCGGAATCAACAACCACGATTTCGTCGATCAACGGGAAACGGTTCATGAGTTCCGATTTCATGATCAGAATCTCTTTGGCGATGGTTTTCTCCTCATTGAGGGTCGGCAGGCAGAGGGATATTTTCAAATTTTTATCCTGCTTGGCTTCCACCAGGCGCTCGAGGTCTGCAAATTCGGAATGATGAAACGTGTTATTTTTCAACCAGTCATACGCCATCACACACCCCGCTGTCTATGGCCAGAATCACGCCCAGAATCTGAGCAATACCATTGAACATCGGCTCGATCTCCATGGTGGCACCTTCCCGGTGATAATCCCGCCCCCGGGTGACCCCCAGGGTGACAGCAGGGATATCATGCGCCAGAAAAATGGACAACTCAGATTCGCTGGGTTCGCTCACCGGCTTGAGATTGAGTCTGTGCATGGCCGCCACGGCACTCTTTACCAGCGGATGGGCATATCCGACTCTGGATGCGTGCAGGCTGCTGATGGTGTTCAATTTTAAATCCACCCGGTATTCATGCCCGGCACCATTGACGATATCCGTTATATCGCCAAAAATGGTCTTCACCATGCTGTCGGAATCACTCTGTATTTCAAAACCCAGCGCAGCCTCATAGGCGATCAGGCCATGCTTATGGCCCCCTGAAATCTTGCCGATGATGATCCTCGACCGTGGCCGCTGCGGAAGGCACAGTTGGAGTATCTGATTGATGATTTCATTCAAGATCAGGATGGCATTGGGTTTGAACTGAGGCTCGAACCCGGACTCCATGGGAATGGCGCATTCAATCTCACCGCGGATCATACCGTAGCTGCTGTAATTGAGACGGCCCAGTTCCCCGCCCTCGATGCACACTGCTCCCCGTATCGGTGTAGACCAGGTTTTTAAAAGATGACGGATGCCCCGAAGATTTCCCCGGCCAATGGACTGGATTACACCGGCCAGCACGATATCCGATTCAAATTTCAGCCCCAGGGACTTGAAAATGAACGGCAGGGATGCCAGCGCGCCGACGCCCACGGAGTTGTCCATAATGCCGGCACCTGTGATCGTCTCTTCGTTGACCACATAATTATGGTTTACGTCCTTGCTGACGGCTGTATCCATGTGCGCCACCACGAAAATGGGCGCCTTGTCCTTGGTTGTGCCCCTGATGATGCCAATGGGGTTCTGGTAGCCGTCTATGGTGCACTCGTCCACCCCGAAATCGGAAAGCCGGTCCAGAAAAAGCTGCGAGCGGGTCTTTTCCTTGAATGTCGGCGCCGGTTCCTGCCCCAGGAGCACGATATTGGTGATGATCGTCTCTTTGAGCGTTCTGAGGGCATCCGCGTATTCAGACAGGTTTTCAAGGTATGTCGGCATAACATTCCCCCCGGCAGGCAGTTATCTCAGTCTGCTGAAAAATGGTCAACTAGGGCTGCGTACAGTCCCGGGATGGTATACTCCCGGGCAACGACGTCAACGTCGAATCCGTGCGATTCGGCTGTTTCGGCCGTGATCGGACCGATACAGGCAACCGTTGTTTTTTTGATCAGGGTCTCGAATTTGTCCGGCGGCAGCAAGCGTTTGAAATTCCTGACCGTGGAGGAACTGGTAAAGGTCAGGCAATCGATGTCCCCGTTTTCGAGACAGGCAAGCATGGTTTCCACATTGTGATCCGCGATTTTTGTGACATACGCGGTGATCTCCTCCACCAGGGCTCCCATGCGGGTCAATTCGTCCGGAAGGATTGATCTGGCTTCCTTTGCCCGTGGAAGCAAAATCTTTTTTCCAGCAACCGGGATGCCTTCAAAAGCGGCCACCACTGACTCCGCCCTGTAGTTTTCAGGGATGATGTCGCATCTGATCCCGAAGTCCATAAGCCGTTGGGCGGTCGCCGGCCCGATGGCAGCCACGTGGGTATGCTGCAACGCCCGGGAATCCCTGTCTGCTGCAAAAAGCCGTTCGAAAAAGAAAGTTACGCCGTTGACACTGGTAAAAATGAGCCAGTCATAGTCAGGCAACCCGGTAATGGCTTTGTCCAGGGCATCCCAACTTGGCGGTGGCGCCACCTCGATGGTGGGGCACTCCAGGCATTCCGCCCCGGCATCGGACAACATTTTCAGAAAACCGCTGGCCTGCTTTCGGGCCCGCGTAATCACAATCTGTTTTCCCAGCAGGGGGCGCGTTTCAAACCATTTCATCCGCTCCCGCAACCCCACGACGTCGCCGACCACAATCAGGGCCGGCGGTTCCATTCCGGCTTTTGCGACCTCAGCATTGATGGTGCCCAGTGTGCCGGTAATTGTCCGCTGGCGCGGCGTCGTGCCCCACTCGACCAGGGCCACGGGTTTGTCCGGCGCCATGCCGTGCTGCACAAGCTGTGTGGTGATATGGTCCAGGTTCTTCACCCCCATGAAAAAAACCAGGGTGCCGATTCCCGATGCCAGCGACTGCCAGTCGATATTCGACGATTCCTTCTGTGGGTCTTCATGCCCGGTCACAAAAGCGACGGTGGATGTGATTTTTCGGTGTGTCAAGGGGATACCGGCATAGGCCGGGGCGGCAACCGCCGACGTGACCCCGGGCACCACCTCGAAGGCGATGCCGGCATCGATGAGCACCTCCACCTCTTCGCCGCCACGGCCGAAAATAAAGGGGTCGCCCCCCTTGAGCCGGGTAACCACACATCCCTGACCGGCTTTTTCGACCAGCAGGGCATTGATACCGTTCTGGGAAAGGGTATGGTCACCCCCCTTTTTGCCGACATATATAAGTTCGGCCTCTTCGCCGGCATATCCTAAAAGTTCGGGAGCGGCCAGGTAGTCATACACCACGACATCCGCCTGTTCGATGCACTCTTTGCCCTTGAGGGTGATCAATCCCGGGTCTCCGGGCCCCGCGCCCACCAGATAAACTTTTCCTCGCATCTCGGTCATTCGTCTCCCTGAAGCCTTTCAAGAATCCGGTCCGCGCCCATATGCAAAAGGCGGTCGGCCAGCTCGATGCCGATGCTTTCCGTGTCTTCGGCCGAGCCCTCGGAATTTTCCCTGATGATATGTACACCATCTGTCTCCGCCACCAGGCCTGCTAAATGGTATCGACCACCCATCATTTTACCATGAGCCGCAATGGGTACCTGACAACTGCCGCCCATACGGTGCAAAAAAGCCCGCTCACCCAGCACCACCCGGCGGGTTTCCCCATGGTCCAGGGCAGCCACCACCGGCCCGGTTTGGGCGTCTTTTTCACGAATCTCAATACACAGCGCCCCCTGGCCGGCTGCGGGAAGCATCACGTCATCCCTGAGGTTATCGGAAATTCTGTGGGCAAGCCCCAGGCGTTTCACGCCGGCCGCCGCCAACACGATGGCATCCATTTCACCGGCATCCAGCTTCCGCAGCCGGGTGTCCAGATTGCCCCGCAAAGGAAAAATGGACAGGTCAGGCCTTGCGTTAAGAAGCTGTGAAGCCCGGCGAAGGCTGCTGGTACCGACGGCAGCCCCCTTTCCCAAAGCGGACAATGTTTCATTGTTCCTGGAAATCAACACATCGTGGGGAACTTCCCGCTCCGGGATGGCACCGATGCAGAGCCCTTCCGGAAGATCGGCCGGCATATCTTTCATACTGTGTACCGCCAGGTCGATTCTCCGGGCAAGCAATGCCTCCTCTATCTCCTTAACAAACAAACCCTTTCCGCCAACCTTGGCCAAAGGCACATCCAGAATTTTATCCCCTTTGGTTTTGATGATGGTGATGTCCACCTTAAGCCCGGCATCCCCTGCCATCAGGGCATCCTTAACCCAATTTGCCTGCCACAGCGCCAGTTTGCTGCCCCGGGTGCCTATCGTAACGTGTCCCGGCATCAGGACCCGCACTCCGAACAACTTCCTGCGGTGCACCCTCCGCAGGCAGAAGCACCCGCTGAAGCACCGATGGTTTCACCACCGCTTCCCTTGCTGACAAATCCACAGGCTGACATCAGCCGGCACACATCCTTACTGTTGCAGGCAGAACAGTCAGGTTTTTCACTGCCAAACACCAGCTGTTCGAAATCCTGTCCGCATGCTTTACAATGGTATTCATAAATGGGCATATTCTTTTCCCTCTCCTTCATTAGAAACAGTCAGTCGCATTTGCGAACAACCCATCCTACACAAAAACCTGGGTTGTTAAATCATCTGCTCTGATACATGTTTCTAATGATTATGATAAATTTTCATGAGTTAACATAAAATGGAAATACAAGATATATGGCGATAGTAGATGTTTCATGCTTGGTTGTGCGCGTCAAGGCATGCAAATTTTTCCATTTCCATTTTAACCGCTGCAATCCGTTCCGTTGTATCGTACCCGAAGGCCTGTGCCTTCTCAAACATGTCAAGGGCACCGTCCATCTTCCCATGCTTCTGCAACACGTCCCCCAGGCGGTAAAGGTACAGGCTGTTTTCCGGTTCAAGCTCGACGCTTTTTTCACAGAACAGCATCGATATCTCCGGATTTTCACCCTTGTCATCATAGAGCAGACCCAGTGCTGAGAGCGCACCCGCATCATTCGGGTTCCGTTTGACAGCAGCTTCGTAGGCCCTGATGGCCTTGTCCGGACGGCCCAATTCACGGTAGCACTCACCCATGAAAAAATGCCCCACACCGGAATCCGGCCTCAACTGCAATGCCTTTTCCAGAAAAGGCCTGCCCTCTTCCGGACGATCTGTCTCCACCAGCAGCTTCCCCATATGGAAGGCGACTTCAAATAGATTGCCGTCCAGTTCGTGGGCTTTCCGAAAATAAACCAGGGCGCCCTCGGTATTGTTCAGGATCAACTTGGAATAACCGGCATTATGCAGGGCCATCACATTATCGGGACTGATTGTTATGGCTTTCTCAAATGCCTCGAGTGCCTTCTGCTGATCGCCCTGCACGCCGTAACAGACCCCCAGACTGTTGTGGAGGTTCTCTTCCCCCGGGTCGATTTTAAGTCCCCGTTCAAATTCTTTTGCCGCCCCAACCACATCTCCCGCCTGGTACAGGGCGTCGCCGCTGATGTTCAGGCTCACCGCATCAAAAGCGACAATACTCCCCTGGCCAAAAAAGGATGCATGCACAAGCGCCTTGCGGGCATTTTCCACGATCTGCCCCCTATTATAATCGAGCATGGGATAGATAGCCGCACCGATGGAAACACTGCCGTTTTTCAGGCGGTTGACCGCTTGTTGAATTTCATGGGAAACCGCCAGGCTGGCTTCTGGGTCGGAACCGGGCAGACAGCAGCCGAACATTTCGCCTTCGATGGCCCCCCACATCCCGTTTTCACGATTACAGATGCCTTCCACAATCCTGGCAATGTCTTCTGCCCGGCGCACCCTGGCCTCCGGGTTCGGAGGTTTTTGTTCCTCGGTTGGGGGGTCCATCTTGACCACCAGCAGAGTGAATGTCCCGGCCTCGGTTGTCTCCTCTCTCACCCGGCGCAGGAACACATGATCGGCACTCACGTGGGGGCCTGCAGACAGCGTCCCTGCCGGATCGCCGGTTTCATTCTCCGGCACACATCCGGACGGACTGTGTTTCCCCATGCGGCCCAACAAAAATTCACGGGAGGTGTTGCGTTCAGAAACGGTCTTTTGTTCAGAATTGTTTTTTTCTTGATTCATAGTCTCGTTAAACGGGCATCGTTAAAAATGCGTTGTACGGTACACCCCAAAATTGTGGAAGTTTGAGGGCTTCAGCCGGGTTGGCTCTGCAGCATGGATTCAAATGCCTGGATGATGATGTCAAACTCGCGTTCTGCGAGGGTCCTCACATCCATAATGAACCGGTCCTCTTCTATGCGCCCGATGATGGGCGGGCACCCGCTCCTGAGCCGCTGTTCCACCTGGTTGACGGAGATAAAATTGACCTTTACCCGCACGCAGAATGTGGGCAGACCCTCCAGCGGCATGGAACCTCCCCCTGCCCGTGAAGCACCTTCGGCAACATCTATTTCCATACGTCCGTCCCCCGCCTTTTTGAGCATGGCCGCCAGTCGTCCGGCTTTTTCCTCCAGTACTTCCGCCGGGGTAGTGAGCATGTTGAGGGTGGGAATCTCCTCCACGGCACGTTTTTCATCACGATACAGGCGCAGCGTGCTTTCCAGAGCTGTCAGCGTGAGCTTGTCGATCCGTAGCGCCCGTGTAAGCGGGTTCTGTTTGATTCTTTCGAGGATTTCCTTGGAACCGGTAATGATGCCGGCCTGGGGGCCACCCAGGAGCTTGTCCCCGCTGAATGTCACAACATCCGCTCCGGAAGCCACGGATTCCTGAACAGTCGGTTCCCTGACCAAATTGTATTTGGAAAAATCGACAAAGGTTCCGCTGCCAAGGTCCTCCATCACGGGAAGCCGGTATTTTTCCCCCAGCGCCACCAGTTCTTCGAGAGATACGCTTTTGGTAAACCCCACAAGGCCGAAATTGCTGGTGTGCACCTTCAGCAACAGGCCGGTCTCGTTGTCCACCGCCTTTTCATAATCCTTTGCATGGGTCCGGTTTGTTGCGCCGACCTCCTGCAACAGGGCGCCGCTCTTTGCCATTACATCGGGAATCCGGAACGAACCGCCTATTTCAACGAGTTCCCCCCTGGAAACGATAACCTTTTTACCTTTGGCGATGGTATCCAGGCAAAGCAGTACCGCCCCGGCATTGTTGTTCACCACCATGGCCGCTTCCGCACCGCTTATTTCACAGAGCAGATCCTCTACCGCACTGTACCGGGACCCTCTTTTGCCCACATCGAGGTCAAACTCGAGATTGGAATACCCCGCACCAATGGTTTGTATACTTTCCAGGGCTGCTGCCGCCAACCGGGATCGACCGAGATTGGTGTGGACAATGACGCCGGTGGCATTCACCAGATATCGCAGGTTTTGGGTCATGCGCTGGGAAGCCGCCTTCTGCACCTTTTGCTGAACCTGTTCCTCGCTCAAGGAACCCGCCTCCCCGGTCAAGGCCCCATCGAGTATGGCCGAACGCAGTTCTTCAATGGCCTCCCTGGCGGAGGCAATCCTTACCGATCGCGGGACCTCCGCAAACCATGCATCCTTTTGCATGTATTCCAGCAAATTATCGACGCCCGGAAGCGACCTCAGCAACTGATTCCTCGATTTGTCCTCAGCCATGCTCCCCCCTTACCGCATTGGAAATTGCATTAAATACCTGTAAACGCTATATGTTATATCCAGATAACATGAATTTCAACTTTTTTTTACCTTACAATCTCAGGGGAACCTTGAATCCAGGTAAAATGATGACCACCGCAGCAATGGTGCGGCGGCGTGCATCCGGCGCCAAGGTTGAATCACCCGGGTAAAAATGATATCAAAGATGGATATAATTGATTTGGAGGCGCCATGAAAAACCTGCTCGTAACCGGCGGATGCGGATTTATCGGAAGCAATTTCATCCACTACCTGTTCGCGGAACCCAATTTCAAGGGTCGTGTGATAAATGTCGACAAGCTGACCTACGCCGGCAATATTGAAAACCTCACCGACCTGGCCGAACAAAATCAGGACCGCTACATTTTTTCTCAAACCGACATCTGTGACCGGGACGCCCTGGACCGGCTGTTTGAGGACCATGCCATCGATGCTGTGTGCCATTTCGCCGCAGAATCCCACGTGGACAGGTCCATCCTCGGTCCGGACGACTTCGTCAAAACCAATATCCTGGGCACCTTCAATCTGCTCGAAATTTTCAGAAAAAGGGTGGATCAAGTGCTCCTGTTTCACCATGTCAGCACAGACGAAGTCTATGGTTCCCTGGGTGAAACCGGATTGTTCACCGAAGAAACGCCTTATGACCCCAGCAGTCCCTATTCAGCTTCCAAAGCATCTTCCGACCATCTGGTGAGGGCGTACCACAGGACCTATGGCCTGCCGACGACTCTGTCCAATTGTTCAAACAACTACGGCCCCTATCAGTTCCCGGAAAAACTGATCCCGCTCATGGTTCTGAATGCCCGGGCAGGCAAACCTCTGCCTGTTTACGGCCAGGGGCTCAATGTAAGGGACTGGCTCTACGTCGAGGACCACTGCCGGGCGGTCTGGACGATCATGCAAAAGGGCCGGAAAGGGCAGACATACAATATCGGCGGTCAATGCGAAATGAAAAACATCGATGTGGTGGCAATGATCTGCGATATCCTTGATATCCTGGAACCCGTTAAGGGTTCCGGCCCCAGAAAGGACCAGATTACCTATGTGCAGGACCGTCCTGGCCATGATCTCCGCTATGCCATTGACTTCAGTAAAATCAGCCGGGAACTGGGGTGGCAGCCTGCAGAAACATTTGAGAGCGGCCTGAAAAAAACCATTGAGTGGTATATTGAAAACACTGACTGGACCGATCGCGTGCAGAGCGGCGCTTACCGCCAATGGATCGACACCCAATACGAAAATTCTGGCTGAAACGGTGTTTCAGCCAGAATTTTCGTATGTGACGCGGCTTCCGTCTTCGCTCTCCCATCTTCGTTCTTCTAACTACACCGGGCAGGTTGAGCTTCGCCGGACAGGTCGCCGCTATTAGTTCAAATTGGTAAGGGAGGCGGAAGGTCTTTTGTGGCATTCGGCTTGGAGTAGTCATAAACGCTATATTTTCACACGTAGAAATGGAGCAAAATCTATGAAGAAGCCAAAGGACTTTCTCATTTTTCCCCTTGATGTTCCCTCCATGGAGGAAGCTGCCGCTTTGGTAAAAACACTTGCACCGGTGGTGGGAACCTTCAAGGTTGGCCTGGAACTCTTCATAAAATGCGGGCCGGAAATCATCCACCGCATCAGGAAGCAGGCCCCTGGCTGCAACATATTCCTGGACCTGAAACTCCACGATATACCCGCTACCGTCAACCGGGCCATGCGCCAGGTGTCCGCGCTCGGCATCGATATGGCAACGGTTCACTGCGGTGAATCAAAAAACATGCTGGAAGCGGCTGTCGAGGGGGCCGGCAATGCCGTCAAAGTTCTGGGAGTCACCGTATTGACCAGCGTCGGGACAGGCGATCTTTTAAA
>JAOZRT010000461.1 GCA_029940035.1 Desulfobacterales bacterium
TAAGGATATTTGTAGTTGTGTCGATGAATTCTCTCTGAAAACAATCAGAGCTTACTCTTGTTTGAACCAGCTTTTTTCCAGAAATACCAGAGACGACGTTAATTTGCTATATGAAAAGATCTCGATAGATACCACGCCTTTAAACTGTTTCAAAATTTTAAGAATTGAAGCGGCATGCTGTGGTGCCAGTCGATCCAGGGACAAATGGTCTTTATCGCCGTCTACGCCATGGATATGAAAAATAGCGATCCTTTCGTGGAGCCGGTTGAAAAGGGACGCATAGTCAAAACCATGGACAATGCAGTGGCCGATGTCCAGGCAAACCTTCAAATCCAACTCCTTGACAATTGGCTCTACCATTTCAAAGGGGTAATCCAGAGTCTCAATGGACAGAGTTTGCGGTTCTACTCCCGAATCAAGCAAGGCTTTCACGCTCTGGGTGGTTCTTTCCTGCCAGCGATCAACATCAGAGACAACCCGGTGGTCACCTTCAAATGGCAGATGCAATGTAAAGGTAGAGGGCGAAAGAGAAACGGTAAGGTCAATAACACCTTTTAGCGCATGGACAGCCGCCTTGCGTTTATCTTTGTCTGTATGCCCGGGGCTTACATCCGAGGGGAGATGGACATTGAAGGAAACCTCCAGTTCATTCGACAACCGGTCGAGTTGCCGCACTTCCTCTCTCAAGGGACCGAGGCCACCGGTGAGGGATTCGAAAAAGAGCAATTCGATTTCATCCACATATGGTCCTATGATGGCGACATTGTCAGCATACCCGGCCGGGTGAATAAACGAAGTGGTGCCCAACTTGAACGGGTAGCGTCCTTTGTAGGATTTTTTCAGGGAATGAAACTGGTTGGATTCAATAGTCATTTACACGCGCCAAGGATAAATCGGATTCATATATCCAATATTCAATGTTCAAATTCCAACGGCCAAGTTTGCCTGTAATTCATTTTCAGTAGAGCTTTTATCAGCCCTTCTTCCGTGCAATGCAGCAATGTCTTTCAGATCTTCAGCCCTGAAAGCACTGCCAGGACACCTACCCATAAAAGGGACGCGGTCACCATCAGCTCACAGGCCTTTTGCGCATGCGCGGGTAAAGTTTCGCCAAAGGCCTCCCCTATAAAAGGTTTTTCCACGAGCTGGCCGTGATAGTAGTTGGGCCCGTTGAGCTTGACAGCCAGGGCGCCGGCAAAGGCGGCCTCCGGGTAACCTGCATTGGGGCTGGCATGGTGCCCGCCCTCCTTGAGTGCGGTCACGAAGGCTGGGCGTCCTCTTCCGGCCAGCCATTGGGCGGCAGTGGATATCAGCGGAATAGACACGCGTGCCGGCACATAATTCAGTATGTCGTCCAGGCGGGCCGAGGCTTTGCCGAACTGGGCATAGGTCTCATTTTTATAACCCGCCATGGAGTCCAGGGTGCTGGTCATTTTAAAAGCCATGGCCAGCGGTGCGCCGCCGATAAGGGCCCAGAAAAGGGGCGACACCACGCCGTCCACGAAATTTTCAGCCACAGTTTCCACAACAGCCCTGGCGACCCCTTTTTCGTTAAGCTGGCCGGTGTCCCTGCCGACAATCAAACCCACCTTTTGGCGGGCTTCCTCCAGGTTTTCCTCCTCCAGGGAATCGAGGACAATTTTGGCTTCCTTTTCCAGGGATCGGATAGAAATGGCATAGTAGATAAGCAGGATATCCATGCCGGAACCCAGCGGGGGCCAGATGACATGAGCTGTAAAAGAGAGCAAGCCGGCTGCGGCCCAGGCCAGGGATACGAGAACTAAGGCAAATAAAGTCCCGGAAATGGAAGCCGAAAAGGGCAGCCTGCGAAACAGGGGCTCCAGGTGCTGGATGGCTTTTCCCATCCAGCGGATGGGATGTGGCAGCCATTTAGGGTCGCCCAGCACAAGGTCTAAGGCGACAGCCGCCAGGAGAATTTGCCAGAAGGAAAGGGACGGCATTATTTAACCTTAACGGGAAGACCGGCCACCATCCAGATGACCTGGTCGCAGGCCATGGCCACAACCTGGTTGCAGAATCCCGCTTGGTCCCTGAACAGGCGCGCCAGCCTGTTTTCCGGTACAATCCCGGACCCGACTTCATTGGTGACCAGGAACAAAGGGCAGTCGATTTTTCTGATTGTTTCGGCCAGCGCTTTGACACGGGATTCAATCAGGGCTGGTTCTTCATGTGCCATGAGCAGGTTGGTGACCCATAGCGTCAGGCAGTCCACCAGGATGACGTCGGCGGCTGATGCCTTATGGTCAAGGGCTTCGGCCAATAAAAGGGGTTCTTCCACGGTATGCCATGTATCGCTCCGTTCGGTTCGATGGCGGTGGACCCTGTCCTCCATTTCTTTATCCAGGGGATTGAGGGTGGCAATGAAAATTCGATTGTCCCCGGGAATCCTGTTTGCCAGTTCTAGGGCATGCCGGCTCTTGCCGCTCCGGCAACCGCCGGTTACCAGTACTTTGTTGTTCATCGTCGGAATCCTCAGCTTAATTTTACCAATAACCACAAAGACACAAAGGACACAAAGAATATATCCCAAGGTGTCGAGGCACATGGGCTACGGGTTGCGTGTTAAGAGTTACAACCTGTTTCCTGCAACCTGAAACTCGTGGTCAGCATCAGAGGCCTGCCAGTGCAGCAATGGCATCCAGATCCATGTGATTCTCAAAATGTTCCGCCAACAAATCATATTGTTGGTTTTTGGCTTCCAGGCCGCCGGTATCCGGTACGGGTATATGGCCCAGACCCAGGCTATTCAGCCATTGTCGCAGAACACCAGGGGTCTCAAACAATCCATGCAGGTAACTGCCCATGATTTTCCCATTGTCACTTATGCATCCATCCTTGTCGTTACAATGCTTTGCGTTTCGTTCCGTGATGTCAAAGGGCTGTTGTCGGCTGTGGACAGTCGTAATACCCATGTGGATTTCATAACCTGAGCCTTCGGCACCCTGCCAGTTGAACCTGGTCAAGGTGGTTGTTTTGGGGGTTTTCAGCGCTGTTTCCACCGGTAAAAGATCCAGGCCTTGGGAACTGCCCGGGGTGCCTTCAATGCCATTGGGGTCATGCACTGCCTTTCCCAGTATCTGGTAGCCGCCACAGATGCCCAGAATGGATCCATTGGCTGACGCATATTGTTTCAGCAGATCGGCCCAGCCGGAGATTTCAAGCCATCGCAG
>JAOZRT010000462.1:0-257 GCA_029940035.1 Desulfobacterales bacterium
GATGCTCCGGAAGAATTTAACGAAAAGCATTATCTGGATTATGTGGACGGGAAACATCGCTATGATGGTGTACGTTCATTTATTGATGCCCTTGGAAATGTCGAAAACTGGCTTGGTGCTAAAGTGGCCGATCAAGTCCGGGAGCATTCTGCCGGGAGCCTTCGTTTTTCTACCTTCATCCAGTTCATTACCTCGGTAATTCAGGAGAACGCCTATCCGCTATCTAAACCCGTAACACCGGAAAAGCTGGACGCGGT
>JAOZRT010000462.1:267-3191 GCA_029940035.1 Desulfobacterales bacterium
TAGACCAGAACATAAAGTACCTGTCCCCTTATTTGTAATAATGCTCGTGAAACCGGGAAGTTAGAAAAGAAGGTGGCTTCCCGTTTTTCCGTTTGGTGTAAAACACGCAGATTTTTCACCTTTATCATCAGAAAAACCACACTCCTAATATTATTTGCATCCCCGCTGTATTCTACCGTACAAATTCATTATTTATTTTCCTTAAATCAAAATTCTGAGGTCTCGATTCTGTAGGAAAACTTGCACTAAATAGCATACTTGTAAAAACTTACAAGTATGGCTATTTAAACAAGCAGAGTTTCTAAGCTTGTCTAAATATATGCACTTGACAGATCGCGCAAGTTGGTATATTTAGACAAGTCATGAAGGGTTCAATTAAAAAACAAGCCATGGTGGAGGTCCCCAGTATTCTATCAGACTTTCTTGAGTTACCGAGAAGCGATGTGGTGGTTGTTCCTCAACAGGATCAAATCGGCCCGGATTTTTTAATGAAAGCTTCTGGATACCATTTCCTAGTGGAATACAAAAGCTCGGCCGCCAGAGCGCCATTATTAATAGCCTTGCAGTTGATCATGGAAATCAAGGATTCCTTTAAAAAGGGCGCCATTCCTTTGATCGTAGTACCTTACATGGGTAAATCAGGGATGGATTTTTGCCAAAATCATAATTTGTCCTGGATGGATCTTTCAGGCAATGCTCATATCAAAGCTCAAAGACTCTTGATTCATGTCGAAGGCCGGCCAAATAAATTTAAAAAAGCCGGTCGGCCGGCCAACGTGTTTGCACCTAAGAGTGCCCGAATTGTGCGGCAGTTGCTCATCGAGCCGAAACAAGGCTATAGCCAACGGGAACTCTCGCAGAAAACAGGCCTGGATGAAGGGCATACCAGTAGAATTGTACGCAGACTGGAAGAGCTCAATCTGATCGATAGAGATGATAAGGGAGCTTTGAGACCGCCAAATTCGGATGAGCTTCTTGAGGCCTGGCGTGAGGCTTACGATTTTTCTAAGCATCAAATCATCAAAGGACATATTGCCGCTCGCTCAGGGGAGGAGCTCTTCAAAAGAATGGTTCGGATCCTTTCCGATCAAAAAATCGATTATGCGGCAACTGGATTGGCCGGAGCCTGGCAGTATACCCACTTCACAAAATTCCGCATAGTCACTTTATTTTTACTTGATGTGCCTGCGCAAAGCCTTTTCGATCAGCTCCATTTCCGGAAGGATGATCGTGGTGCCAACACCTGGCTGGTTGTTCCCAACGATAAAGGCGTTTTCCATGGATCGTCGGTCCGGGATGACATTGTGTGCGTTCATCCTGTACAAGTATATCTTGATCTCAAAGGGCATCCAGAAAGAGCGAAAGAGGCTGCTTCAATGGTTCGCCAGGAAAGATTGAAATGGAGGTGGGATGCCTGATAAACCTTCATTTGCTTATGATTACAAAAAAGAAAATGTAGAGTTAGTGCGACAAACCTGCCTATACGTCGCCACGAAACTCGGAGATTTGTTAGATGATCTGGTGGTTGTTGGTGGACTGGCGCCCTCGCTATTGATTCCGGATGAATCACTTCCTGCAGGTGAAGATGTCCATATCGGAACCATGGATTTGGATTTGGGTCTTTCTTTAGCGATCCTTGATAGGAAACGATATGAGGACCTTACGCTTAGGCTTGAAAGATCGGGTTTTACACCAGACGAGAACGAAGAAGGCAATCCCACATTGCAACGATGGAAGGTTAGCACCTCCTCTGGTTTGAAGGTGACTGTAGATTTTCTGATTCCACCAAGCCTTGATGCTGACAAAGGGGGTGATTTACGCCATATTGAAAAGGATTTTGCTGCTGTCATAACACCGGGCCTTCGTTTGGCCTTTCAGGATAAAAAGAAAGTTTCTTTGAAAGGCGTCACATTGATGGGTGAAAAGGCTGACCGTGAAATATGGGTGTGTGGTCCAGGTGCATTTATCGTACTGAAAGCCCTGGCATTCCATCAAAGAGGTGAAAACAAAGACGCGTATGATCTTTATTTCGTGATCCGAAACTATGGCAGTGGTGTCGATGAGGTCTGCAAATGCCTTAGCCCCTTACTGAAGGAGGCAGAAACGAAAAAGGCGCTTGAAATCTTGACCCGTGATTTTTTGGACCCGGATAGCGTTGGCCCGAGCCGTGTTGCGCAGTTTCAATATAATGAGCCGAACTCTGAATTACAGGCGGATGTCGCTGGTTATATCAAGGAACTATTGAAAACATGTGCGAATGCTGAATAGTAGAACAATGGTTATTCGGTAAACATTCGGTAACTACCCGTGAAGCCCTTTATTTGCTGGGCAGGAGGTAGGTTCGACTCCCGCCGCCTCCACCAGCTTTCGCCAAGGCTTCGACTGGCAAGCCGGAACCTTGACGAAGGCTGCGCATGGCAGACCAATTTTTGGCATTCAATTTATATTTCATTGCTCAAGAACACTAAGGTAAAAGTGTACCCCGAGCAGTTGCCAGAAACGAGGCTGAGCATTTTCAGCAAATAATATAGCTTAGATAGATTTAGCATTCTTACCGAATTAATCGAATGAATTCCCAAAAGATCATAACAATACTTAAATCCCAAAAAGAAATGATGCGTCGTTTTTCAGTTAAAAGCTTCTCTCTTTTTGGTTCGGTAATTAGAAACGAGGCCACCGATGCCAGTGATATCGATCTGTTAGTGGAATTCTATCCAGATGCCGAAATTAGCTTATTTCAGTTCGCTCAGCTTCGCCGGGAGCTTAGCAGAATTCTAAACTGTAATATAGATCTTGTCACCCCTGACGCCCTGCATAGCGAGTTAAAGTCCGATATACTTAAAGAGGCTGTTCATGCCGCCTAGAAGATGGGATACCTTATGCTAAAGAAGACAAAATTATTCATTACCCTTTTTCTTTTTTGG
>JAOZRT010000126.1 GCA_029940035.1 Desulfobacterales bacterium
CCAATCCCGCGCTCTCTTTTGTCTTTGTTCAGAGCGTCTGTCTTTTCCTTATCTAGATAACCCATTTTTTATATTCTCCCTCTTCTTTCTGCTTTTTGGCGTATTCCTGCTGCTCTTCCTTCTTGGGAACGATTCTGTCTTCAGGGCCGATGTATTTGATCATGGACAGGTCGATCATCTGGACCATGGGTTCATTTCTGGATGCTCCCCAGGCCCGTCCTTTTTTCATATTGTAAAGGGCGTGGGCCGCACAGCTGAAGCCCCGGACAACACTGCCGATACACCATCCTGCATTGGGCGAGAAACCAATCTCCATCAGGGCCGTGTTTCCGGATCCCACAACGTTCACGCCCACGTAGGACCGGCCTTCGGCCTTGCGCCTGGCGTGAAAGTACTTCTCCACCGCCCGTTGAAATTCAAGGTAGACACCTTCCAGCTCCAGCTCTTCCTGCCTCAGGTGGATGGGTTCTGCCCGAGGGTCGCTGTCGATGTGCTGGGGCTGTCCCATGCCCATGACCGGCCGGCCGGCATCCATGTAATCATCCACAAGGGTTTTGGCCATTTCGTCAATGGTTTTGCCTTCCTTCTCAGCCCGCTTGAGGTACTTGTTGAGCATATAGCCGTGGGCTGCTCCGGGTCCGTGTACACCGCCGAAAGTGGAAACTGCCGCGGCAACGCATACCGGCAGGTTGGGCCGGCCCGCACTGACACCGATGGAGCCCACGGCGGATGGGGACATGGAGTGTTCCAAAAAGACCCCCATCTCGTATTTCAGCATCTGTTCTTCCTCTTCCGTAGGGATACGGTTCTGGAAAAGGACGAACATGGCATCGTAAAAAGAGTAGCCCTCTTCGGCCAGGTCACTCAGGTTGTAACCGCGCATGACGGTTTTCTCTTCCGTTTTGTAGGAAATCGAGGTTTTTCTTCGGAACAATGGTTCGCGACTCATTGTGGGTCCTCCGTTTTTTAGTTAACTGTTTTTACACATAAAATAAAGACATTGCAGCGCAAATGCAAATATCTGTCCATGCTGTTGCAAGCCATATAAATCCGGGCTTACTATAAGTCAATGTAATAAATATTATAATTTCGATAAATTTAGGTTATGGAAAAATCAGTGCAGACTATACCAGCCAATTCGGAAATGGTCCTTATTTCTCAAGGGCCGGCAGGGGGGTGATGAATTCTTTCAGGGTTGTGATGTGGTTGTGCTCTTCGTTGATAATGTGTTCCAGCATGGTACGGGTGCCTTCTTCGCGGATAAAAGGCATGAGCATCTCGTAAAACAGGATGCCGTCATTTTCTGATTCCACAAAAACATCCAGCAGGCTGGACAATTGTTCGATGTTTTCAAAATTGACATCGTCCAGGGAAAAGCTCTGACCCCCGATGATGGTTTTCAGAAAATCAGCGTTCATGGTTTCCAGGGACGCGGCATCGGGCCTGATGCAGGCGGTGTTCCGCAAATTGTCGAACCACTGGGCGTGCTTGGCCTCTTCATCCGCCATCCACTCCAGGGCGGCTGCAATTTCCGGTCTCGAAATGTTGCCTGCGGCTTCACGGTAGACAGCTTCACTGTTCTTCTCCAGTTGAATGGCGATATCCAGAATTTCATCGATGCTGAACAAGGCGGCCTCCCATTGAGCCTGACCCGTGCAAAGCTCAGGCTAAGAGTTGACATAAATATTTTCTTCTACACCAGAAATTTTTATAAAACAACCAGGACCCGAATCTCAGCATCGAGCGTGCCAGAGAAGAGAACGTAAGGTGTCAAGTGTCCTGCAAAGGAAGCATGGGTTTTCAGGCAGCCTTGACAGCGGCAACGCAGGCAGGATACTTTAATCCCACTAAAATCATCTGCATGGTCGCTCCGAAGTCTGAAGGGATGGATATGAATCATATACGCCGTAAATTGATGCTGTTGGAATCCCTGGTAGGTCGCCGGCCGCCCTTTCTTGCGACACCAGGGTATCGGCGGGAATCTTCCAGCTACTAGCGGTTGTTACAATGCACTCAATTTTTGTTTCAGCTTCTGCAGTTCGGTTTCTGCATCATAGACCAGTTCGTCGATGATGCCCTTAACGGGCATGATTTTGTCGGCCAGCCCCACTGACTGCCCCGCCATGAGGGATCCCTTTTCCACGTTGCCTTCGATGGCGGCGCTGTGCAGGGCTCCGGCCCAGAAGTTTTCCACTTCATACTGGGCCTGCTGGGTGTCGATGGTTTCATCCTTCAGCTTCTGCATGATGTCCAGCTGTAATTTGCCGAACGCCTGGGTGCCTTTGTTTTTCAGGGCCCTGACCGGTATAACCGGCAGGCGGCTGTCGAACTGGGGTGTGGCCACGGCATCGCGCGCTCTGGCCCGGCGGAATGTTTCTTTGAAGTTGGGGTGGGCCTTGCATTCGTCGGACATCACAAAACGGGTTCCCATCTGAATACCGGCTGCTCCCATCATAAGGAGGTGGGCCATCATCCGGCCGGTGGCGATTCCACCGGCAGTGAAAATGGGGACGTCCTCCACTTCGAACAATATCTGCTGGAGCAGAACCGTGAGAGATACCGGGCCGATATGGCCGCCGGCTTCGGAGCCCTCCAACATGAGTGCGTCGGTGCCCATTTTGATAAGCCGGATGGCAAGGGGGGCGGTGGGTGCAAAGCAGATCACCTTGGCGCCGGCTTCCTGGGCCCTTCTGATTTCGGGCTCACGGGGGATGGAACCGGCAAACATGACCAGGGCGCATTCCATATCACACACCAGCCGCAGCTGCTCCTTGTAGATGGGTGACACGGTGACCAGGTTGACGCCGAACGGCTTGTCCGAATAATCGCGCAGTTTGCGGATCTCTTTTTCCAGCAGATCAAGCGGGGTGTTCCCGCCCGCCAGGAACCCAAACCCGCCGGCTTCGCCAACGTCGCCTACAAGCTTGTAGTCACTGATCCAGGTCATGGCACCGCAGATGATGGGGTAACGGCACCCCAGGAAGTTTTTCCCTCGTTTAAAAAATTGGTCTATTAGCATGTCTGGCAGCATATCTCGATCTCGTCATTACAGGAAATGGCGCCACCTTCGATCACTTTGGCAAAAACGCCTTCCCGGGGCATGATGCAGTCGCCGGCCTGATAATAAATGGCGCACTTCTTGTGGCACTCTTTCCCGATTTGTGAAATTTCCAGGATGACGGTATTGCCCAGTTTCAGGCGGGTTCCCACGGGCAGGTTGGGCAGGTCCAGGCCGGACGTGGCGATGTTTTCAGCAAAATCGCCAAAAGTCACGTCCAGTCCCATCTGGCGTGCCGTTTCAATGCTTTCCAGTGCCAGAAGGCTTACCTGGCGATGCCAGTCCCCGGCATGGGCATCATCCTTAAGACCGTGGTCCCGGAGGATGACTGCGGAATCGACAGTGGTTTTACGGATGCCCTTCTTCCTGCTGGTGGCAATAGAAACGATTTTCATAGGAATGGATTTCATGGGTGCATTCATTCTGTATCACCTGGATCTTGCACGAGTTGGAGGCTTTTATCAAGTTTCATACAAAATTCAGGTGTCGAGATTATCGACAACCGTTTTCAGAATATCGCATGAACGGCATTTTTTCATTTTTTCTTCCCAACTGTCCTGTACTTCACCGTCGCAGATGGTCCCGGAAACAAACCAGCAGAACTTGCCGCATTGGAATTCCCATGCGGGACATTTCTCCCTTTGCTTGGGCGGGCAGTTTTTGACACTCCAGCACGGTTTATCAGGCCGATGGTTGCCACGTTGGTTGGCAACCAGAAAAAACATCTGGCGTTCCACGCCAGGGGGGATTCTTCGCCATCCCTGTTCATAGCTGTGAATGGCCTTCAGGGACGTGCCCAGCAGTTGGGCTATTTCTTTTTGGGTTTTTTTCAGATTTTTCCTGAACCAGGCGAATTCTTTATTGTCCATGCCGTCTCCCGTCTGTTTGCTGTAGCTGGTGTGCCGGATATCAGCAATATGGTTTATCGTTCAATTCGGCGTTCGATCATGTTGTCAACCGCTAATATTACTACATTGTAGTATATTATGTCAATCAAAAAGCCTGTAAAGCGTTACCTGGAGAAGGAAAATCGCTCTTTGCCGCAAAATATCATGAAACCTCTTTTTTTTCCCAGACAGGCCAGGGTCATGTTGAGGCTTTCCGCCAGTTCAACCGCCAGTGCGGTGGGCCGGGACATGCTGACCATGATTTCCAAACCTGCCCGGGCGGCTTTCTGCACAAGTTCGAAACTGAGGCGCGACGACATGGCGCTAACGCGTATCTGCCCGAGTTGGCCCTCGAGGAAGGTTTTGCCGATGGCCTTGTCCAGGGCGTTGTGCCGCCCCACATCTTCCGCCCAGGCCAGGGGCACGAGGCCGGTGCCGAAGACCATGGCCGCGTGGGAACTGCCTGTTCGCGCATAGAGGTCCTGGTGTTCGGAAAGCCGCTGAATACATTGCTTGGCCTGGTCGATGTCGATGGTGATGGTGGTTTCTACGGGTTTTACGATCTGATAGAGGTCCGAGAGCAGTTCCTTGCCGCAGATGCCGCAGCTGGTCTGGCTGATAAACCCCTGCCGGTTCAGAATGTGGTGCACCTGTTGGCGTCTTTCCGGGGCGAGGGTTGCCGTGACGACATTTACGCCGTCTTCCGTGCAGAAACCAAGGGTCGCGAAATCCTCGGGGGCTTCCACAAGTCCCTCGGCCAGGCAGAAACCGGCGGCGTGGGCCAATTCATCACCGGGCGTTCGCATGACAACGGAATAGGGCTTCCCCTCGATGCGGATGGAAAGCGGTTCCTCAAGGATCAGGGCCTGCTCCCGCTTCTTAACAATTCCGTTTTCAAACAGGATCATGTTCTGTGGACGCGAATTTTTCATAAACGAATATAATATCCAAACAAGATAAAGCAATGCGGCATCGGATCGAATTTCACCATAGCGACATAGTCGCGTTTTATAAAATCGTGGAACACGATTTTATAAAAGAACCTCGCGGCAAGCTGCGGTGAATGCGCTCGCTATTGCGGTTCAGAATCCGCATGGAAGATATAGCCGACAGACCTTAAACTTTTAAAATGAATCGGTTTCTTGGGGTTTTTCTCAAAGTATTTCCTGAAGCGCACGATGAAATTGTCCACGGTCCGGGTGGTGGTTCCCCGGGTGTACCCCCAGCCTATTTCCAGAAGCTTCTGCCTGGTGAGGGGTTTGCCGGGGTTCTGAATGAACAGCTTCAGCAGCTTGGCTTCCTGTCCGGTCAGCTGAATCTCGCCTTTTTGCCCACGGGCGATCAACGTGTTGAAATCAATGCAGTTGTCTCCGAAGGTGTAGTTATTTTTTCCCTGGATGTCGTCCTTATTCCCTGTGGTGCTTTCTTCATACCATGAAAGGCGGGTCAGGAGCCGGTCCACGCGCAGCAGAAATTCCTCCAGGTCGAAAGGCTTGGTCAGGTAATCATCCACACCGTAGGAAAGCCCTTTGACCTTGTAATCGGTGGCCGCCTTGGCCGACAGGATGAGAATGGGGATCCTGTCATCTTCGAGACGGATGCTCCTGAGCACCGAGAGCCCGTCTATCCCGGGCAGCATGATGTCCAGAACGATGAGATCGGGCTGCCACGCTTTCCAGGCCTTGAGCCCGGTGTTTCCGTTTTCGGCAACTGTAACCGCGTAGCCCTGCAGGGAAAGGTTCAGTTTCAGGCCTTCGGCAATATGGCTTTCGTCTTCGATGACCAGAATGCGTTTTTTTAGGCTATCGTTCATGCTGGGTCCTGACGTCAGGCGGCAAGCGTCTCAACGGCAGGATCAGGGTAAAGGTCGAGCCTTTTCCCGGACCCGGGCTGGACACCTCTATTTTGCTTTTGTGGATTTTGGCAATATGTTCGACCAGGTAAAGCCCCAGGCCGCTGCCCCTGGCAGTCATGTCTTCGGAGCGGCCCACCTGGTAAAATTTCCTGAATATTTTTTTTCTTTCCGATTTGTCGATGCCGATACCGTTGTCCTTTACATAAATATACAACTTTTTCCCCTGCACTTCAAAAGAAATCTTTATTTCAGGCGGCTCGGCATGGTTGTACTTGGCGGCATTGGTCAGCAGGTTCATCAGGAGCATGTCGAACAGGGAAGAGTTAATGCGGTATGGGTAGGCATTGCCTTCAGGGTTTGAAACCGTTATTTCACTTTGTTGAAAGTGGTGCGAGTTTATTTCCAGAAACCGGCTGATGACCTTCACCAGGTCGTGGGTTTCCAGTTCACCGCCGTAGCTCTTGCTTTCGATCCGGGCCAGGTCCAGGATGCGGTTGATGTCGTTAGACAGCCGGCCGGTGTCGTGAAGCATGTACTGGATGTATTTGAGCTGGTCTTTCCGGGAGAGCTCGTGCTTCCTGAAGGTTTCCAGATAAAGCTTCAGACTGGTTACCGGCGTTTTCAGCTCGTGGGTAAAGCTGTTGATGAAATTGTGCTGAAGGCGGTAGAGCTGCAGGGTTTTCAAGTTGTAGACAAAGATGATGAAAATGCCCATGAATATGATGCCCACCAGGATGGAAAGCACCAGAATGACCACCCAGGTCTGCGACTCGAGAACCTGGCCTGCATCGAGGTTGAACCGTTTGACGATGGACTTCAGTCCCGTACTGACCTCGATGTACCAGTAGATATAGAGAAAAAGGGACGTCCCCAGGGCCAGAATGGAGAAAATAAGGATCAATATGGGGTGAAAAAGCCATCTCGAACGGTTCATGAATCCTGAATACACGATTGTAAAAAAATTGTAAATTCGAAACCTTCCCTGTACTTTGGCTTTTTTCTCGGTTACGGATTAGCCATGGAAAAAAATATTTTACTCATATACCCCGAAGTCCCCAAGAACACCTATTGGAGTTTCCAGTACGCCCTTAAGTTCACTGGCAAGAAGAGCGCCATGCCGCCCTTGAGCCTTATCACCATCGCGGCCTATTTCCCTGAGGGCTATCGATTCAGGCTGGTGGACCTCAACATCGAACCCCTCAGAGATGATGACATCCTGTGGGCCGACCAGGCATATGTTTCTGCCATGATCGTGCAGAAGGCGTCCTTCGAGGAGGTGGTGGCAGCCTGCAACCGCCTGAATACAACGGTCGTTGCCGGCGGGCCCTATCCCACGTCGAGTCACGCGGACATCAAAGGGGTCGATCACTTTGTACTGGGGGAGGTGGAGAACACGCTGGCCGGTTTTATCGTTGCCATGGAAGCGGGAACCGCCAAGCGGCTTTACCTTTCTGCGGACAAGCCGGCCCTGACCGATGCCCGCGTGCCCCGGTTCGACCTTCTGGACAGGCGGGCTTATGCATCCATGTCCATACAGTATTCCCGGGGATGCCCATTTAAGTGCGAATTCTGTGATATCTGGAGCGTTTACGGCAACCGGCCGCGCGTGAAATCGCCAGCCGGCGTGACTGCTGAACTGGATTCACTGCATGCGTCAGGCTGGCGCGGCCCGGTGTTCATCGTGGATGACAACTTCATCGGCAACAAGAAAGCCGTCAAGTATGCACTGCTGCCGGCGCTGGCGGCATGGCAGCAATCACACGGCTTCCCTTTTCGATTTTTCACCGAGGCCAGCATCAACATGGCGGATGACGCTGTACTGCTGACTGCCATGCGGGATGCAGGGTTTGATGAAGTGTTTATCGGTATCGAAACCCCTTCCCGCGAAGGCCTCAAGGAAACCGGGAAAAAACAGAACCTCAAGTCGGACATGGCGACGGCGGTCATGACCATCCAGCGCTACGGCATGGAAGTGATGGCCGGTTTTATCGTGGGGTTTGACAGCGACCCGGCGGATATCTTTGACCGTCAGATTGCCTTTATTCAGGCAACCGGTATCCCGCAGGCCATGGTGGGGCTGCTGACGGCTCTGCCCGGGACACAACTATACCAAAGGCTGGCTTCGGAGGGCAGGCTGCTGCATGCCGCGGACGGCAACAACACCCATTGCAATGCCATTAATTTCACCCCGCGCATGGATCTCACGCAGCTGAAAAGCGGCTACAACAGGATATTGGCCACCATCTATGACAAGCGGCTAAAAAATTACTTCCGCCGCTGCAGCCGGATGCTGGACAATATGGGCAGGGCCGCACAATTCGGCAGGGATGTGCATGTGTGGGAAATCGGGGTGTTGATCAAATCGCTGTTGTGCCAGACAATGTCACCCTATGGGTACCAGTACAGCCGTTTCCTGCTGCGGAACCTGGCTCGCAATCCCCGTGTTTTCTCCGAGGCTGTCAGGCTGGCTGTGATCGGCCACCATTTTTATGTGATTACCCGGGAAATGATCAAAGCGGAAAGCGTGGCTTCCTACCTGGATGAAAAATATGCCTATCTGTGCAGACGCCTGGAGGCCTGTTCGGCGCTGGCCAGGACCGGCTACCAGGAGAAGCGCGGGGAGATGGTGCGGCTCCTGAAGCAGAAGAAGCGGATCCTGAACAAGATCCAGCTGAAAATCGATGGTCTGCATGTGGACTTCCGCCGGGACATTTCCAAAAAATACGCAGACCTTTCAGACCGGCTGCAGGTGCTGTTCGAGTCGCTCGAAGAGACGGCCATGGCGACCGGATAAATTGCAAAGATCAAGGCAGGATTTCCTCAGTTCCATTGACTCCCCATCAAAAAGTGTATAATTTCATAACGGCTGCCATTCATTTTCGTGCTTATTGCAAATTTCCAAAAACGATGAGTGCGCGACCATTGAAATTTATCAGCAGTCCTTAATACGCATCGCATGAAAATGTTATGATCAATATAGAAAATTTGCAGAAGAGTTTCGGTGGCCAGGTGCTGTTCGACGGCCTGGCATTCAAGGTGAATGCCAGGGAGCGTGTGGGGCTTGTGGGGCGCAACGGACACGGCAAAACAACCCTTTTCCGCATTATCGCCGGGGAGGAAACCTATGATGGCGGGGCCCTGACGATCCCCAAGCACTACAGGATCGGAATGGTACGCCAAACCCTCGAGTTTACCGAAGACACGATTCTTACGGAAGGCATGACCGGTCTTCCGGAAACCGAGAAGGACCATCACTGGAAGGTGGAAAAAATTCTGGTGGGGCTGGGTTTTTCACAGAGCGACATGCAGCGGCACCCTCAGGAATTTTCCGGCGGGTTCCAGGTGCGTTTGAACCTGGCCAAGATCCTGGTCTCGGAACCGGACCTGCTGCTGCTGGACGAGCCGACCAACTACCTGGACATTACCTCCATCCGGTGGATCGTGCGTTTCCTGGTGCGCTGGCCCCACGAACTGATGCTCATAACCCACGACAGGGGCTTTATGGACAACGTGGTTACTCACACGGTGGGCATCCACCGCCGCAAGGCCAGAAAAATTGCCGGGGATACCAACAAGTACTACTCCCAGATTGCCCAGGACGAAGAAATCTACGAGAAAACCCGGCTCAACGATGAACGTCGCCAAAAGGAGATAAAGCAGTTTATCACCCGTTTCAGAGCCAAAGCCCGCCTGGCCAATTTGGTGCAGTCGCGCATCAAAACCCTGGAAAAGCTGGAAAAAAAGGATAAGTTGGCCCAGCTCAGCACCCTTGACTTCTCTTTCCGCAGTGAGAAGTTCCGGGGTAAGCACGTGCTGTCCGTGAGAAATGCCTCCTTTTCTTACGATGCAGGTTCACCCCTGATTGAAAACTTCGATTTTTCTGTCAATGCCGGGGACCGCATTTGCGTTATCGGCAAGAATGGCAAGGGCAAGACCACCCTCTTGAAATTGCTGGCCGGGGTGCTGGATCCCCAGGCCGGCGAGATGCAATACAATCCGTCGGTGACCCAGGGTTTTTTCGAGCAGACCAATATTCAAACCCTGGACAAACGCCGCACGGTCGAAGAGGAAATCCTCTATTCTCACGCAGGCATTGACCGGCAGGTGGCCAGGAATATCTGCGGTGCCATGATGTTCGAGGGGGATAAAGCTTTAAAAAAAATCAGCGTTCTTTCGGGCGGGGAAAAGAGCAGGGTCCTTCTGGGCAAGATCCTGGTCACGCCGCTGAACCTGCTGCTGCTGGACGAGCCCACCAACCATTTGGACATGGATGCATGTGATGCCCTGCTGGCGGCTATCGACAGTTTCGAGGGAACCGTCATCATGGTGACCCACAACGAAATGTTCCTGCACGCCCTGGCCGAACGCCTGGTGGTCTTCCAGGATGACAGGATCACCCTGTTCGAAGGCAGCTACAATCATTTTCTGAACAAAGCAGGGTGGGCGGAAGAGCGCACGGAGAAAAAAAAACAAGCCAAAAAGGTGCAAATTGCGGCTCCCGCGGAAAAGCTGACCAAAAAGGAAGCCCGCAAAAGGCGCTCCGAACTGGTGGCTGAACGGGGAAGAGTGTTAAACCCCTTGAAGAAAAAGATCCACAAGGCGGAAAATGACATCGAGCAGCAGGAGGAGAGTCTCGAGGCCCTCAACCAGGAGATGATGGCTGCGTCCGGTGCTGGAAACGGGAGCCAGATTGCAGACATCTCAAAAAAGATCCACGCCTGCAACGATGCCATTGAAAAGCGGTTTGCGGAACTGGAGGCTCTGCACGAGAAAAAAGACAAGCTGGCGGCAACCTACGGCGGGTTACTTGAAGAGTAGGTGAGTTGCGGGTTGCGCATTGCAGATGCCCATCAGAGCTACAAAGGACAGAACCACAGAGCCAAGGAACCCCAGTGGTCGGTAGTCGGTGGTCAGCGGTCAGACCGAATGAATGTCCAACATTGAACATTGAACCTTTGGCCCTTTGCTATTGGCTGAATGCCCAGAAAAACTGAATTCAATAAGCTGGCAAACCACATTCGACGTTGGATGTTCGATGTTCATTTTTAGAAAAACAAATTGGAAGACAGGTTGATTAAAACCTATAAAAAGTGACAACTTTTAATCAGGACTTGACCCTGAAACCCGCAACATGATTCAGTGGCGCGAGCATTGGTATTTAGAATCCCAGCGTAAAGTGTATCCAAAAAAACAATAAAGAGGAAGCAATATGCACGGAATAACCATCAGATGGTTGGCCCTCACCTTGGCGATCATCGTCACTTCCTACCTGTTGGACGGCATCCAGGTGGGCGGTTTCTGGTCGGCTTTTTTTGCCGCGGCAGTTCTGGGGATCCTGAACGCCTTTTTTCGGCCGATCATCCTGATCCTGACCCTGCCCATCAATATCCTCACCATGGGGCTGTTCACTTTTGTCATCAACGCCCTGCTGTTGATGATGGCTTCGGGCATCATTTCCGGATTCCATGTAGCGGGTTTCTGGTCGGCGGTGTTCGGCGCCCTTCTGATCAGCGTGGTAAGCTGGCTGATCAACGGTTTCATCGGCGAACGGGGTACGGTGGAGTACATAAACTTGAAGCATAAGGGCGGCAATCGTTGGGAATAGCATGAGATACTTCCGGCTGTGGAGAATCGTAGCATCCATCCTGGCGTTACTCTATACCTTCATGCCGTATGACTTCCTGCCCGATATGCTGGTTGGCTGGGGCTGGCTGGACGACATCATCATCCTGTACCTGTTGTGGCACTATTTTTTTCGGGGAAAGCGCGTCCAACCCGGCAACGCCGGTGCACAGGCAGAAGGCCGGCAGGATGCCTACGGCAGGACCGATTCAGCCAGGGGCGGGCAAAGCATTCCCAAAACACCGCACGAGGTTCTCGATGTCCCCCGGGGAGCGTCCCAGGCAGAGATCAGGGGGGCCTATAAAAAACTGGCCGGCAAGTACCACCCGGACAAGGTGGAGCACCTGGGGGATGAGTTCAAGGACCTGGCCGAAGAAAAATTCAAGGAAGTTCAGGAGGCTTACCAGCAACTGAAAAGATGATATGACGTTTTTAAGTGATCTAAAGTTGAGGAATCGCTTCGCTCTGCCGTTTTAAAAAAAGGTAGCATTTCCTAATTTTAGGCACTCTATTCGTAACTTCTCAATAACTGCGGGGAGATGATACTATGAAAGAGCCACCTGGATTCCCGCCTTCGCGGGA
>JAOZRT010000463.1 GCA_029940035.1 Desulfobacterales bacterium
AATTTCATGGTGCAGGATCCCAGGGGGTACATGCCCGTGTCCACACCGAAGTTCCAGGTCGAGAGCCGCGTATAGTGCCGGACGATATCCACTTCACTCAAGTGGGGAAAATCAGGGCCATCTCCCGTGAGGCTGCTGTCCATGGGGGATGGGTCCACATCTCTGCGCGGCAGGGAGAATCCCATACGGCCCCTTTTTCCCATTTCCCAGAGCAGGGGTTCGTTGAGAATCAGGCCGGTTGTTCCAACGGTTGCTTTCATGATGCCACCTCCTTGACCAACAGGTCCATGTCCTCTCTGTCCATTGTTTCCGTGGCGCACAAAAGATAACAGTCCTCGAGTTCAGGGTAAAAGGAAGCGAGCGGAAGGCCGGCAACGATCTTTTCCGACAGCAGCCGGTTGTAGGTTTCCTGCAGACCGCCCGGAAGCCGCACCACAAACTCGTTGAAAAAAGGTGCTTCAAAGGGCGTTTCCAAACCCGCCTTTTTCAGAGCGCCTTTCAGGTAGGCGGCCTTGTCATGGTTGAGCAACGCCAGTTCACGTATGCCCGTTCCGCCCAGGGCGGCCATGTACATGGCCGCGGCCGTGGCGCACAGCCCCTGGTTGGAGCAGATGTTGGACGTGGCCTTTTCCCTGCGGATGTGCTGTTCCCGCGTGGACAGTGTCAGGACAAAGCCCCTTTTACCGTCCAGGTCCTTGGTCTGCCCCACCAGCCGGCCGGGCATGTTGCGGAGATACTCTTTTTTGGCGGCAAACATACCCAATCCGGGGCCGCCGAAAGATCTCGGGATACCCAGGCTCTGCCCTTCGCCGCAGGCAATGTCCGCCCCTAGGCTGCCCGGGCTCTTGAGGAGCCCGTATGTCAGTGGTTCGGTGAAGGAAACAATGAGCATGGCTTTGGGATCCGTGTGAATCTTTTCCGCCAGCGTTTCGATGTCCTCGATGCAGCCGAAAAAGTTGGGGGATTGAATGGCGATGCCGGCACACGCATCGAGGTCGGTGATTCCGGAAAAATCGGTGCGGCCGTCATCGAGATAGGGGAGTTCCACGACATCGTACCCGGTGGGTTCGAAATATGTCCGGACCACCTGCCGGTAAAGCGGATGGCACAGGCAGGAGACATAGACTTTTTTTCGCCGGGTGATACGAATGGCCATTAAAAGGGCCTCGGCCAGACCGGATGCGCCGTCATACATGGACGCGTTGGCCACGTCGAGACCCAGCAAACGGGTGGTGAGGGTCTGGTATTCATAGATTGCCTGCAGGGTGCCCTGGCTCACCTCGGGCTGATACGGGGTGTAGGAGGTGTAGAATTCGGAGCGTCCCAGCAGTTGTTTCACGGCTTCGGGGATGTAGTGATCGTAGCTTCCGGCACCCATGAACACCAGGTACTCCGGGCAAACCGCCATTTCAGCGGCCAGCTTTCCCATGTGCTTGTTGAGTTCCCACTCGGTCATGGCCTCGGGGAGGTCGAGGGCTTCCTTGCGCCGGCACGCCCCTGGTATCGAAGCAAACAGATCTTCCAGGCTGGTTGCGCCGATGACATCGAGCATCTGGGCCACATCGTCATCTGTGTGGGGTAAATATCGCATGGCTTTATCCTTTCAGCATGTCAAGGTAAGCGTCTTTAGTCATGAGGCTGTCTATTTCGCCCAGGTCCGCGGGTTTGATTTTTATCATCCATCCACCGGTGTAGGGTTCACTGTTGACCAGCTCCGGGGTGTCCTCCAGGGTGTCGTTGACTGCCGTCACCTCGCCGCCCAGGGGGATAACCAATTCGGACACAGCCTTTACCGACTCGACGGTGCCGAATTCCTGCCCTATGTCAAAGCTGTCTCCAACCTGGGGCAGTTCCACAAACACCACGTCACCCAGCTGATCCTGGGCATAGTCGCAGATGCCGATGGTGACTTCACCGTTTTCCAGCCTGGTCCACTCATGATCTTCTGCATACTTCAAATCACCGGGGAAATTGAGTTCACTGATTTCTTTCATGCGTCTTCTCCTGTTTTGTTTGCCATGTTGTTTATACAGCCTTGGGACTTAATTCAGTAGTTGGTGCAGTTTCTGGATTTCATTTTCGAACTCTGCTGCGGAAAAGCAGTACTGCATCTCCACAAATTGCTTTCTAAAATCGGCAACTTCTTTTTGGACGTTGCGATCTTCCATGATCACCGCATGCATCAACCCGGCCAGTTCCTCGAAATGGTCCGGCAGCATGCCGAAGCGGGTCATTTCCTGCACGCCCATCCTTAAGGAACCGGAAGCGGTGAAGCCTTCCTCCTCGGGCGTGGCCTGGTAGTTGACGATGATGTTGTTTTTTTCCAGCCGGTCGGCGATGGCGGGCCCCCTGGCGTAGCCGACGTTGAGAATGACCTGGTGCGTTTGTGTGAAGGAGATGTCCGGGTCCCCGGCAACCTCCAACCCGCAGGCGTTCAAAGCTGCGGCAAAGGCCTTGGCGTTGTTGATAATGTTTTTCTGGTATTCGTCTTTATAATGATTCAATTCATAGGTGGCCATGAGCAGGCCCAGCAGGGTACCCAGATGATGGTTGCTGACGCTGCCCGGAAAGGCCCGGCGCCGGATGGCCTGCCATAGGCCATATTCAGGCGTATGCGCCTGGAAACGGGCGCCGATGATGCCTCGCTGGGTGCCGAAAAAGGTCTTGTGGGTCGAACCCGTGACAAAGTCGGCGCCTTCTTCAAAGGGCTGTTGAAAGTGGGGTCCGATGAGTCCCAGTACGTGAGCCATATCGTACATGATAGTGCAGTCCAGGCCCAACTCATCCACCATGGCCCGTATGTCGGCCACAGGCTCCTGGTAGAGGGTCATGCTTTTGCCGAAAATGATCAGTTCGGGCTGGTGCACCTCCAGAAGTTCGGCGCAGGCGGCCACATCTATTTTATAGGGGTTTTCGGGCAGGACGGGGAAGTTGACCACGGCCGGACTTTCCGTTTTTGGGTCGCGGGCCACGAAATCGCGCAGGGCTCCCATGGGCTGGGCACTGAGATGGCCGCCGCGGATGATGTGGTTGTTCATTACCTTGCGGATGCGCCGCTGTTCACTCTTTCTGTCGGCCCGGTTGATATAGTCCACCAGGGCGCTGTATACCGCGGTATTGGCCATCTGGCCGGATATAAGCCTGGTTTCGACTTCCGGGCACCCCAGGTAATCGCGCAG
>JAOZRT010000127.1 GCA_029940035.1 Desulfobacterales bacterium
TGGCCCTGGTATTTCTTTTTGGAATTGGCATGCGAGCAGTCCACCATGATCCCTTCGGGCAAATTTTTCCCGGCCAGTTCCAGGCGGGCTTCCTCGATGCTCAGGGCATCGTAATTGGGCCGCCGGCCGCCCCTCAAGACGATGTGGCCTGTCTGGTTGCCATTGGTATTGACCACACAGGTCTGACCCTCCTGGTCGATTCCCAGAAAACTCTGGGGCGCCCTGGCAGCCACCATGGCATTGATCGCCGTGCTGAGATTGCCGTCGGTGGCATTTTTAAACCCCACGGCCATGGACAATCCACTGGCCATTTCACGATGGGTTTGTGATTCAGTGGTCCGCGCACCAATGGCGGCCCAGCTCACCAGGTCGTCAACATACTGCGGTGTGATTGTCTCTAAAAGTTCGGTGGCAGCCGGCAGCCCCATTGCATTGATCTGCAAAAGGAGTTTGCGTGCCCTGCGCAGCCCGGTCTGAATGTCACAGCTGCCGTCCATATGGGGGTCGTTGATCAGGCCCTTCCACCCCACGGATGTCCGCGGCTTTTCAAAGTAGACCCGCATCACCACGAGCAGCGACTTTTCGACCTTTTTTCGCAGTGCGTTCAAACGCTCCGCGTATTCGAGGGCGGATTTTTCGTCGTGAATGGAGCAAGGGCCGACGATCACGAGCAGGCGTTGGTCCTCCCCCTTGAGAATGCCCTCAATCCCCTGGCGACCGACAAGGACGGTGTTGCTGGCTGCCGCAGTCATGGGTAACTCATCTTTCATGGCCCTGGGCGCCACCAAAGGAATGTACCCGCCAATTCTTAAATCGGTAATCTGCTGCATTTTTTCCGCTTCCCTTTCACTTATGTTAATTTCCAAATTTTCATGCCCAACCTCAGAAAGATTTTATGAGCATGAACAGTGATTGCCCCACGAACTGTGGTGCATAGTCGAGCATGAAAATTTGATAGAGACGGAAAAGGCCGTGGGATATTCCCGCGGCCTGCAAAAAAAAAGCCGCGGGCTTTTTCTGCCCACGGCTTTTGCGCTCTATGCTTTATACGTTTATCTCAGCGCACCCCAGGCAGACCGGTCCCGTAATAAAACCAGTAATAATAAGAATAGTTGCCTGAGTATATGTTCTTCACCGAGATTCCTCAATATCTTTAAATTTTCTGCCGGTCTACAGCAATCATCCGCCCATGTCAAGGCTTTTTCCATTAGACACCGGAATAGATCAGCTCTATCCAGCGATCCCCCACAATTGTTTGGCAATCATCCGAAATGAATTCGATCCTGATGCGACAAAAGAGGGTTCAAGGAATGTCACGAGCATCCTCCAACGGTTCGAATTCACATCGCATCAGGAAGCATCCACCCTCATGGGGAATAAGCGCATGCGGTTTCACTTCTATTTTTTCAACGACCTCAAACCCGCAGTGTCGGTACAGATGCTGAGCATTGGTATTGTCTGCAAAAACAATCAGGCTCAACAGGTTGAAACCGGCATTTATGGCTTTCTGTTTTGTTAGAACGATTAGTTGGTTACCGATACCTTGGCCACGACAACCTTCATCCACGCACAGAGCATCCAAAAGCAGGCTGTTTTCTACACGAGCAGAAAATAACTGCTTTAAATGTTCCAATCTATCTTCCGGAAAAAACGCCTCCATCTCCTCCGTTATCCTGTGGTGGTTTGAAGGTATCGAAAGTGCTCCCCCGACCAATTTGCCCTCTTTTTCAGCAACTATCGTATTCTCATAAGAACGAGAAGATTCCTCGTTTTCCAAAATCTTTTGCTCGACCTCAACCGGCGTCATGCCGGGAATCAATTCGTGATATAGAAACTCTATGATGCCACCTGCAGCTATACTGACAAATTCAGCCAAGGTCGCGCAATCTTCTTTGCGGCCATTACGATAGGCTATGTCCATGCTAGGCCTCCCAAACTGAATAGCGTGTATAGAAATTAACGTCCTTCCAATGTTTCGCGAAGTTTCCTTTTCAATATTTTCCCCGTGGGTGTGCGCGGGATATCTTCCATGAAAATGATGGTAGATGGTATTTTATAGGATGCCAATTTATCTTTGCAGTATTGTTGAATTTCCGTTTCTGTTGCCTTTTCCCCATCGTAAAGGACAATGAATGCGGCAACGCTTTCGCCCAGCTCCTTATCATGTTTTCCCACCACTGCAGCATCCATAATCGCCGGCATGGTATTGAGCGCTTCCTCTATTTCGGCAGGATAGATATTTACGCCCCCACGGATGATCATATCCTTGACACGATCGACAATGAAGACATAGCCGTCTTTATCACGAATGGCGACGTCACCGGCTGTCAAGAACTTGTCCATATAGGCTTCTTTGGTAGCGCTTTCATTCTTGTAATAGCCATCCATCATAATGGCATTATACACATACAGCACACCCCGTTCCCCATCAGGCAACTCATCACCCATCACGTCAACTATTTTTAGTTCATTGTCGGCAAAGGCCTTACCCACACTGGAAGGTCGCTGACGCATCTCCTCCGGGGTGATAAACGTATTAAGGCCGGTTTCCGTGGAACCGTAATATTCATACAAACAAGGACCATATCTATCGAGGAAGGCCAGCTTGTATTCCGGGAACAGCGGTGCCGCGCCACAGACCGCCGACCGCATACTGGTGAGGTCAAGGCTTTTGCTGAAATCTTCGGAAACGTTCAGCAAGCGGGTGACCATGGTAGGCACCAAGTGGGTGGAGGTTACCTTGTATTTCTCCACGAGTTCAAGAAATTGTTCAGGATCGAAACGCGGCTGGTAAACAGTGGTACCGCCTAAAATACCAGTCACAGTGGCAAAGTATGATGGCGCAGAGTGATAAAGAGGGCAGCAGACCAGATGGACCTCATCTGGAACCATTTTAAGAAAACTGATGGACGTGAACAGGTAGTCCAGTACACCGGGCCGATTGACAAAGTCCGTACTGCGTGCTGCTCCTTTCGGCCTGCCGGTGGTTCCTGATGTATAAATCATGGCATTGCCGGCATTTTTGGCAGGCGGCAAACCGTCAAGATCCATTTCCACGGAATCATCAAACAGGCTTTCAAATTCCAGGGAACCTTCGGCTGCCGGGCCGCCAAAAGCAATAAAGCCGTCAGGCAGCACTTTTTTATATTTATCCTTGTACGGGAGAATGCGGTCGGCAAACTCATGCCAGAAAATAATTGCTTTAGAATCAGAGTTGTCCACAATATATTCTATTTCCGGGGGTTGCATCATAAATCCTACACTGACCAGTCCCACTTCCAGGTACACCAGTGAGTTGGCAACTTCTGAGCATTCCGGCATATTGTATGACATCATAGCAATCTGGTCTCCGGGGCGTATGCCCAGTTTGTAAAGATTTTTAGCAAGTGTCCGTGCTCTTTTGCGCAATTCGCCATAGGTGAAGGATCGTTCCAACCCGATGATGGCGGTTTTGTCCGGATGATTGCCGGCATGGATCTCAAGGAAATTAGTAGGCTTGGACCTAGTTTGCTCGTCGTTCATACCCCCTCCTTTTCTGTGGTCATTAGTTGACAACTATCATTCTGTAAATATGACTGAAAGAAGATGCTACGTTCTCAAAAGGCAGGCAAAGACCCATCCCACCCTGAACCTCGTAGATGCGCCACCAGGATGTGATGGGTGTCTTCTGCATCGGGACAGGTGATATTCGGATGCGATATAAGAGAGTTACTCGATTTATGGAAGTAGGTCAATACCGGATTGCTGCCCTCGGTCTGAATCCCATACAACTACGCGGCTTGTCCTGCAGTATTCGTTTTACCATCGGGACAGACAACGGCGTATGTATTTTTCAATTTATTATTACTTCATCATATTCAGATAATTTGATGAACGACAACGCTTTTTATCTATTTTATACGCCCAAGGCACCAACGGGAATAACAGCCACGCCATCCTTTCGCATATATCCGTAACCGGTGCCAACAATGACCCCAAGCAAGGCTGATGACACATACGAACCTTCGGATTAACAAATTCAATCAACGCATATTACCCGTTGCAGCAACAATTAGACTTCACATGGATTATGTCAACTATCTGTTTTTACATATATTTTGAACTATGTTACAAAGTCATAACCTGAGTGGAATCACCGGGGTCGATCAAGCCATTTGTTTTCACTGAGGCCAATGATCGAAGGTTTGAAATTGAAACCTTCGCAGGGTTCAATTTAATCAAGAATGGCAAAAACATTTATGCAATTCTCTATGAAGGATTATGAGGTAACCTATCTGGTAAAGGACTAATTATTGAAATAGAAAATCTCCGAAAAGTGCTACTTTGATTTTCTTCCAAACGGAATTCCAAGTTTTTTCATTCTTGTTCTCAATGTGCTAGGATGAATACTGAGCAATTCTGCAGCTCCTCCGGCCCCTTCAACTCTACCATTGGTTTGCGTCAGCACATGCTGGATATATTCGGCAACCACATCATTTAAAGGGAAAATGGCTTCAGGCCGATCAGGATGCTGATTTTTTTGAGATATGTTTTGAACTCTCGATAAAGTCTTGAACGTCAACAATTGTTCGCCACTCTTTACCTGGCTTTGAATAAGTTCTCGTTCCACCAGGTTTTCCAATTCTCTAACATTTCCCGGCCAGGCGTACGCCTGAAGAAGTTTCATACTGCCCGATGCCAATCTTGGTAAATTCCAGACATTTATTTCTTTGGCTTTTTTTTCAATGAAGTAGCTGACAAGGGCGGGGATGTCCTCTGTCCGTTGGCGTAAGGGCGGTATCATTATAGGAAAGACATTCAGACGAAACCACAAGTCTTCCCGAAATTTTCCCGACAAAACCATTTCTTCCAGGTTTCGATGCGTTGCACTGATGATACGGATATCAATAGGGATCGGTTCGCTACCGCCCACCCGTTCAATCTCATGTTGCTGCAGAACTCTCAGGAGTCTAATCTGGGCCGCCGGTGGCAGTTCACCGATTTCGTCCAGGAAGATTGTCCCTAGGTTGGCTCTTTCGAATCGGCCGCGCCGCTGGGAGACCGCACCGGTAAATGCTCCTTTTTCATGCCCAAAAAGTTCGCTATCGACCAGACTATCCGGGATTGCGCCGCAGTTCACCTTGACAAAAGGCTTATCCTTTCGATTTGAGCTTTCATGTATGGCATTAGCCACAACTTCTTTACCGACGCCGGTTTCACCTATCAATAGCACCGGACTGCTCAGGGGCGAAACCTGGCGTACCATCTTCATGGTATTTTTCAAACCGAAATCAGCACCTATTATCTGGTCCCCTGTCACCGTAAGGAGTTCTCTGCGCAGAAAGCGATTTTCGTCTGCCAGAAGATCCCGAAGTCGCGATATTTCATGGTACTGAAGAATATTGGATGTAGCAATAGCCAGCGGTTCGTGGAGCAAAGAAATCAGATGGGCATGTGCATCTGTGTATTGATGTTTCCCGTCTGCTGACAACATCAGGGCACCGAGCCTTTTTTGTTCGAGTTCCAAGTCCATCTGGATGTGCGATGAGTCTTCCGGATAGATGCTAAGCAAAACCTTTTGATTCTCTTCATCTTCAAGCAGGATATCATTGATAATATGGGTCTGAGGCTCTTGCGACCATCTTTTCCGGGCCCATTCACCAGCTTCTTTTGAAAATGGGATAGTGTCAGTGGATCGTTTCGAATGATCGTGCCCGACCCAAGCAAGAATTCGACCGATGTTCATTCCCGGGTCGTAAAGCCCCAGTCCTATGCCCGTTACCGGTATGTAGGTCTGTAAATAGTCCATCAGTCTCTTTAGTGCCATATCCACATTCAAGCTGCTGCAGATGAGTAAAGCAGCTTCCCGAAAAAATTTATTTTCATCTGTCATTTGTTATGTCCCCATCAGGTTTTCTATCTATTTCTTTTCTAGGCTTTTAAAGAAGAAAGTTCGCGGTTTTATGGATTTGAACATTTATTTTTTCAATTACCCTGTATTAATCCCAGTAATATGTAGAAGACAGCTACTGTATATAGCGGTTTCTTATCATTTCTGTCAAATACAATAGTTGAACTGCGCTATAAAGTAGTTTGCCATCTATGATATTTTTAACTGCCTGTATTTAAAGAATTAATAACTTTGGCATGATTCTGGCTATGTATCCTGCCAATACATCAACTATCATATTTGAATATAGCTGAAAGGTCGGGGAGAAAATAAAATGGAATGGTTTGAAATTATTCATATCCGGTTATTTTCCGAGAGGGACAGGCAAGTGGCTGTGAACGCCTTTTCGCAACTGGGTCTTCCAGATTTCAAAGGAGCGGTCAAAAGCATGAAACTCCTGCAGGATGTTGTGCTGGAAACCGATCTCAGGATTATGATTCAATGGCAGGGAAAAACCATCGAAAAGGCCAAAAGCGAGTTGGGGATGCAGTTGGCAGCAGCTTTTGCCGAGTACGGACGAATTCATCATATCGTTTGTAAAGAATGCACTACCATCAATAGGGAGTAAACTATGAATAAAACGCCTTTTTCAGACAAAAAAATCGGCCTGCTGATCGTTGTTCTTGTTGTTATAGTTTCCGGTATCGGTTTTTTTGTCTTGCACAGTGAAAATGGTGCCAATGCAATACCGGTCCAGCAACAACCTGTCCGGCCGGTCAAGGTTATGGAACTGAGCGAAACGACCCACAGTGAAATCCGTACCTTTCCGGGTGTGGTTCAGGCCACGCGAGAAGTCGATCTGGCATTTCGCGTAGGCGGACCCCTGGTAGAAATGAACATCCGCATTGGTCAGCACATCAAAAAAGGAGAGGTGCTTGCCCGGATCGATGATAGAGATTTTAAAGTCAACCGCATGCGGTTATCTGCTGCTCTGAGTGAAGCCCATGCGGGCCTCAAGGCCATGAAGTCCGGAGCCAGACCGGAAGACATCGCCAGCCTGGAAGCCCAATTCAAAGCGGTTCAAGCAAGGATGGAGGATGCTAAAAGTAATTATGAAAGACAAAAACAACTTCTGGAACGTAACGTGACCACCCAGGCAGCGTATGATAATGCTCTGGCAGCCTATGACACAGCCATGGCCAATGTTGATGTGGTTCAACAGGAGCTTAAAAAAGCCCGTTCCGGAGCCCGCATCGAGGATATTCAAGCGGCCGAAGCCGGCATCAAACGGCTTCAGGCGGATTTCAGGGCTACCGAGAATGCACTTAAAGACACCCGTCTGGTGGCTCCCTTCAGCGGTTATGTGGGCAGCAAGCACGTGGAAAACTTTGAAAATGTCGATTCAGGTGAGGTCATTGTTTCCCTGCTCGATTTTTCAAGCGTGGAGGTCCGTGCGGCCATACCCGAAGATTTGGTTATCCGACAGAAGGAGATTGTCGATGCCAGCTGCACGCTTGATGCATACACCGGGCACACATTCCCTGCAACCATCAAGGAGATCGGTCGAAAAACCGACAAGGCCAACCAAAGCTATCCCTTGACGGTATCTCTCACCCTGGACCAGGGCCTGTTACCCCGGCCGGGGATGGCCGCAACACTGATGCTCAAACTGAAAAAAACTGAAAACCCGGATGCACGCTTTCTGGTTCCATCTTCCGCGGTATTTGCCGATCCAGAAGGACTGCCGTGTGTATGGCGGGTGGATATGCATACTCTGCGGGTCGTCAAGACCCGTGTTTCCACCGGCAAATTGTACCATAACACAATTCACATCACCTCGGGTCTTTCTTCCGGCGACCGGGTGGTGATCGCCGGAGCCAGGTTTTTGCAGGATAACCAGAAGATCCGCATTCTCAACCAGAAAATGGGGGATGCCATATGAAAATCACACAATATGCCATTTCAAAAAAGACGGTGTCCTATTTTCTGGTAACGATTCTCATCGGTGGTGGAATCCTGGCATACCAAGGCCTTGGACGGCTCGAGTTTCCATCCTTTACCATTAAAACAGCGGTGGTCGCCACTCCCTATCCTGGTGCATCTGCAGAAGAGGTGGAACAGGAAATTACGGATCGCATTGAAACCGCCATACAGCAGATGTCCCAGGTCAAGGAGGTCCGCTCTATTTCCCAGACCGGTCTTTCCATTATCTATGTGGATATCAAGAACACGTATTTTTCCGAAGCCATCCCCCAGATTTGGGATGAACTTCGCCGCAAGGTATCCGACATTCAGAACCAACTGCCCCCCAGCGCAGGCCCTGTCATGGTTAATGACGACTTCGGCGACGTCTATGGAGTTTTGTTTGCGGTAACCGGGGACGGGTATACCTATGAAGAGTTGAAAGATCATGTGGATTTCCTCAAACGCGAACTGCTGCTGGTAAAAGGCGTTGCTTCCGTGAACATCTGGGGCGATCAACAGGAAAACATCAATCTGATCGTATCACGTTCGCGTATGGCGGAGTTGGGGATATCCATGCAGAAAATCGTCACCACACTGAACCTTCAGAACCAAGTGGTGTATTCCGGCCTGGTGGAGGTGGGCAACGATCAAGTACGCATCAACCCCAACGGTGAATTCCAATCCGTGGCCGATCTGGGAGAACTCCTCATCAGAAGCGATGCCAGCGGAAACCTGATCTTTCTCAAGGATGTGGTCAAGATTGAACGGGGATACAGCGACCCGCCGAACTGGATCATGCAATACAACGACAAACCCGCGATTGGATTGGGCATAGCGACCGTTGACGGTGGAAATGTCGTGGACATGGGCGAGGCCGTGCGAAAGCGCATCGAAGAATTGAAAGCCGAAACGCCCGTGGGGATGGAACTGGGAATCATCGCCTATCAGTCCGATCTGGTTTCCGCTTCGGTGGATGCATTTGTCATTAATCTGGTGCAGGCCTTGGCTATCGTCATCGCGGTGTTGTGTATTACCATGGGGCTTTCTTCGGGCATGCTCATGGGGGCCATATTATTGCTGACGATCCTGGGCACCTTTATTGCTATGCGAATTCTGGCCATTGATTTACATATTATTTCACTGGGTGCCCTGATCCTGGCTCTGGGAATGCTGGTGGACAATGCTATCGTGGTGACCGAAGGAATACTGATCCGTATTCAACAGGGCATGCAGCGCAAACAGGCGGCCATCGAGACCGTATCACAGACAGCCTGGCCGTTGCTCGGTGCCACCATCGTGGCCATTTTAGCCTTTGCCGCCATCGGCACATCCAAGGATATTACCGGTGAATTTCTAAATAGCCTTTTTCTGGTCATGGCCGCCTCTTTAGGACTGAGCTGGATCCTGGCCATTACCCTGACACCTCTGTTCTGCGTTCAGTTTCTACCCCAAAAAAAAACCGGCAAAAAAGGCGACCCCTACAGCGGCCGCACCTATCGCTTGTACCGGCGATTTCTGTCGTACTGCCTTCACCGGCGCACCCTGTCGCTGGTTGTACTCATCGGACTGCTGGTGGCCGCCATCTACGGTTTCGGATTTGTGGAAAATGCCTTTTTCCCCAACGACAACCGTAACCAGTTCATAATCGACTACTGGCGTCCCCAGGGTACGCATATTACCAAAACTGAGGCTGATATGGAAAAAATTGGGCAATACCTGGCAGGTCTGGATGAAGTTACGGCAACCACTGCGTTCATAGGACAGGGAGCCTTGCGGTTTATGCTATCCTACGAACCGCAAATGCCCAATACTAGCTATGGCCAGTTTCTGGTGACGGTAAAAGATTACCGCAGCATCGATACCTTGATGCCCAAAGTCTGGGCACATCTTGTTGATGATTTTCCAGACGCGGAAATCATCATGAAAAAATTTGTCCGGGGCCCGGATACAGGCGGAAAAATCGAAGCTCGCTTCAGCGGTCCTGATATCGCCGTCTTGAGAGAGCTATCAGAGCAGACCCGAAGAATCATGGCCTCAGACCCTGTGGCTACGGATATCCGGGACAACTGGCGTCAGCAGATACCTATAGTTCGACCGCAGGTGGCCAATGCCACTGCCCGTCGCCTGGGCATCACAAGGCCCCTGATCGCCGAGGCCATAACCATGAACTATTCAGGCAAGGCCATCGGGCTCTACCGGGAAGAGAATAAACTCATCCCCATGGTCGTGAGGGCGCCTGAAGAAGAACAAGCAACCGTCGATCAGTTTGACGATATCGTCGTGTTGAGCCAGGCAACCGGCCGTGCTGTTTCCATAGGCCAGATTGTCACAGGCATGCAGCTTGAGTGGGAGGATGCGATGATTCATCGAAAAAATCGTATGCGAACCATCACCGTCCAGACCAACCCACTGTACGGGAATGCCAGCCCCCTTTTCGAGCGGTTACGGCCGCAGATCGAAAGTCTGAACCTTCCCCAGGGGTATAACCTGGCATGGGGCGGAGAATATGAATCTCAAGGTGATGCCCAAAAAGGGCTGTTCCAGATGGTGCCGGTATTTTTCCTGGCCATGGTCTTCATGATCGTCCTGATGTTCAATGCCGTACGCCAGGCCGTCATTATTTTTCTGTGCCTGCCCCTGTCAACCATCGGCGTAACCATTGGGCTGCTGATTTTCGACGAGCCCTTTGGATTCATGTGCATCCTGGGTTTCCTGGGATTATCCGGTATGCTCATCAAAAACGCGGTGGTGCTCATCGACCAGATCGATCTCGAAATCCGTTCCGGGAAAGCACCTTTTGCGGCCATCCTCGATTCATCTGTCAGTCGTCTGCGCCCGGTAAGCATGGCAGCGCTGACGACGGTGCTGGGCATGCTGCCGCTGCTGAAAGATGTTTTTTATGTCGGCATGAGCGTCACCATCATGGGCGGGTTGGCTTTTGGTACCGTGTTGACCTTGGTGATCGTTCCAGTGCTCTACTCGGTATTTTTTAGGATAAGACCGGAAACAGCGTTGGTCCATAAAAATGGTATCGTCGATATGGAACCGAAAACCATCTAGAATTAAACCAGGAGGATCCCATGAAAAATCAACCCATCAAATTGACATGTGAAACCGATTATTTCTCCTCCCGTCTGGTTGATGGCATTCTTTTATTCAGCGTAAAGGGCAATTCACTGCTCACCTCGACCATCATCAAGGCCAAGAATATGGTTCGCGATTTTTTCAAGCATGCCGAGGAGCATCCCCGTGTCCGCGTTGTTGTCCTGATGCATGCGCCGCGAAAACCGAGACGGGAAGAGTATCTTTCCTTTTTCGATATGGTCGCGTCATCACGTCTTTCCGAAACCAGCGTTATGCGATTGTACCGTGCCGTTGACCAGTTCATACTGCACGTCCTCTCATCCAACCTATTTTTTATTGCCGCCAACTGTGGAGAAATACTGCCGATGATGATCGGTACTTCCCTGGCGTGTGATTACAGAATTTTGGGGGACAATGCAGCCATACAGAATCCGTCCATCGAGGTGGGACTGGCACCCAAAGGAGGGGTTCCCTTCTTTTTGAGTCATTGTCTGGGAAAAGGCAAAATCTATGACCTGATGCTGTCGAATTACAACATCACGGCTCAAGAGGCCGTCACATTGGGCCTTGCAGATCGCTGCGTCCCCATGGAAACCTTCGAAGAGGATGTGATGAAAATTGCTGCCCGATTTGCATCCCTGCCGCCGTCATCGCTTCGTCTGGCTAAACGGCTGGTCAATTTTTCAGCAGTCGGTGCCAAATCGTATCTGGAGTACGAGAACGAGCAGCTCCTGAAATCGATGAACCAGGCCAAGATGATGGGGCAGACAAGGACATAGCCCACAATTCTCATGAAAATTATATTTTACATGAGAAACACAATAAATTTCATACTATAGCAATTTGTCGCGATAGTGTAAATTTTTTTGGCCGCCTTTTGGTGAAACCATATGTTGGAAAATAGAATAGGGAAGGAATTTTTCAATTAAGAATGTGATGTTATGAGAACTTTTAATATGCAGCCGCAAAATACTATTTGCAATATCCTCCTTTCCTCGCCCAATTTAATCCCGAACAATATCCTAATTCACAAGCTTTTTGCCAGT
>JAOZRT010000128.1 GCA_029940035.1 Desulfobacterales bacterium
TAATATCCTTTAAAATGCTTAGCGCAATTACCGCAGGCAAAAATGATTTTACAGTAAAATGGGAGACATCATGTTGAAAACTAATCAATATTATCAGGAAAAAAAACAAAAGAATAACGACAAAAAATTCCTTTGTACAAAAAGCATGTCCACAATTATTGGGTTGGTAACAATGTCGATTGTTTTTATTATTGCTGCACCAATAGTCGTAGCAGCAGAAAAAATGCAATTCCCTACGCCGGTAGGCACTTCTGATATAGTAAAGGAAGGCAGTATCTTTGAACGTATTTATGGCGACGGATGTTTCACGGAAGGTGTCGCTGCAGGGCACGATGGTTTAATATATTTCAGCGATATAACTCTCACAGAAGCTTGCAATGAGGGTGGTATACAGGCTGGCGCGATATTAAGATATAACCCTAAGGATGGCAAAGTAGAGGTTTTTAGATCGCCAAGCGGTATGTCAAATGGCCTAATATTTGATCAGGATGGAAATCTAATCGTTGCAGAAGGAGCTGATTTCGGTGGTCAGAGAATATCAAAAATCAACATGAAAAGTGGTAGGTCATATATACTAGCACATAGTTATAAAGGTCGCAGACTCAATTCGCCAAATGACATTGCAATCGACATAAAAGGCCGTATATATTTTTCTGATCCTCGTTATATGGGGTATGAGCCTTTAGAACAGCCAATACAATGTGTTTATAGAATTGATTTAGATGGATCTATTCATGCGATTATAACAAATGCAGGAGCACCGAATGGTCTCGTGATATCGCCTGATGGAAAAACTTTATATGTTTCTGCCGCAGATACCGGAACGCTTAATTTCTACCTGCATGAGGAAGGCCAGGTTGTACATAAAGGCCTAATGGCGGTCTTTACCTATGAACTCCACGAAGATGGCTCAGTGGGTAAACGCAAAACGATGGTCACTTATGAAGGGCGCGATACCGATGGACCAGATGGTATGACAGTTGATTCTAATGGAAATATCTATGTAACAGGTTGGTTTTATGATGCACCAGGACCTGGTGTTTATGTTTACTCTCCTGAGGGTAAAGAACTTGCATTTTATAGCACAGGAGATGAATATCCTACCAATGTTGAATTTGGCCGGTTTGAAGATAAGGATATGATGTATGTTACAGCAGGTGGTAGTGTATTTCGAATTCAGACAAACACCAATGGCTATTTCTTAAAATAAATAAATTATATCGTAAAAAGAGTACTATCGCTGAATAAATATAATTGTTGTCTACCAAAAAAGGAATGTCACAATGAAAAAAGCAAATTTAATAGATCCAAAGAATGATCAGGATAAAAAGATGTTTCTACCCTGTGTTCGACACCATTTTGGAGATGAAGATATTACTTTTGTCGAGGCGAAAGGGGCTGTGTTGAAAGATTCTCATGGAAGAGAATATCTCGACTTACTTTGCTCCCATGGATGTGCGACGTTGATCGGGTATAACCATCCTGCCGTAGTTGAGGCGGTTAAAGAACAGGCCGGGAAATTGTACTCTTTAGCTGTAGATTATAATGCAAAAATTGTCAGTGATTTAGCTGAAAAGCTTCTATCGGTGGTGCCGGAATCCTTTAAAAAAGTATACTTTGCAAATGCGGGGGCTGAAGCGGTTGAGGTCGCTCTATTCTTGGCAAAAAAACACACTAAAAAATATGAAATGGTTTCACTCTACGGTGATTTTCATGGGAGAACACATGGTGCCAGAAGTCTATTAGGCTTCGGTCCATTAAAAAAAGGGATGGGGCCGATGCTACCTGGGGTAACCCGTATCCCTTCTTATTACTGCTATCGGTGCCAGCTTGGTTTGGAATATCCTACTTGTAATCTTCAATGTGCAAAATTGCTGGAAGATGCACTGCTTTATGACACATCCTCTGACGTCGCTGTTTTCGTGACAGAATCCATACAAGCAACCGCAGGCAACATCCCGGCACCCAACGGCTATTTTCAGGAAATAAAAAAAATACTTGATAAGCATAACATCCTATTTTTCATGGATGAAATATTTACTTCCTTCGGCAACACCGGAAAGAAATTTTGTTTTGAACATTATGGAGTCGTTCCCGATATGATCACGATGTCTAAAACCTTAGGAGGTGGGTTACCAATATCAGCTCTTTTAACCACAAATGAAATTGCCCAAGCCTTTGCAGAGCCAGAACCGCCCCTATACTACACAACATTTGGAAGTAATCCTTTGATGGCAGCAGCAGCGCTTGCCAATATTGAAACGATAATGAAAGAAAAACCATGGGAACGTGCCGAAGAACTGGGAAAATATTGGATTAATGGATTACGGAAATTACAGGATAAATATGACGTTATCGGTGATGTTCGAGGCAAAGGTGTAATGATAGGGGTCGAGCTTGTAAAAGACCGTAAAACAAAAGAGCCCGCAAAAGAAGAATCAGTAAGATTGAAAAAAGAGGCTGGTAAAAGAGGTTTGATTTTGCCCGCTGGACAAGGTTGGCTTGGCAATACAATTCGACTTGTTCCCTCAGCTGTTATGACAAAAACTCAGATAGATCAGGCACTCCATATAATGGATGAATCTTTCGAATCTATCTCTTGATGTATATCGTGGATGTTTGAATGTTAATTTACAAAATAACATAATCAAAGGAGGAAAAAATGAACGAGCTTAAACAATTGGAAATGTTACTGAGCCAGGGTAAAATAAGCCGCCGTCTCTTTTTAAGCCGTATGTCAGCTTTGGGCCTCGCCGCCGCAGCTTCACCTTTTTTGAACATCGGCACTGCATTTGCTGATGTGCCCAAAAAAGGCGGAAGATTGAGGCTTGCGTGTCACAGCGGTCAAACGGGTGAGAACCTTGATGTAACAATGCTAACCGACATAATGTCTCAAATGGTCAGCCAACAAGTGAGAAACCAATTGGTGGTTATTGATGAAAAAGGTGTTGCAGCACCCGAACTTGCTGAAAGTTGGGAGCCTAGCCCTGATGCAAAACAATGGGTCTTTAATCTTAGAAAAAATGTCGAATTCCATGATGGAAAAACAATGGATGCAGATGATGTCATTGACACCATTAACCTTAATAGGGGTGAAGATACAAAGTCCCCAGCCAAGGGGATTCTTGAGCCTATCACAGAATTAAAAAAGGACGGTAAGCACAGGGTGATTTTTACACTTGAGTCCGGGAGTGCAGATTTTCCCTATATACTGGCCGAGGTGAATTTAATGGTAGTACCCAGTGGTACTACCGACTTCAATAAAGGGAATGGCACCGGCCCTTTTATTTTAAAACAGTGGGAGCCTGGGGTTCGCGCATTTGCCACTCGGAATCCAAACTATTTCAAGGAGGGGCTTCCCTATTTTGATGAGATTGAAACGCTGGCCTTGCAGGATGTCGTATCCAGGACCAATGCAGTAATGACTGGGCAGGCAGATGTTATGGCGCGCCCTGACCTTAAAACCGTCGATTTCCTAAAAAAAGCAGGGAAGGTGCAGGTTATTGACGTTCCAGGATATGCCCACTACACAATCCCAATGGTGTCAAACAAAAAGCCCTACGATGATAATAACGTCCGGTTAGCTTTGAAATATGCAATCGACAGAAAAGATCTAATCCATAGAATCTTGCGCGGCTATGGCGTAATGGGAAACGATCACCCTATTTCAACTAAAAACCGCTATTTCAACACTGAATTGCCTCAGAGGCAATTCGATCCGGATAAAGCGAAATTTTATTTGAAAAAAGCAGGAATGTCAGAACACACATTCAAATTGTATACTGCTGACACTGCATTCGCGGGTGCCGTCGATGCCGCCACTTTATATGCAGAATCAGCAAAAAAGGCTGGCATGAATCTAAAGGCTGTAAAAGTACCAAATGATGGTTATTGGAATGATGTTTGGATGAAGAAAGAAATGTGCTGGAGCTTCTGGTATGGCAGACCCACAGAGGACTGGATGTTGTCGTTGGTATATGCGGAAAAGGCAAACTGGAATGAAAGCTACTGGAAACATGAGCGGTTTAACAAACTGTTGATAGAGGCACGTTCGGAACTTGATCAAACTAAACGCCGTGATATGTATTGGGAAATGCAGAAAATAATTAGTGATGAAGGTGCTTCTATAATTCCGGTATTTGGTAATTATGTTTATATCGCAAATAAAAAATTGCGATTTAAAAACGTTGCCTCGAATTCAATGTTTGATGGTCGCAGAATACATGAACGATGGTGGTTTGCCTAAGAAATATTAGGTCAATAACATTTGATCAAGCTCCATAAGTGCGTGCTCTTGAGTATTTGTTACTAATAAGGTCAATGGGATTTAGGCATTTAAAATTGCTGAATGCAGGTCGCTTGATTCGCTGACAGCTGACCACGTCTGAATACTAACGATCTTATTAGTAACTCAAGAGCCAACTTCTAACTAAACGATTGTTAAATACTACTATATTAGCATTATCTGTTAATCCCGGGTTTATGACTACAGAAACCTGTCGGTTTCATAGGAAAAGGATGTTCAGCCATGAAACGAAACTTGCACGCAGGAAAGAGACTCAGTGGCGGATTCAGTCTTAATGTTTTTACCGATGATGAATGTGATGAAATTCATCTTGCAACATTAGAAGTTCTTCAAAAAACAGGTATTTTTGTGGAAGATGACCAAGCATTGGAAATCTTTCATGGCGGTGGAGCGATCATTGACCAAAAAAGAAAAGTGGTGAAATTACCACCACACATCGTTGAAGATGGTATTCGTACAGCACCACAAAAACTTTTTTTAGCAGGTCGAAATCCTAAAAACGATATCGTCCTGGAAAGTAACAGAGTTGCGTTCACAACATTCGGTGAAGGCGTTTTCATAATTGACCCATATACTGGCGAGTTAAGAAAACCTGATAAGACGGATGTGGGAAATGCAGCCAAACTAGCCGATTATCTTGACGAAATTGATGTTTATGAACGAGCTATAGGGGCTCATGATGTTCCCCAAGAAGTTGCACAGATACATAATGCGGAAGCCTCTTTCAACAACACAAGCAAGCATCTCATTATGGGGGCATTTACTGGATACCAACTTGATAAAATCGTCGAAATGGCAACTATAATAGCCGGGGGGAAGGATGAATTAAGGCAGAGACCTATTTATACAACCTCCACCTGCCCAGTAAGCCCACTGCAGCTAGTGAAAGATACATGTGAAATAATAATTGGGGCAGCGAAGCATAATATCGGTGTCAATATACTTTCCATGGCAATGGCCGGAGGGTCATCTCCTGTAACTCTGGCCGGGACGCTTGTTACCCACAATGCTGAAATTCTATCAGGAATTGTGCTTAGCCAACTTACTCGCAAAGGTACCCCGATCCTATACGGCAGTTCGACAACAGCAATGGACCTTAGGATGGGTAGTGCGGCAGTAGGTTCTCCCGAGTGTGCAATGATCAATGCGGCTGTTGCTAGGTTGGCACGCTATTATTCGTTACCAAGTTTTGTCGCCGGTGGGTAGGCTGACACTAAAATGTCGGATATCCAGACCGGCCATGAAAAAACGATCACGGCTTTATTACCAGCGTTGGCAGGTGCCAACCTGATATATGGCATGGGCATGATCGAAATGGGAATGACCTTCGATTTTGGGCAATTGGTTTTGGATAATGAAATCGCACAGATGGTCAAACACGCGGTGAATGGAATACCTGTAAGTGATGAAACGCTGGCTGTGGATATCATAAAAGAGATCGGAATTGGTAAAGATTTTCTCAGTCATAAAAGCACATATGATAACATGCGAACGATATCAGCACCAAAGATCTTCGATAGAACGATGCGCGAAGATTGGGAACGAGGAGACTCACGCGATATTTATAAAAAAGCAACGCTTAAGGCAAGAGAGGTCCTGGAAACACATATACCGGAGGCCCTACAGGACGATGTTCGACAGGATATCCGTTCGATTGTGGAATCGGCTGAAGCTGAGCAAGGATTTGAGACAAGGAGAAATAAATGAGCAAAATTATTACTCGAATGGGTGATGGGTTTTCTGTTGAGATGGATGAACAGGAGTTGATGCAGGATATAGAGGACGGAGTCATAGACGCCGCGGAACGTGCTGAAATACCAGTTCTTTCAGATGATGAACAAAAACATTTATTAGAAATATGCAAATCCACTTGCACCATATCAGGGGTTGAAAAAGGGTATGAAGTTATAATGACCTATGATGGTGGGAGCAACAAGATCGGTAGACTTGGCATAAACACAGGTCGTTTGCAGGTGCTTCAGACATATGAACGTTGTTTTGGCGCAGACACAACTGAGTTATCTGACCTTGATTATAGCTTTAAGCAAGCGAAACACATTGTTCGCGAAAATGTTCCACTCATGGAGCAAGCTCAATTGCTCATGGTTGCGCCTGTGTTTTATGGGTCAATGCCAAATCTTGGTCTTTACACGCAACCTGACGGTCCTGTTCTGAACCCTGCCGAGTTACTCCCTCAAGGAAAAATTAAAGAAGCGCGAGAAGCATATGCAGAAGCCATCGAACATTCTGTTCGAGACATGGTTTATGTATCTTCCGCCCTTTATGAAGCTGGGGCGGACGGAATTAATTTTGATACGGTCGGAGCTTCTGGTGACCCAGATTTTAAAGCTACGTTATTGGCAGTTCAGGAGCTTAAGAAAAAATATCCTGCTATGTGCGTCGAAATTGGTATGGCTGGCGAATTTATTCTGGGAATGCATGGAGAAGTAACCCACAACGATGTACGACTTGCCGGACTCTATCCACACGAACAGGTTAAAGTTGCTCAAGAAGCCGGAGTAGATATATTTGGTCCGGCGATAAATACAGACCCCACCGAATCTATTCCGTGGAACATCGCACGTGCTGTCACGTTCACCAAAGCTTGTGTCGAGGCTGCTAAAATTCCGATTCATGCGAATCTGGGAATGGGGGTGGGAGGCTTGCCATTATGCTATACGCCACCGATTGACGCAGTTTCTATGGCTTCCAAAGCACATCTTGAAATTACACGATTGGATGGTTTGTAGGTTGGCGACGGAGACCCCGCAGGGGTGGCGATACCTCATGCTATGGCCGCAGGCATTGGCGGAATGCGTACTTCCGGAGATCTGGTTGCACGTATGCAAATGAGCCGGGCTATGAAAATTAAAGATGCAAAAAAATATGTTGCAGACAAATTAGGAATTGCTGTCAGTGAGCTTACAGATGCTGCTGTGATGAGTGATGTTAGAGAGGACCTTAAAATAGGGAGTGTGTATTCGACCATGGGCTCTCCAAAGGGTATTGAAGCAAAATTTAATATTGCCAAATTATTAGATATTGAAATTAATTCTCTAAACCGTTTCAAACGTTAATTTTTATTCTTATGACACTCAGAATGAAAAAGGAAAAAGCGATGATCGATAAAAGCATAATTGAAGAAACCGCGGAAGTTCTAATCAAAGTGAACAAGGTCAGGGCTATTGAGATAGTGAAAAATTTTATTAATGAAGGGGGCAACCCACTTGACCTGATGGAGGAGGGATTTATTCCCGGGATTAACGCTACTGGTGATTTGTTTGGACGTGGCAAGTTGTTTTTACCAGAGCTTATACAGGCTGCCGATATCATGAAGGAGGTCACTGACATAATAAATGAAGCCTTAGCTGGCGGAAGTGATATCAAGAAAGAAAGAGGAACCATCGTTGTTGCAACCGTCCAAGGTGACGTTCATGATATCGGGAAATGCATTGTTGTTTCATTAATGAAAGCAAATGGTTTTACAGTCCATGATTTAGGTAGAGATGTGGCAACAGATAAAATAATCGAATCTGCTTTAGCTGTTAATGCAGATATCATAGGTACTTGCGCATTGCTTACTACGACTATGCCTCGTCAGAAGGATTTGGAGGACGCATTGAAATCAGAGGGGCTGAAAGATCGTATAAAAACTGTTGTCGGGGGTGCTCCGGTGACACCCCGTTGGGCTTCGAGAATTGGTGCTGATGGATATGCGAAAAATGCTCAAGATGGTATTGTGAAAATTAAAGAATTTCTTGGCATTGAATAAGATATATTAAGATTATTTGTTAATAGGAAATGCCATTTTAATTTCAACTATATCAGCATTTGAAGGGGAGTAGATATGCCGGGATTTCGAATAGAGGGAATTTCAAAGGATAAGCTTGATGATATTCATCATGCAACTATTGAGGTCTTGAGAAACCCCGGAATAAAGATTGAATCAGAGGAAGCAGCTGAGATCTTCCATGGTGCTGGATCAGAGATTGAAAAGCATAATGATGGTTTCATCGTTAAGATCCCTTCATCCGTAGTTGATGATTGTGTCCAATTGGCACCAAAGCGATTTGTGTTGTATGGAAGGGACCCAAAATATGATCATACGGTCGAACCTGGAAGTTCCTGCTTTACACTGTTCGGTGAAAATATCTATGTTAACGATCCTTACACGTTAGAACACAGAATCTGTACTAAGAACGACTTAGGGGTTGCTACACGATTAGCTGATTCATTAGGTGAATTTGCAATAATTGAAAAATGTTTGGGGTCGCAGGATAAACCATCGGAAACGCAGTCCATGCATAATTATGAAGCAATGGTTTCGAACTCGGGCAAGCATGTCCTGCATGGATTTTTTAGTGGCAGAAATTCAGAAAAAATAATTGAAATGGCGGCAGCTTGTATCGGTGGGATGGAGAATTTTCTTAAACGCCCTTGTGTAACCACCACAGTTTGCCCGACTAGCCCACTAACACTCGTAAAAAATTGCTGTGATGTCATTATTACATGCGCTCGATCTGGTGTTGGGATTTGTTCAATAACGATGCCATTGAGTGGTACTACAGCGCCAGCAACGATTGCTGGAACCTTGATTGTTCAGAATGCAGAGCTTCTTGGTTCTTTAGTTTTGACCCAGCTTACAGCAAAAAATACCCCCTTTATTTATGGTAGTGTCGGAACTATTATGGATTTGAAACTTGGTAGTCCAGCTGTCGCCGCCCCCGAATGCGGAGTTTTGAATGTTGGGACCGCGAAAATGGCTCAGTATTATGGAATCCCAAGCTGGTGCGGTTCAGGGGTAAGTGGGAGTAAACTCATGGACGCACAGGCTGCTTATGAGTTTTCTACAAATACTGCCATTGCTTTGCTGGCAGGATCTAACGTCGTATATGGATGTGGTTCCATTGAGTCAGGCCTGACGTTTGATTTTGCGAAACTGGTATTGGATGCTGAACAATTAAAACAATTACAATGGTTAAAAAATGGGATGGACGTTTCTGAGGAAACAATGGCATTGGAAACCATTCAAAATGTAGGTCCCGGTGGCGAATATTTAACAAGCACGCACACATTGCAACATATGCGAAGCATGTCCCAAAGTGATTTGTTCGATTGTATGGAACGTGATGCCTGGGATAAAAAAACCGGTGGAAAAGATATTGTAGAAAGGGCCTATGAAAAAGCAAGGTTCCATATCGAAAACCATCAGTCGATGTCCTTGCCAGAAGGAGCGGCAGAGACAATGAAAAGGATTATCAAAGAATGCGAAATGGCTGATTGCTAAACAGCAAATTATAATGGTTGGATCAAGTCGCAGGATGTCGAAGAATATAACTATGAATGATCACGTTCCTAAGATCATTGGATCTTTTAGATTGACTATCTTCTGTGTATGGGCAGTATGCTCAGTCATTATTTTCATATGGTTTATTGCTCGTACATGTGCGACAGCATCCCAGCCCGAAATGGCAGATCAATATATAGAAATTATGTTTAAAACAATGTCCCTATTAGTTCGAGGGTAATTAAATCTGATCAATATAATTGAAAAGAAAATTGTTAATAGGTGATGAAGATGATTATTGTAGGAGAGCTTATTAATGCCAGTCGGAAGGATATATCTGCTGCGATTGAATCACAGGATCGAGGAGTTATCCAGGAAATAGCGCAGAGTCAAATAGAAGCGGGTGCTCACTATATTGATGTCAATGCAGGTGTCTTTGTCGGTAAAGAACCGAAATATCTCAAATGGTTGGTCGAGACCGTGCAGTCTGTTGTCGATGGACCCTGTTGTATTGACAGCCCTGATCCAAACGCTATTGAAACAGCACTTGCAGTTCATAAAGGGACAGCTATGATCAATTCCATTTCACTGGAAAAAGATCGTTACGATACTCTTTTGCCCCTTGTTGCGGGAACCGATTTGAAGGTTGTTGCACTCTGCATGAGCGACGAGGGCATGCCTGAAACTACCGATGATCGGATGAGGATCGCTGATAAGCTGGTCAATGGGCTTTTGCAGAAAAATGTATCTATCGAAAACATCTATGTAGACCCTCTTGTTCAGCCCGTTTCGACGAATAAGATGTTCGGTGTGGAATTCCTTAATGCCATCGAGCAGATTGTCACAACGTTCAAAGGCATTCACACAGTATGTGGCCTGTCCAATATTTCCTTCGGCCTGCCCAACAGACCCTTTCTGAACCAGACATTCATGAGCATGGCCATCGCCAAAGGTCTTGATGGTGCTATTATCAATCCATTAGACAAAAAAATGATGGCCAATATTATTGCGGCAACAGCGTTGGCAGGCAAAGATGATTTTTGCATGCAATATCTTCAAGCGTTCCGTGACAACCGGTTGGATGTTTAATCATCTGGGTTTGTCAATACGAATTGTGAAGCTCCTTTTTCAGTGCTTTCCTTATTCAAAGGCCTCCTTTCACCCACGCCCAGTGGGTTACCTCCTGGTACTGTGAAAGGGGGCTTCGCATTTTTTATCAAACCGTAAACTGTACTTCTATAGTAACTATCATTTCAAACCTTCAGCATTTGGACCCAGCCGAGACAAAAGACTTTACCATCCTCGGTGACCATTCCCAGGTTGTGATTATGTAACAGAGCATAAATACCTCCGTGATATCAATTCGTTGACATAATCCAAGAAATTTTAACCTCATCGTAACAACCATTTATTGAAGATTTATAATAGCAGAAGGGTAATTCTCATTCTATGGGATTTGCCCTTTTTTGTATTTCTTATATCCATCATGCTTTAATAAATAGATCCCAAAAGCGAGTATCGATAAAAAATGGACAATGAAAAATGCTCACGTAAGATCTAAAAAGCTTATGTATATCAAATACTAAAGGTAGAGTTAAGGGCACCCAGTTTAAAGGGTTCAAACATCATTTCCAAATTCATAGGATTCTCCTTCATACATGATGATGGTGTGCGAGTTGCGATTTCTTGTCTATGATAAGAGAGCAAGATCAGTGCCAAGGAAGTTGCGAGAATATTGCAAGAGAATATCACACTTCAGCAAGTTACAAGCCGTTTCGGTTAAAAAAGAGGATTTCAACATCTTTAAAATCCTCTTTTTGTACCCTCCTTCCACCCCCATTACCCGGGGTCGAATAATTAATTAAAATTAAATCATATGGTTATCAATAAACCAGTAGGGTGTTGCGGCATGGAATAGATATTGCACAAACTGATAGATAATTGTGATGTCCCATGCTGAAGCGCATTAAAACACCGCAGATAAAAATCGACATTAAAATAGGTTGAATTTCAAAATAGATGCATCGGGATTGAATACTTTAAAGGCGTGGTGAGTGAAATGGACCACGTCATTGGCTGCGAGGAGGTGAGGATATTTATTGATATGAATTTCAGAGGGGCTATTGACAAGTATAATAAAATGAAAAGGAGGAAGTGATGCCTAGTTTTGTCATTAATGAAAAATGCGATGGTTGTAAAGGCGGAGACAAAACAGCGTGTATGTACATTTGTCCCAACGACCTGATGGTGCTGGATGTAGACCGAATGAAAGCTTATAATTGCGAACCAGATATGTGTTGGGAGTGCTATAATTGTGTAAAAATCTGTCCAACCCAAGCTGTTGAGGTACGGGGTTATGCTG
>JAOZRT010000129.1 GCA_029940035.1 Desulfobacterales bacterium
ATGACGTTGTAGTTGTCGATGCCGGTCAGTTGCGGCAGGTGTTTTTGAATCTGGCCATCAACGCCGCCGACGCCATCAGCAGCATGGAAAAACGTGAAAATGGGCGGCTCACCATTTTGACGGGCCTGGTGGACAGCCTTGAAAATGAAAATACCCTGGAAGGTGAGGCGCTGGTCATTACCTTTAAGGACAACGGTCCCGGGATACCCCAAGAGCTGATCGGCAATATTTTTGATCCTTTTTTTACCACCAAGGATCCTGGCAAGGGGACCGGGCTCGGCCTTTCCGTCAGCTTCATGATTATAGAGTCTTTCGGCGGCACGATTAAAGCGGGAAACCTCGCTAGCGGTGGTGCGAGTATATCGATTTTTCTGCCATTGGCATAATCGTTCTGTAAATAGTTACCTTGCAGCCAGGAATATTTTATGAGTAGCAGCGGAAAGTTACCTGAAAATAAAAGATTGCTTGTCATTGACGATGAAGAGAACATGCGCCACATGCTGACGGCCATGCTGAAAAAGTTCGGGTATGCTGTTGATTCCGCCATAAACGGGAAGGCGGCCTTGGAAATGATCGCAGTCGAGACATACGATTTTATCCTGTGTGACATAAAAATGCCGGAGATGGACGGAATGGCCTTTTTACAGGCCGCCAGGGATGCACTCAAGGAAACCACCGTTGTCATGATGTCGGCATATGGTAATATCGAAACCGCCATCGACGCTATGAAAAACGGTGCCTATGACTATATATCCAAGCCGTTTAAATCCGACGAGGTCTATCTAACGCTGAAAAAAGCGGAAGAGCGTGAAAGGCTGATGCGTGAGAACCGCTTCCTCAAAGAGCGCATCGAGAATATCGAGAAAAACTATCGCTTTGGCAGTATGATCGCCAGGAGCGGTGCCATGCAAGAGATCCTCAAAATGGCTGAAAAGGTTGCCCGCTACGATACCACGGTACTTATATCCGGTGAGAGTGGCACCGGCAAGGAACTTGTGGCCCGCGGCATCCACCTGGCCAGTAACCGTTCGGACAAGAGCCTGATTACCGTGAACTGCGGCGGCATCCCCGAGAATCTTTTGGAAAGCGAGTTTTTTGGCCATCGCAAAGGGGCGTTTACCGGCGCTGACCGGGACAAGAACGGCCTGTTTAAGGAGGCCGACAAGGCCACTATTTTCCTGGATGAAATCGGTGAATTGCCGTTTTCCCTGCAGGTCAAACTGCTCAGGGTGCTCCAGGAAAATGAAATCCGGCCTGTGGGTGCCACCAAAACCATCCATGTGGATGTCCGGGTGATGGCGGCAACGGCTAAGAATCTGAAAGAAGAAGTGCAGGCGGGCAGGTTTCGCGAAGATCTCTTTTACCGGCTGAACGTCATGGCCATCACCCTCCCGCCTTTGCGCGAACGGGCGGAAGACATTCCCCCCCTGATCCAGCATTTCAGGCAGCGTTTCAACCGGGTCCTGGAAAAAAATCTGGTTGCGGTTGCTCCGGCAGCCATGTCCCTGCTTCTGAAGTACCGGTGGCCCGGCAATGTGCGCGAACTGGAAAATATCATCGAAAGGGCGGCGGTACTGTGCGAGGGAGACACCATTGAGCCCGAGCACTTTCCACCGGATTTCGGATCACCGGGCGGAGCGCCTTTCGATCTGGCGCTGGAAGGGGAAACCTCGCTCAAGAGGGCTCAGAAAATGCTGGAGAAGCAGATGATAACCCGGGCGCTTGAAGAGACGGGCGGCAACCGCACCCACGCGGCCAAAATACTCGAAATCAGTCATCCTTCACTACTCACCAAAATCAAAGCCTACGATATACCCCTCTAAAATAAATTCGCTCCGCGAATTTATTTTAGTATCATACACTCTGGCTTTTTTTAATGGGATTGTGGCCGGCCATTGGCAAACGCATCAAGCGTCAAGGATATCGCGCACCATCTGCGACAGTCTCGTCATTTTGAAGGGTTTCTGGATAAATCCGGCACTGCCGCGCTCCAGAAATTCCTGGGCAAAACTGTTCAGATTGTAACCACTGCAGAAAATTGCCTTGAGATTAGGGTTCTTTGCCCTGATCGTATCGAAGGTTTCGACACCACCCATCTTGGGCATGATCATGTCCAGGATCACGAGGTCGATTTCATTGACGTGCCGTTCATAAAACTCCACCGCTTCCATGCCGTCGGAGGCGGTTACGACGGAATACCCCAGGTCTTCGAGCATATTTTTTACGGATTCAAGGATGTAATTCTCATCGTCGGCCACCAGAATGGTTTCCGTGCCGTACAGCAGAGCTTCTGCCTTAAAATCGGTATCCTTTTGAAAGGTTTTTCGGCTGGAAGGAAGATAGATGAATAGGGTGGCGCCCTTGTTCACTTCGCTTTCAGCGGTGATGATACCATTATGGTTTTTGATAATCCCGAAGGCCGATGCCAGGCCAAGGCCTGTCCCGCGCCCCATTTTGCGGGTGGTGAAAAAGGGTTCGAAAATATGCTCTTTAACCTCCTTGTCCATGCCGGCCCCGGTGTCTCGTATGGAAATTTTGACATATTCGCCGGGTTCGACACCATGGGTCTGGGTGAATCCCTTTTTAAGGGTTATGTTTTCGGTCTTGATGTGGATCTCTTTCCTCTTCACCATGGCCTGGCGGGCGTTCACGTACAGGTTGAAAAGCACCTGGTCGATCTGCCCCTGGTCCGCTTCCACCGGCCATATATCTTCCTGGTAGTCATGCATGATCTCGATGTCCTTGTTCGTGCGGGCAAAGAGTTCACAGGTTCTTTTCAAGGTGGCGTTGATGTTGATGACCGACACGACATATTTGCCGCCCCGGGCATAACCCAGCAACTGCTTGGTCAGTGAGGCGCCGCTGTCAACGCACTGCTCGATTGCCTTCAAGCTGTCGTACTGGGGGTTGCTGTCATCGATTTCTATCATCAAAAGGGAGACATTCCCCTGGATGCCCATCAGCAGGTTGTTGAAATCGTGCGCAATGCCGCCGGCGAGTGTGCCGATAGCCTTCATGCGCTGTGCTTGATGGAGCTGGTTTTCCAGCTTCTTTTTTTCCCTCTCGCCCTGGATGCGCTGCGAGATGTCCCGGGCCACTCCCCGAAAACCGATGGCCCGGCCGTCAGCGTTTGCCATGGATGATACCGCAAGTTCCAATGTCTTCTTTTTATCGTCCAGGGTTCTGACCGTAACGCTGTTGATCTGTCCGGGGGTGCCGGATTTATAAATCTGATTGAAAAACCCGAATATTTTTTTGGCGGTCTGGGGGGTGGTGTACTGCCGGTTATTGATGCCTGTCAACTGGGAGGTGCTGCCGGCCATAATTCTGCACATGGCATCGTTGACAAACATAAAATTACCCTTCAAGTCGACTTCGAAATAACCTTCCTCAATACTGTCCAGAATCGTCTGGTAACGGTCTTCACTTTCGAACAAGGCCCGGTCGGATTCTTGGCGTTGTTCGATTTCAACACGCAGGGTGGCATTGGCATGCTGAAGGTCGGCGGTTTGTTCCTTGACCCTGTTTTCCAACTGGTCACGGTAGGCGATTAATTTCTTCTGGCTCTCACGGATGGCCGATTGCATGGCCGTGAACGAATCGGCGGTTTCCTGAATTTCCCTGTAGGCGGAACGAACATCGATGACGGAATCGAAATCTTCCCGTTGGATGGACTTGGCACTCCTGGAAAGCGCCGCAATCGGATCGGTCACCCGCTTGGCAAGCCACAAACCCAGCACGGCAGCAAATACGGAGATGATGACAGTGATGAGAATACTGTGCATCCGGTTTTTCTTGATGTCGCCGAGATAGTCGTCTTCAGGCAGATAGACACCGATGACCCACGGCCATTCCGGAGTTGAAAACGGTGTAAACATGGCATGGTAAACCTTACCGTCGTGTTGGAAGGTGGCGAACTCCGACTTGTCTAAAATAATCAGCCCTTCCGCGTCATAGCTGAATCCTGCGGATGCATAGGCCTTTTGGCTCAGTTTATCGTCGAGTTCGTCAATCTTTACCAGGCGGACCCCGGTTTGTTGACCGGCCTCCTCGAATTTTAACTTGGCAAGGTCGGGAAAGGCGATCATGTCCCGGTTACGGTTCATGAGAAAGGCCTGGCCGTTTTTACCAATTTTAAGGCTGCCGATAAAAGTGGACAGTTGGTCGATTTCGATGTCGACCCCCACGATGCCCTTTAACTGGTGGGCACTGTCATAGAAAGGACCAGCGATCGTTATGCCCGGTTTTTTCGATGTGAAGAAGATGTACGGATTGGTCCAGACGATCTGTTTTTTCAGGAACGCCTTCTGGTACCATGGCCGCTTGCGGGGATCGTATTGGTCTTCAGGGTCGGATGATGTCGACAGCCGGTTGAATTCGCTGTCGTACCAGATCAGGTTTGTTTGGCGTGCATTGTCGCGGTGAACGATGATTTTGGTCCTAAACCCCCCGGGGGAATGGATGTCACTGCGGCGTACATCATAAAAATTACCGTCAGGGGTTCCCATATAGATACCGGCAAAATAGGGGTAAATGGAGAGCTGATTGTAGAAATACCTTTCCAGAACCCTGATTTGTTCATCGCTGCTGCTGACAACATCCGCTGAAAGGAGGCGCTTGGTCAGCGACGCCGCGCTGTGGGCATGGGCCAGGTGGTTCTGGGACTGCTCCATGGCCAGCTGAGCGATGTTTTTCATGATATCTTTGGCGTGCCGGTTCAGCACCTTCTGGGATGTCACGAACGATGAAGTGGTGGTGATAATGTGGGTTCCCCAGATCAATCCCAGGAAACCGAAAATGAGGGTCCAGCGGATGGATAACTTCATGTTTAGAGCAGACCCGCATTTTCAAACAATTTGGATACGTTCAGTTTATTGATTACGTCGGTAAACAATTCGCCGGTCAGCTTCTGCCCACCGCCGTTGCCCATTATTTTTGCCCGTTCCGCCTGGCCACTCACGGTTTCCCGGGCTATTTTACTGCTGTCAAGCGATAATTGCGCTTTGTAATCAATCTGCATGTGCCAGGTCTTGCCTTGGAGGTCCACGGCCACCTTTTCCAGGGTGATGATCAGCGCCGGTATATCATCCGCAGAGGCACCTGCAACGTCTATCCCCATGGTTTCCAGCCTTGTTTTCATTGCTTCGTGAAACAAGCCCGGGAGATCAAAAACCTGAACAGGTTCTGGCGGGGGGGGTCCACCCAATGCCAGCGCATAGGTTCCATCCCATAGATCGAATTCCTTTACGGCGGTTTCTGAAAATAGGGTCTTGTCTTCGCGCTGGTCTTCGATGACGAGCGAAATCTTTTGCCCTGCCAGTTGCCGGGGATCTTCAGGCAGGTGATATCCGACGCTCAGATAATAGGGCTTGGCACATGCCCCTATGAAGAAAATCAGCAAAAAAATTATAAAAATCCGTGAAAAAATATGAATGTGGAAATTCATAGAGATCTCCTTTAGGGAATGAGAATTATTCAATAAAACATATCGATTAACTATAAAACTGTCAATTATTCGATATAGAATCATAAATAAATATTGTTGTAAACAAACAAGGATATAAGAACGATGAAAGGTAGTTTTCGAGAGATACAACGTTAATCAAAAAGATACAACTATGAAAAATAGTTTTTAATTGCAATTGTTAAATATATTATGATACTTATCTATGGATAATTGAGCAATAAGAATTCTTATGTTGCCAGTGACTGGCTTTCTGTGCGTATAATTAGATGAACATACTTAAACTTGAAATCGAAGGAGGAAAGAGTATGCAAATGAAAAATTGGCTCAGAGGAAAAGTGGCAAAGGCAGCAGTGTTGATTGTAGGGGTTCTTTTTTTAGCTTTCTGTTTTGCTGGTTGTGGCGATTCTAAAAAAGCCAGTGAACTAGAAAGCAAAGTGGCCGAGCTTCAAAAAACTGTTTCAGACCTCGAGAAGCAGAATAAAGAGCTTGAAGCCAAAAAGGTGGCGGTTGGTAAAACATTGGAAAATGTCCGAGCTAAAGGCTTCATCCAGGCCGGCGTCAACGGCGATCTCTTCGGGTTCGGCCGGGCCGATGATAAAGGTGTCTGGAAGGGGCTTGATGTGGACACGGCCCGTGCTATTGCCGCAGCCGTATTCGGTGATGCCGATAAGGTGAAATACACACCGCTGACGGCTAAAACCCGTTTTACCGCACTGCAGTCCGGTGAAATTGATGTGCTGACCCGTAACTGTACCCAGACTCTGGGGCGGGACACGGCCTTGGGACTTGATTTCTGCCAGGTCAATTATTACGACGGCCAGGGGTTTTTGATTCCCAAAAAACTGGGCGTCAAAAGCGCCAAGGAACTGGATGGCGCGGCTGTTTGTGTTCTGCCGGGCACCACTACAGAGCTTAATGTGGCGGATTTTTTCCGGGCCAACGGTATGAAGATGAGCCCCGTTGTCATTGAAAATACGGCAGAACTTGCCAAGGCTTTTTTTGCAGGACGCTGTGACGTGCTGACTTCGGATGCTTCCCAACTCGCCGGGACGCGTGCCGTGGCACCCAATCCCAAAGATTACATGATCCTGCCGGATATCATTTCCAAGGAACCCCTGGCCCCAGCTGTAAGGCATGGCGACAACCAGTGGAAAGACATTGTCAACTACAGTGTCCTGGCCATGATCAATGCTGAAGAGCTGGGCATTACCTCCAAAAACGTCGACAAGATGCTCAAGAGCAAAGACCCCAGGGTCATGCGTTTTCTGGGCGTCACCGAAGGCAATGGCAAGGCTCTGGGCCTCAATGAGAAATTTGCCTACAACATCGTAAAGCAGGTCGGCAATTACGGCGAGGTATTTGAGAGGAACGTGGGCGTCAATACGGCCCTGGGCATTGAGCGCGGCCTGAACGCACTCTGGACAAATGGCGGCCTGATGTACTCTCCGCCCTTCAAGTAGTCCATAGGGAGAATAGAAACGCCGTTGATTACACGTAAACACGGCTAATGTGGAACCACAGAGATACAAAGGTTTTCTTTTTTCCCGCGTGTCTTTGTGGTTCATCCTTCCTTTTACCTGGAGTTAACGTTTCAAATTTCAGGCGAATTTATTTTTAGGATCAGGAAAAATGCAGTCAGCTCCGGAAAGCCCCTCCCAGGCGGCGCCCTCCCGGGCGATTCCGTTTTATAACGATCCCAAGAAACGGGCCATCCTGTTTCAGATTGTGACGGTCCTGATGCTGGGGCTGCTGGCTTATTATCTTCTCTCAAACACCCTGGCCAACCTTGAAAAACAGTCCATTGCAACCGGTATCGGCTTCCTGCAGAAGGAAGCCGCTTTTGAAATCGGTGAATCCGCCATTGAGTATTCCGCAGCCGATACCTATGGCCGCGCGCTGGTAGTTGGTTTTCTGAATACCCTGATCGTATCTTTTATCGGGATTATTATCACTATTATTATGGGTACCGTGGTCGGGATTGCCAGACTTTCTTCCAACTGGCTAGTTTCCAAACTTGCCGGGATATACATTGAAGTCTTGCAGGATATTCCGGTCCTGCTACAGCTTTTTTTCTGGTACGCATTCTTCTACAACATTCTGCCGGGTCCCCGGCAGGCGTTGTCGCCGATCATGGGCGTATTTTTAAGTAATCGCGGCCTGGTTTTTGCGGTACCCGCAGCCCATCCGGTACATAAATATATGGCGATCGCCACCCTTGTAGCCTGTGTGGCTATATACATCATCCGCCGTTGGGCTCGAGCCCGGCAGGCCAGAACAGGTCAACCCTTTCCCGTATTCCGGGTCTCGTTGGCACTGTTGATCGGCTTTCCCTTGTTGACCTGGGTCCTGGGCGGTGCGCCAACAGCCATGAATGTCCCGGTGTTCAGTGGATTCAATTTCAAGGGGGGTAGAAATATCAGCCCGGAATTTACCGCCCTGTTGCTGGGACTGATACTGTATACGGCGGCCTACGTGGCCGAGGTCGTCAGGGCGGGCATCCAGTCGGTCAACAAGGGACAGAGCGAGGCAGCCATGTCCATGGGCCTCAAACCGGGGCTGGTTTTGAATTTGGTGATTCTGCCTCAGGCACTCAGGGTCATTATTCCGCCCTTGACCAGCCAGATGTTGAATCTGACCAAAAACAGTTCTCTGGCCGTGGCTATCGGATACCCCGATTTTGTATCCGTGGCCGGAACGACCATCAACCAGACCGGGCAGGCCATCGAGGGGGTGGCCCTCATGATGATCGTCTATCTGACCTTGAGCCTGCTCACCTCGGCGTTCATGAACTGGTACAACAAGAAGACGAAATTGGTGGAGCGGTAAATCGGATTGTTGGATATTTAAAAAGTAGGAACGTTTGGGCATTTAATCAAGAGTATGGATAATACAACCACAATAGACGCCAAAAGTTCTGTAAAGCCTCCCGTTTCAAGCGTGGGTGTGGTCGGATGGGCTCGTGCCAATCTGTTCAACAGCTGGTTCAACTCCATCCTGACTCTTTTAACCCTTTTGCTTTTGTGGAAAGTGATCCCCCCTTTTGTTAATTGGGCCTTCATCGACAGCCTGTGGTGGTCGACGAGCGCCGAATGCAAGGCTGCAGAGGGCGCCTGCTGGTCAATCATTCCTGCAAAATACCGGTATATCCTGTTTGGTTTGTACCCCTATGACTCCCAGTGGCGACCGTTTCTGGCCATTATTATTCTGATAGGCCTGCTCTTTTACAGCAGGAACCGGGCGCACTGGAAAAAGTCGCTTGCCTACGCATGGCTGGTTGGACTCATTCTCATGGGGTTGCTCCTCAGAGGCGGGATTCTGGGACTCGCGTCGGTGGAGAGTACCCTCTGGGGCGGATTGCCCCTGACCCTGCTGTTGTCCGTATTCGGCCTGACCGCCGCGTATCCGCTGGGAGTGCTCCTTGCCCTTGGCCGGCAGTCTGAAATGCCGGCCATCAAGTCCATCTGTATTATCTACATCGAGATGATCCGGGGGGTGCCACTGATCACTCTTCTTTTCATGTCTTCCATTGTCTTCCCCCTGTTTCTGCCGGAAGGGGTATCGATCAACGCTATCTTAAGGGCACAGGTGGCCATCATCATGTTCACGGCAGCCTACATTGCCGAAGTGGTTCGGGGTGGTTTGCAGGGGATGGCCACAGGGCAGTTCGAGGCGGCTGAATCCCTGGGCCTCAACTATTATCAGACCATGCGCCTGGTTATATTGCCCCAGGCCTTGAAAATCGTGATACCCCCGACGGTCAGCCAGTTGATTTCAGCCTTGAAAGATACATCCCTGGTGGTTATCATCGCCTTGTATGACCTGTTGAAGACCACTCAGACCACCTTGTCGGATCCCGACTGGATGGGGTTTTCTTCAGAGGCTTATATCTTCGTGGCCCTGATCTATTTTGCCTGCTGCTATTTCATGTCCAGCTACAGCCGGCGCCTGGAGGAGGAGTTGGATACGGGATTATAACAAAATATGAACAGAATGAACTGCCAAGGGCATAACGTTATTCTAGCTATCTCTCTTTGCGAACGTTGCGTCTTGAGCGAAGCGGACGGTTAATTTTTTTTGTTTGTAAAAGTGTAACTGGATTTGAGACGCAACTACGTAAGCCAAAAAATAAGGATGGTTACTTAAGATCCAAAAGGCGAATCATGAACGATAAAGCAACTGCCGCAGACAACCAGCTGTCTGATGACGCCATCATTGAAATTAAAGGTATGCACAAATGGTTCGGTGAATTTCATGTGCTGCAGGACATCAATCTGACGGTGCAGAAAAGGGAGCGGATTGTCATCTGCGGGCCGTCGGGGTCCGGCAAATCGACCCTGATTCGCTGCATAAACCGGCTGGAGGAGCATCAGCGCGGCAGCATCGTGGTGGACGGCATCGAGTTGACCAATGACATTAAGAATATCGAGAAAGTCAGGACTGAAGTGGGTATGGTGTTTCAGCACTTCAACCTGTTTCCGCATCTCACCATCGTGGAAAATCTCGCGCTGGGGCCCATCTGGGTGCGCAAGGTACCCAAGAAGGAAGCTGAAGAAACCGCCATGTATTATCTTGAAAAGGTCCAGATAGCCGAACAGGCCCAGAAGTTTCCGGGCCAGCTTTCAGGTGGGCAGCAGCAGCGGGTGGCCATTGCCAGGAGCCTGTGCATGGCGCCCAAGGTCATGCTGTTCGACGAGCCGACCTCAGCGCTGGATCCTGAAATGATCAAGGAGGTTCTGGATGTCATGATCGATCTGGCGCGGGAGGGGATGACCATGCTGGTGGTCACCCATGAGATGGGCTTTGCCAAAAGCGTGGCCCACCGGGTTCTGTTTATGGATTACGGCCAGATTGTGGAGCAGAACACGCCGGATGAATTTTTTGACAACCCTGAACACGACCGAACCAAGCTATTCCTGAGCCAGATCCTGCACTAAAACTAATAAAATGCTCAAGCTGTGAAAAAATTTCCAGAAACGCTGGTATTGTGGTGCCCAAATACCTTCAAATAGGTCACGCATGTGCATTTTTTTAGAAAATTTCCACTGACATTGCCTTGTCCACCAATTCAAGCGCCTTTTCCAGCACATCCCCTTTGAAGCGTATGTTGAGGGCTTCTTTCAGCATTTCCATGGATATGATGGTACCCAGCCTGGCAAGTATCGCCAGGGCAGCCAGGGCTCTGTCCGGTGCCTTGATTTTCAGGGATTGAAAATCAACGCTGATGATCTTGGCGTCACATGCAGGAATGGGGACATCTCCAGCCTGAATGACAATGGTTTCCTTTGTCAGGGTGGCAAACAATTCCTTGCGCCGTGCCACGCCTTCCGGCCCGAGCACCAGGACCGCATCGGGGATGTGGATGCCGGTGTAGCCGATGGCATCCGGCGACAAAATCAGCTCACTTACGGAATGTCCCCGCAGGACGGTGATGGGGTAGTCGTTTTTCTGGGCCGTATGCATGCCTGCGGTCAGGCCGGCATAGCAGAGAATTTCACCACCGGTCACGATTCTTTGGCCGGCACCCCCCAGGATGATGACCCCGTTCCTTTTGGGGGAGGGGGAGGTAAAGCGTTTTTCAAATTTAAGGGGTTGCTGCCGGGGCTCTGTCTGCGAAGCCTGGGTGCGGTACAGTTCGCCGTATTCACCGCGGCGGTTGGTTTCCACTGGCCCCGTGAAGGCCGGCAGGGCGGACATGGATGTTTCGATGGATTTTGGGGTAAGCCTGTTCTTTTTGGTGTAGCGGCCCGGGCACACTCCCCACAGGTCCAGTACGGAAAATCCCTTGAATTGGATGGCCTTTTCAATGACCTGGGTCAGATCTTTGCCATAGACGGATGCCCGGGAAACATAGCCGGCGCCGGCGGCTGCGACCACCTGCCCCACGTCCATGGGTTTTTCGATCTGATTTAAAAAACCTGATCCCACGGTGGCATCTGAAGGCGTTGTCGAAGAAAACTGGCCGCCGGTCATGCCGTAGTTGAAATTGTTGAGCACCAACAGGGTGAGGTCGATGTTGCGGCGGCAGGTGCTCAAAAGATGCGCCCCGCCAATGCCCAGGCCGCCGTCGCCCATGGTGACGATTACCGTGAGGTCGGGACGGGCCAGTTTGATGCCGGTGGCATAGGTCAAGGCCCTTCCGTGGAGCCCGTGAAAGGCATGGGTGTTGAAAAAGGTGTCGAAAAGGCCGGAGCACCCGATGTCGCTGACGATGACGATATCACTGCCCTGAAGCTGTAAATTGCCGAAGACCTTGTCCAACGCCCGGGTGACGGTTTCATGGGCGCATCCCGGGCAGAATACCGGAGGCCTGTTTTTATTGAGCAGGCTGGTCATGGGAAAGCACCTCCTTGGTCAATACTTCTTTGATGCGGGTCGGGGTTATCAGGTTGCCGTCCATCAGGCCGAAAAATTTCACGGGCTTGTTGCCCACAACCCTTTGGATTTCTCTTACATACTGGCCCATGTTCATTTCGATCACCACGAT
>JAOZRT010000464.1 GCA_029940035.1 Desulfobacterales bacterium
GACAAAATAAAGCTGCGTTCGTTCCTCACTACGCTTTATTTTGCCGGTGATGTTAGGCGTTGGGCAAAAGCCGATAGCAACTTCATAATGACAAGGATTTTCGTATGAACAGCAATTATAGAAAGAAGCGGTGTAGCGACTGTGGGACTGAAGTCTCAACTTATGATGGAGTCTATCTTTCTACCGGAGATGCCAGTCGGTTTCTCTGCTCTAAGTGTTATAACGAATCGATTTCTGAAGCGATTGGATTGAATTTTGATCACCTGTCATTTCATCCCATAATTCTGACCGATAGAGATGGTGCGGATCACACCTTCCACTTTCAGACCCGTCTTTTTGGTGACAAGGTGAACATTCAGGCGCTTGAAATTAAGGAGGGAGGGCCTAAAGGTTACGAATTCTCAGAGCATGGTGATGCCGAAGATGATTTGTTCCGTTTATTTGCGAAACTTGTTGAACGTATGCGCCGTGAACTTGGACGAAAGCACATTGCACCAGGCGATTTAACCCGATACAGCATTACGAATCAAGATATCGTTCGCGGCCATATAACTTGGGATGATGACACTGATGGAGAGGTTCCTTGCCTTGTCATTGATGGTAAGGAGCTATCATGGCATGAGTTTGGCAGAATGCTAATGACATATGAAGGGTTCCACTTTAAGCTGGAAATATTTGAGGGGACCGAAGAAAGATAGGTTAACGCAGGGGATAGGAAGCTGAAGAATCACAATCTTGCCCAACCTGTCACTGGAGAGGGACCGGGAAAAGCCGTGCCGTTTTTAAAAGGCTTTCACAAATCAAATATTTTGGCTCTTTCATAAACTTTTGGTTATCGTTTCCCGGCCCCTCAGTTCTGCGTTAGCTGGTAATTCATAAGGAAGATAATAATGAACAAAGATAGAAAACAAAGAATTAACGAACATATTCAACGTGATCCATTTGCACGATATTTAGGGGCTAATGTTGAAATTCTAAAGCCAGGTCATAGTCGGCTGACTCTAACTATTACTGAGGATATGGTTAATTTTCATGGTCTCACTCACGGCGGCGTAATTTTTGCGATAGGCGACATGGCTTTTGCCGCTGCCAGCAATTCCCATGGACAGACGGCAGTAGCACTGAATGTTGGAATTAACTTCTTGAAAGCAACAACCTCCGGTGATCGATTAATCGCTGAAGCCGAAGAACAAACCGCTACTGGGCCAATAGCTCTATACGATATCACTATTCGAGATGATCGGACAGGGGAACTTGTAGCAAAAAGTCAAGATTTGGTTTATCGAAAAAAAGAATGGTTTGTGGTCAAGGACAACATCAGCTAACAATGCAAATTCAGCGGAGCGCAAAAAGCCGCGCCCGCTGATTTGCGGCGTTCGGCACATGAGGAAAATATGGAACATGATAAGAGAATTCAAAAAATTTTAGGGGAAAATCGTAGTCGTAATCAACAAAACTCATCAAGGTACCTTGATTACTTGAGGCCGGCTGTTAAATTTCCTTGCAGATTGACTGGTATAGAAGACTTTCCCTGGGAAGAACCGTACATAATTGGAGGTTGGGACAAAGACGAATACGAAGAACTAAAAAAAGAAAATCCTTCGTATACAGACGCATTTGAGTTGTTAGAACTACTTGAACCGGATTCAGAGGATGATGATATTGTTGCAAAATTAAAAAGGTTAACTGATCTTAAGATTTTCGAAGTTGGATTATCATGGTTACAATGTTTAGACTCTGATGATGTGAACTACCAAATAATCAATGATTACGCTGTATGGCACACAAATTATTGACAATTTCTTGTGCCGAACCAGTCATTTGAGTCTGACGGCTAAAAGCCGTGGCAATTCAGAATTCTGTACTTTTTCATTAATCATGAGCTTTGCGAGAAATTTTGGCTTTAGCCCGCCGCAGCTCAATTCATCGTTCTGTGTTTTCTTAGCAATGTAACATTAACCTAAAAACGGTTGTTACCAATGTCAAAACGATTATGCTAAAAGCACTAAAAATTTTTCAGACAATCTCTATTTCATTAATTTTTCTTGTTATTATGACAATGCAAGTTTGGGCAGAAAATCCAACATGGGAAAAAGGTACGCCGAAGCATCATACAACAGCGGGGTTTCGTAATTATCCGATTGTCGAAGATTCTTCAGGGTTAGGACTCAGCTTTTATATGCACCGTTTCATATCAGCATTTAATTTACCTGTAGTTCCCGAAAGTCATCTCTTATCCGAGGAAAGTGCTATTGCCCTTTATCAAAAATTACAAGACAAGAATACTGTAACATGGATCGGGCAAAGTACTATGTTAATCAAGATTGATGGAAAATGCATACTTACCGATCCATTTTTTTCTAAATATGCATCGCCTTTTCCAATCGGTCCAAGCCGTTATGTCAACCCAGGGATTAGTCCCGAAAACCTTCCACAGGTTGATATTATTCTTATATCGCATAATCACTACGATCATTTAGATGAAGATTTTATTGGGTCTATTCCCCAAAAAGAAAATATCCACGTATTTGTACCTCTTAAACTGAAACCATTTTTTTCTAAACGTGGGTTTATCAACGTTCATGAACTGGATTGGTATGAATCGGAGTCAATGCATAATATTGAGTTTACGGCACTACCTACAGTCCATTACTCAGGTCGAGGAATCGGCGATAAAAACGATACATTATGGTGTGGGTGGTCTATTGCCAATCGCGATGGGAAATTAATTTTTATTGGAGATTCAGCATATTCACCAATTATCTTTAATGAAATTGGAACAAAGTTCAATTCCTTTAACTTGGCAATGGTGACAATTGGAACGTATGGAAATAGGAAATATGGTGCAAATAATCATACTACTCCTGAAGAAGCTGTGACGATAGGAAAAGAATTAAAAGCAAAAGTATTGCTTGGAATACATTGGGGAACAATTAACTTGTCGGATGAAGATCCTTGGGAACCTCCAAAGCGATTTAAAGTTTCGGCTGAAAATTCAGGTTTTCTTCCTGAAGAAGCATGGATAATGAAAATTGGCGAGACTCGCAGGTTGCCAGGAATGTGAATTTTCCAAATTGTCCATTGGGGTCGGACCAAGATAATTAATTGTTAATAAACAAAATTACGTATTAAGATAGCCTCATGTCGGGGCAATAACTT
>JAOZRT010000465.1 GCA_029940035.1 Desulfobacterales bacterium
GGAACTTCGGTGTGGACACGGGCATGTACCCCCTGGGATCCTGCACCATGAAATACAACCCCAAAACCAACGAAAGGCAGGCCTCTCTTCCCGGACTGGCCCAGGCACACCCCCTGCTGCCGCCGCAACTGGCCCAGGGCGCCCTGAAAATCATGTATGATCTGGAACGGCTTCTGGCTGAAGTCACCGGACTGCCGGCCGTCTCACTGCAACCCGCCGCCGGCGCCCAGGGGGAGCTGACCGGCATGCTGCTCTTCTACGCCTTTCACAAAAGTAAAAACCAGAAGCGCTCCAAAATTCTCATACCGGACACGGCCCACGGCACAAATCCTGCCAGTGCTGCCCTGTGCAGGTTTAAATCCATACCTGTAAAATCCAATGAACAGGGAATCCTCGATCCGGAGACTGTCGCCGGGTTGATGGATGAAGACACCGCCGGCATCATGATCACCAACCCCAACACCCTGGGGCTGTTTGAGGACCACATCCGTGAGATAGCCGACATCGTCCACGCCAAAGGCGGACTTGTTTATGCGGACGGTGCCAACATGAACGCGGTTATGGGCATCGTCAATGTAGCCGATCTGGGGGCGGACGTGCTGCATCTCAACCTGCACAAAACCTTTTCCACCCCCCATGGTGGGGGCGGACCGGGAAGCGGACCGATATGCGTTACCCGGGAGCTGGAACCTTTTCTGCCGGTTCCCCGCGTGGAAAAAGAGAACGATCAATACCGTCTTTCATATGATCGCCCTGACTCCATCGGCAAAATTCACGCATTTTACGGGAATTTCGGTATCCAGATCAGGGCGTATGCCTACATACTTTCCATGGGGCCTGACCTGAAAAAGGCGAGCCAGTTTGCCGTTTTGAGCGCCAACTATATCAAGGAACGGCTCAAGGGCATCTACCATCTGCCCTTTGACCGGCCCTGCATGCACGAGTGTGTTTTTACCGACAAACACCTTCAGGATCACAAAGTGACCACTCTGGACGTGGCCAAACGCTTGATAGATTACGGATTCCATCCGCCCACCATCTATTTCCCGTTGGTGGTGCAGGGGGCCATTATGGTGGAACCAACGGAAACCGAATCCAAGGAAAATCTCGACCGGCTGGTGGAGGCGTTGATGGCCATTGCTACGGAAGCCAAGGAGCATCCCGACCGCCTGCGGGAGGCGCCAATGGTACCCAAAGTACGCCGCCTGGATGAAACCACTGCTGCGCGCAAGCCGTGCCTGGCCGGATAATTTCGCCTTGCGGCGAAATTATTCTACGCGGCTTCCGTCTTCGCTCTTCGAGCTACGCCGAGACAAGCCGCCGCTGAAAAAAATATATTTCAGGGCCGTTATCATGCCACCCTTTTTAGGAGTGGTAATTGACTGTTGAAATCGAATGAGAACGGAAGTATGGCAACCACGCTATACATTGAAATGCCCCTGACCGAGTACCGGGAAGCCTGGAAACTGCAGCAGGCCATCGTTAACGCCAAAAAGGAAGGCCTTCTGCTGAACGATGTAATCCTGGTACTGGAACACCCCCCGGTTTACACCCTGGGGCGCAGGGGGGGGATCGAAAACCTGTGCGTGCCGCAGGCCAGGCTCGCCCAAGCAGGCATTGACGTGGTCCATATAGAGCGGGGGGGGGATATCACCTACCATGGCCCCGGCCAGCTGGTGGTTTACCCCCTGTTGAACATTCGACGCGCCCGCCTGAGCGTCACGGACCTTGTCGCTTCCCTGGAAGAGGTCATGATCAATGCGGCGGGTGTTTTCGGCATTAAGGCCGAGCGCAATCCCCTGAACCGCGGCGTCTGGATCAACGGAGCCAAACTCGGCAGCATCGGTATCGCCGTGCGCAGGGACATCACCTTTCACGGCATGGCCTTGAATATCAACCTGGACTTGACCCACTTTTCGTGGATCAACCCCTGCGGGCTTAAAAACGTCGGCATGACCTCCCTGAAGGAGGCTACCGGCAAAACCATCGACATGCAGGCTTCCCGAAATGCCATTCAAAAAAATATGCAAAGCGTCCTCGGCCTGGAACTCGAACAGACGGATCTGGAAACGCTGACCGGGATGCTGGGGGCAAAAGGATAGAAGGTAAGAAGGTGAGCGGTGGTCAACTGTCAGACCGAATGAACGTCCAACATCGAACACTGAGCATCAAACCTTTGGCCCTTTGCTCTTGGCTGAATGCCCAGAAAAACTGAATACAATATGCTGACAAACCACATTCGACGTTGGATGTTGGATGTTCATTTTTAGAAAAACAAATTGGAAGACAGGTTGATAAAAACCTATAAAAAAATGACAACTTTGAATCAGGACTTGACTATTTAGACAGGATTTTTAGGATTTTAATAACAAAGAGCGCTGTGCGCTATTAGCGTATAGCCACCTTATACCGTTTACCTTATACCTAAATTTTATATCATGTAAATCCTGTTAATCCTGTCAGAAAGTAAACCGAAACCTGAAACCCTTTGCGTCTTGGTGCCTTTGTGGCTACGATGAAGTTAGTGAGCATAATATGAAAAATGATTCAACCAAACCTGCCGGGCCAAAACCGCCCTGGCTGAAAAAACGCCTCCCCACAGGCCGAACCTATGAAAATGTTCGCAGGCTGCTGGATAAAAGCTGTCTCCACACGGTTTGCCAGGAAGCCAAATGCCCCAACCAATGGGAGTGTTTTTCCCGGGAAACTGCCACGTTCCTGATCATGGGGCCGCGCTGCACCCGCAATTGCCGATTCTGTGCGATTGACCATGGCCCCATGTCCGCACCCGATCCCCAGGAACCCGAGAGGGTCGCCGAAGCGGTCAAAACCCTAAAACTCGAATATGTCGTGATCACCTCGGTTACCCGCGACGACCTTGCGGACGGTGGTGCCGGCTCTTTTGCCGCCACCATCCAAAGCATTCGAAAAAGCAGCCCGGGCATCCGCATCGAGGTGCTCATACCGGACTTCATGGGCAACGAAAAAGCCCTGGATAGGGTTGTGGATGCCGGTCCTGATGTCCTCAACCACAATCTGGAAACCGTCAAAAGGCTCTACCCTACTGTCCGGCCCGAAGCTGTTTATGAACGTTCTCTGGCGCTGATGAAGCACACCCGTGAAAGCGCCCATCCTGACTTGCCCATTAAATCTG
>JAOZRT010000466.1 GCA_029940035.1 Desulfobacterales bacterium
TCCAGGGAGAAACCAGTGCTGGGCCCTCTGGACCCGGGTATCTACTGCTTAGAATCCTTTTTGGGTTGTACGGTCGATGATCTCCTGCTGGTGGTACTCGTCCAGGTCCACGAAGTAATCGCTGTACCCTGCCACGCGTACTAGAAGATCGGCATAGTCGTCCGGCGCGGCCTGGGCTTTCCTGAGGGTGTCCGTGTCCACGATGTTGAACTGGATGTGGTGCCCGTTGAATCTGAAGTAAGTGCGGATGAGTTGCACCAGCTTGTCCAAATCCGTTTCTTTTTCGAGCACTTCCGGCAGAAAACGCTGGTTTAAAAGGGTGCCCCCGGATTTGACTTGGTCCATTTTTCCCAGGGATTTGATCACGGCCGTGGGGCCGTTGCGGTCCGCACCATGGGAGGGGGAGGTGCCGTCGGACACAGGCAGTTCGGCTAACCGTCCGTTGGGCGTGGCCCCCAGCATCTTGCCGAAATAAATGTGGCAGGTGGTGGAGAGCATGTTCAGATGGTATTCTGTGCCCTTGGTGTTGGGCTTGCCGTCGATGGCCTTGAACAGGGAGGCGTACACTTGCTGCATGACAGCGTCGGCCCGGTCATCATCGTTGCCGTAAAAGGGTGTTTTGTTCCAGAGCTTGAGACGCAAAGCCTCGTTATTCTTGAAGTTGGCTTTGAGTGCCTCCAGTAGATCTTCCATGGCGACGCTTTTGTTCTCAAAGACGTGCGTCTTCAAAGCGGACAGGCTGTCGGTGATGGTGCCGATGCCGCAGCACTGGATGTAGTTGGTGTTGTAGCGCGGGCCGCCGTTATAGTAGTCCTTGCCGTTTTTAATGCAGTCCTGAATGACCGCGGAAAGGAACGGTGCCGGGGCATTTTCGGCAAACATGCGTTCAATGTAGTTGTTGACGCGTATTTTGAGATCAACCACATGCTCCAGCTGCTCCACAAAGGCGCCATACAGCCTGTCGAAACTTTCGAACAGGTTCGGATCGCCGGTTTCAGGACCCAGCTGCTCCCCGGAAATTGGATCCATGCCGTTGTTCAGGGCCAGTTCCAGTATTTTGGGTACGTTGAGGTAGCCTGTCAGAATGTAGGCCTCCTTGCCGAATGCACCGGTTTCGATGCACCCGCTGCAGCCGCCGTCCCGGGCGTCTTCCAAGGTTTTGCCCACCCGGATCTGTTCCATAACCACCTCGTCGGCATTGAACACTGACGGATAGCCATACCCCTTGCGGATGACCCTGCAGGCGGCCTTCAGAAAGCGGTCCGGGGTTTTGTCGCTGATCTGTACGTTGCTCTGGGGCTGCAGCAAGTGAATCTCGTCGATTACCTCGAGAATGATGTAGGACACCTCATTGACGCCATCCGTGCCGTCGGGCCGCAGGCCGCCGAGGTTGATGTTGGTAAAATCGTTGTAGGTCCCGCTCTCTTTGGCGGTGACCCCTACCTTGGGCGGGGCCGGGTGGTTGTTGACCTTGACCCACAAGCAGCTGATCAGTTCCTTGGCCTTTTCGCGGTTCAGGGTGCCATCGGTCAGTCCTTTTTGATAGAACGGAAAGAGGTGTTGGTCCAGACGCCCGGGGTTCATGGCATCCCAACCGTTGAGTTCGGTGATGGTGCCCAGGTGCACAAACCAGTACATTTGCAGTGCTTCGTGCAGGGTTTCAGGGGCGTGGGCCGGCATCCGCCGGCAGACGGCGGCGATGGTTTCCAGCTCTTGCTTGCGCTGGGGGTTCTTTTCGTTGGCAGCCATTTCAGCGGCCAGGCTGGCGTGGCGTTCGGCAAACACCATGGCAGCGTCGCAGGCGATATCCATGGCCTTCAGTGTTTCCGCCTTTTGCGTTGCTTCTTTGTCTTCAAGGTAATCCAGGCGGGCCATGGCCTGGGCGATATCATTTTTCAGATCGAGCATGCCCTTTTGGTAGATGGTATTGTCCAGAGTGGTGTGGCCGGCTGCACGTTGCTCCATGAATTCGGTAAACAGGCCAGCCCCGTATGCTTTGGCCCAGGCTTCGGGCACCTGGCTGAAAACCCGGTCGCGCATGCTGCGGCCCTGCCAGAAGGGGACAACCTCTTTTGCGTAGCGGTCAATGTCCTCATCGGATATCCTGAAACGGGTCATGGCGCGATTGTTGAGAATGCGCAGGTCTGCGGATGTGTGACAGGTCAATTCCGGAAAAGTGGAAACGGCTTTGGGGAAGGGGCCTCTTTCGCCCACGATCAGTTCATCGTTGCCGATGTAGATGGTTTTTCTGGCACAAAGTTCCTGGAATACCAGGGCGCGCAATACCGGTGTCGAGTGTTTGCCCTGGTGCTTTTTGTAGAATTCGGTCTCAATAAGGGCTCTCTCGATGGAAATACTGGGTGTAGCTTCGAAGCTTTCCTGGCGGAGCCGTTGGATGCGTGCATGCATGTGGATCAACCTCCCACTTCAACAGAAAGCCCTGTGCCGGCCAATCTATTTTGGATCGCAGCCACCCTCTCGGGAGAAGGTGGTTCAACGTCACGGGCCTTGTAGTTTATTGAAAATTTATCATACTTGCTCTTTTGAAAGTCGTGATATGGTAAGATATGTACGGTTTTTATCTGTGGCAAGTGAGCAAGAAATACGGCCATGCTGTTGATGGTGGCCTCGTCGTCGTTGATGCCGGGTATGAGGGGGATGCGGACAATGATCCCTTTGTCAAGGCGGGCCAGCGTTTCAAGATTTATTAAGATTTGTTCATTGGAAACGCCTGTGTATAGCCGGTGTTTTTCAGGGTCCATGAATTTCAGATCGAACAGAAAAAGGTCTGTGTGACGCGCCACTCGCTTGAGGGTGTCGGGGTCTGTGTATCCCGTGGTGTCCAGGGTGCGGTGAATGTCCTCCTTTCCGCATGCTGCCAGGATTTCCAGCAGGAATTCCGCCTGCATCAGGGGTTCGCCGCCGGAAAAGGTGACGCCGCCGCCGGAAGTGTCAAAGAAAGGCACGTCTTTCCTGATGATTTCCATGAGGGAGTCCACGGTTTCAGTTTTTCCAATCAGTTCGCGGGCGCCGGCAGGGCAGATATTTACACAGGAACCGCACTGTTTGCAGCGGGTCTCATCCGTGTCAATTCCGTCAGGGCCTGCTGAAAGCGCATTCTCCGGGCAGGCTTCCAGGCACTCCCGG
>JAOZRT010000467.1 GCA_029940035.1 Desulfobacterales bacterium
CGGCATGCAGGGCCAGGGTATCAAATTTATAATTGGCGGACATAGCAGACTCCTTTGTTAATCTTGTGGCTCGGGAATTTGTGTAATGACGGGTCAGGAAGGGTCAGCGGAAAGGAACGGCATCATGACTTCGCACTTCCGACAAACTTTCAGTTTCTCCTCCCACGTTTTATGGGCTTCCCCTTCACAGATGGTGCCGCTGATAAACCAGCACTCCTGGCCGGATTTGAATTCCCAGGCCGGGCACTGTTTTTTACGCTCGGTCGGACACTTGTTCACTGTCCAGCAGGGTTTGCGCTTTTGGTTACCGTCAAAACTGCGTGAAAGCAGAAACAACATCTGCCGCTCCACATCCGGCGGAATCGTGCGCCACCCCTGCTCGTAGCTGTGTACCGCTTTCACCGATTTTCCCAGGAGCTGGGCCATCTGCTTTTGGGTTTTTTTCAGCCTTTTTCTCAAGGTAACGAACTCACTGCTGTCCATCAGACCTCCATAATTATCTTCAGAATCGTATATGATTGCAGATAGATTCGGCGAAATTACCACAGTGTGGTACTCCGGTCAATATAATACACATGTCGCGGAATGCAATCCCTGCGTTTTTTCAGGGGTATAGGCACATACCAGTTTCGGGGTCTGTTTGCATCAAAACAGATTCCCAAATCAGCCGCCGCAAGGAATTCCGGTTGGGATCCGGCCGGTATCAGCTGTTGACCGCAAACCGGAAAGTACTGACGTTGAGGATCCTGGAATAAAGCCGTTCTACAGCACTATCGGGTGTGGTGGTAAACCCCATTTCCACATCAATCCGGTCAAGCATCGATATTTTGCTTGATAATTTTCCTAAATTAATATATTTTCTTGATCAAGAAAATGGATGGGAATAGGAAAATGCCAACAGAGAAAGAAATGCTTGATCAACTCCGGCAAGGAAAGGTCCAGTTACCCCCCCTGGCTTTTAGCTTTTTAGGCGACCAGCTGAATGCTGGGGAGAACAAATCTATCGATGCATATATCGAGGCAAAATGGAAACGGAAATCAGCGATATTTGCTGTAGAATGTAAAGCCCTTTCAACGCCTAAATTCTTTCAGAACGGTATCAATTTTCTGAAATCACTTCCCTTTACCAAAAATTTTTCTCCCATGCTTTTTATGCCGTTTTTAAGTGAACGGCAACTTAAAGAACTGGAAAGGGAAGGGATTAGCGGTATTGATCTGTGTGGTAACTGTGTGGTGGTTTCACCGGGCAGATTCAGCGTATTTCGAAGTGGGGGTAAGAACCGCTTCCCCTCATCGGCTCTTATTAAAAACATTTACCGGAAAAACAGTTCTATGGTGGGACGAGGGTTTTTCGTTTACCCCGACTTCCAAGCGGTTCAAGATATCCGCACGACAATAAATCAGCGAAATCTCCTGGTGAACCGTTGGAATAAAAAACCTATGAGCCTTTCAACCGTATCTAAGGTTCTGAAAACGATGGTAGAAGACCTGATTATCACGCGCACTGAAATCATTCGCCTCCTGCAGCCCGACAAGCTATTGGAAAAATTACGTACAAATTATAATCCGCCTGTCGTAAGGGAACGGATTCGTCTTAAAATTCCGGAAAACGATAAGTCGATTTTGAAATTACTGTCTGAACAATCACAGCAATTGGACTTGCCCCTCATAGCTTCAGGAACCTCCTCGGTCACACGATACACCGTGATGCAGCGCGGAGATTTATTGACTGTATATTGTCCGAAAGTGGAAATGCTGTTTGAAAGGTTGCCCGGAAGCCAGTCGGATCGATTCCCAAACCTTGAGCTTTTGGAAACAGAGGATGAACCGGTCTATTTCGATGCCCGGCAGGAGGACGGCTTCTGGTGGGCTTCGCCGCTGCAGGTTTATATGGAACTGACGGTTGGCGATAAGCGGGACCAGGAAACCGCCGAGCAATTAAAGACTCTAATTTTGAATGATGCTGGAGTGGTACAACAATGAACAGAATTATAGACCTTCAAACGGCGCTGCTCGATCTGTTGCAAAAAGTGCACGATTCAGAAATTAAACTCATTGCAGGCGGTGGCTTCGGGATCTATCTAAAAACCGATCATGTTAGAAGATCGGGCCTGAGAACGCTTTTGGACCAATGGCCAGAGCCGCGATCCACGAACGACCTCGACTTGTTTCTTCGACCTGTGTTGCTAATAGAATCATCAAAATTAAAACCATTGGTAAGCGCCCTTTCAGATCTGGGCTATCAAGTTGTCCCTGGAGCGGAAAAATATCAGTTTGTCAAACCTGGTCCTGGTGATACGCAGGCAGGCAGCGTTAAGATAGATATCCTAACCGGTCCACAAAGTTGTTTTAATGGAACTGGGGTGAAGACGGACACCCGCCGCGCCCGTCCCAAGCCTTCGGTCGGCATACATGCCCACCCCGTAGACGAAGCGCTGACATTGGAGAAAGGCCTACTGTCAATAATGTTGATTGGAACACTCAGTTCCGAAGAATCCTGGAAATCTGAAATTTTCCTGCCACATCCCTACACGTTTTCGATGATGAAAATTTTTGCATTCAGGGATAGACTAGACGATCCCAATAAGGAATTCGGTCGCTACCACGCATTGGATTTATATACTATTCTAGCAACAACGACGGAGGAGGAGTGGGAGTATGCCCTCCACTTGCGCGATCAACATAAAAATGATCCCTCTACCAAAGAAGCTGGAAACTTGGTTTCTGAATATTTTTCCACGCAGGAACGTTTAGGAATGGTCAGATTGATGGAAAGCCCCTATTACCGGCCGGAATTGCAGAATGAAGATTTTATATCTGCCCTGCAAGAGATGTTTCCGTTATAATTCCCTGTATATTCGGTAACTCCAATAGACGCAACACCGGCATCTCCACCGATCCGATTGCCCGGTTCACAGCCCATAACCAGGGCAAATTTAAACACATCTCGAAATACCGCCCATAGAAACTTGTCACCGCTATTTCATTTACAGTGGCATGCAAACACGCTATCAAGGGGCAGTATGCCTGACAACTTATTTACTTTAGAATGTCCCCTAAGTTCCCATGGACAAGGACTATGACAGCAAATAACGGTTGGTATCAGTATTGCAAGCATGCAGTAAGGTAGCT
>JAOZRT010000468.1 GCA_029940035.1 Desulfobacterales bacterium
TTTACTATGGATAAGCCTACCAAATATATACCGCCCACGAAAGCAATAAATTTCTGACTTTCGATAGACTTAAGGTTTATCTTATAGTTTTCATCAGGACTACATTTTGATGGGTGGGTAAATGGTCATCTTGTCGAGCTCTGAACCGTTAGATTACGAAATTCAGTCATCACAGATTGGCAGGTGTAGCGGTATTCTACGGTTTGGAGATCACTCCGGCAAGTCGAAATAAACCCATAGGGGTATAGAGACTCAATTGGATAAAGCTGACGCCGGTATGCATGTGGTAGTTCTTCTAATTCTCCCATTTTTACCTCCTGCAAACCAATTATATCGGTCTTAGAACCAGGTTTTGGGTTAATCCCGTGAAGGGAATAGTGTTCAGAGTCAGTCACCAAAGAATAATGGTCGTATTCTTCAGCTTAATTTTTTAGGGGAATACGATGTTGACTACATACATATGAAAATATTTTATGCTGATCTCGCTGCTTCCCATCCGATCAAAGCCTTTTTTCTCGCCGCCCCCCAACGGTACTGATGAATTTTTCCAGATTTTGCAATCACGCGATGGCAGGGGATGAGGTAGGCGACAGGATTGATCGCAATGGCGTTGGCAACCGCTCGAAAGGCTTTAGGATGACCGATATACGAAGCAACATCCTGATAACTTACAACACAGCCTTTGGGAATGTTTAACAATGCCTTCCATACGTTGATTTGAAAATTAGTCCCCTTGATCTGCAAATTAAACGGGTGTGCCCTTTTCTGATGATCAATTCTGAATATATCATTCACCATACGAAATTTGTAGCCCTGTCCCCTGTTTTTTAAAATCGCCAGGCGTCATCGCCTCAAAGGTAATGAATAAATCGTGAAGGCGACTGGGGCCTGATAGACCTGCATCCAAGGCAGTTTCAAGCAGGCTTTTTGACTCGATCAATCTTAAATATTGATTTAATTATCAGTTTCACTTAATAAGTTTCTCGGTAATTATATAATGAAATAGGAATTTTCCTTCAAGCTAAGTCGATTCAACTGACTCTAATATTGAACAAGGGAGTGTACATGACAGCGAATGCAGCCTTTGACAATGAGAAATATATACAGGAGCAAAAATCCGAAATCCTTGAGCGGGCAAAAAAATTCAGCAATAAACTCTACCTTGAATTCGGTGGTAAACTCTTGTTTGACTATCATGCCTCCCGTGTGCTGCCTGGGTATGATCCCAATGTCAAAATGAGGCTTCTCCAGACGTTAAAGGACAAGGCGGATATTTTGCTTTGCATCTATGCCGGCGATATCGAGCGGAAAAAAATGCGGGCTGATTTTGGTATCACATACGATTCAGATGCCCTGAAACTAATCGACGACCTCCGAGGCTGGGGAATCGACGTTTTAGGTGTTGTAATTACCCGGTTTGAAAACCAACCATCAGCCCTCCAGTTTAAATATAAACTGGAGAGAAGAGGTCTGCGTGTATATACCCATCAATATACAAAGGGGTATCCTACTGATGTGGATTTAATCGTCAGTGATGAGGGATACGGCGCCAATGAATATATCGAGACCAATAAACCCCTGGTCATTGTGACCGGACCCGGCCCCTGCAGCGGGAAATTGGCGACCTCCCTTTCCCAAGTCTATCATGAATACAAACGCGGTGTTTTTGCGGGTTATGCCAAGTTCGAAACATTTCCGGTCTGGAATTTGCCGCTAAAGCACCCGGTGAATATAGCCTATGAGGCCGCTACCGCAGATATCAGGGATTATAATCTGATAGATCCCTTCCATCTGGAAGCTTATAACCATAAGACGGTGAACTACAATCGTGATGTGGACGTGTTCCCTGTTCTAAGACGCATATTGAAAAAAATTATTGGTAGTGAGTCTTCATACAAATCCCCCACAGATATGGGAGTCAACCGCGTAGGCTTTGCCATCACGGACGACGAGGCAACCCGTGAAGCTTCCAAACAGGAACTTATTCGGCGGTATTTCCGCTATCGGTGCGAATATGTGATGGGGTTGACCGATAAAGAAACGGTGCAACGGGCTGAGCTTTTAATCAAGGATTTGAACTTGGAGCATGAATACCGGCGCGTAGTCGAACCGGCGCGCTCTGCAGCTATAAAGGGTCAGGAGAACGGTCGGGGCAACGAAGGGATTTTTTGCGGTGCAGCGATCGAACTCAGGAACAGCACCATCATAACCGGCGACAATTCACCGCAGTTTCATGCTGCCTCGAGTCTTGTTCTGCACGCCATTAAGTATCTGGCCGAAATCCCGGACAAGATTAAGCTGCTCCCGCCTAACATTGTCGATTCGGTTTTGAATCTCAAAACCAATGTACTCAATGAAAAAACCCTCAGCCTTGACTTGATGGAAACCCTAATCGCCCTAAGCATCAGTGCGACCATCAATCCTGCTGCCCAGTTGGCCATGGAAAAATTGGAAAAACTCAACGGATGCGAGGTTCATATGACCCATATGCCTACACCGGGGGATGAGGCCGGATTGAGACGACTCGGTGTAAACCTCACAAGTGACCCTAACTTTTCTACTAAAGATCTTTTTATTTCGTAATTCGCTCAATTCAGGTTCAAGCGTCTGAATCTTTCTTGAATATCAAACCGCTTCGATGGTTGAAGGTGGTTTTGGAGCGATGTTATATGTAACACTGACAATGCCCGGCACCTCGCGAATTATCTCACTGGCGAGTTCCTCAAGAATTTCATAAGAAAGCGGTGTCGGTGTTACGACCCGCGCGTCGACACTATCCCAGCAACGCACCTCGATCTGCTGGGTTATAGGATGTCCCCAAATTATAAGGGCTGCCAGGTTTTCAGGCAGATAGGCAAAGCCCACCAACATACACGCTGGTGGGCTTGCAAAACAAAATTACTTCTCTGGGTTACGCCCGGACTTTTTCGCCCTTTGAATCGTAATTGCACAACAAACCAACCACTGCCGGGATCTTCTCGCAGAAGCTGTCAATTTCAACTTCTGTTCCCGGTCTGGCCAACTCAGGTGGCAAGTAGGCAAAACCAATATTCTTCCCGATGGTGTGGCCATATCCCCCGCTTCTCAGACGAGCAACCGATTTGCCATTGTGATAAACCGCTT
>JAOZRT010000469.1:0-1014 GCA_029940035.1 Desulfobacterales bacterium
CACACTCTCTTTAGCCCTGTTTCAATAAATAAATTTGGTCAGCATCACCGGCCGAGATTAGTGAATGTGCCTTTCATAAATTATGTTAAGGATACAGTGGCATGGTTAAAAGAAATTCTCACCAAACTTTGATTTTATCGTTTCTCCTTGCCCCTTGCACCATTGCTATCAGTCTTCTGGTAGTGGCTCCTCTTATATACGTCGGTATCATAAGTTTTTTAAAGTTTTCTCCCACCGATCTTTGGATTAATGTTTTCACCCTTGAGAATTATAAGAGATTCTTTTTCGATTCTTTCTATCTTAACATAATCTGGATCACGGTAAAGGTGGGCCTAATAACCACACTTGTATGCGCCATCCTTGGCTATCCGTTAGCCTATTTTTTGGCGAGAACTCATTCCAAACACATTGAGATATTTATTTTTCTCTTAATTTCGCCCCTTATGATAAGCACAGTGATTCGAATCTTCGGATGGATCGTACTTTTAGGAAAACAAGGTGTGATCAATAAATTTCTTCTGTTATTACCAATGGTTACTGAACCTATTGGAATTTTGCAGACTCTGCCTGCTGTAATTATTGGCATTGCAAGCATACTTCTTCCCTATATGGTTCTACCCCTGATGTCTGCTATCGAATCAATCCCTAAGTCGGTAGAAGAAGCAGCAAGCAATCTAGGAGCTAACAGGTTTCAAATATTTTTAAAGATCCTTCTCCCTCTGAGTATTCCAGGATTAGTCTCCGGATCTATTTTGGTTTACTTAATTTCTATCAGTGCTTTAATTGTTCCCGCTTTAATGGGTATGCCTAAGGTAAGAATGTTGGGGAACCAGGTTTATGATGCAGTTCTTGTTTCTTTTAATTGGCCTTTTGCAGCCTCAATTTCGATTATAATGATTTTTTTTACGTTTACAATTCTCGGATTTTATCTAAAGTGGGTTAGGAAGTAAAGGGTAGTAGAAAGATTATGAAGTTGATTCTAACAAAGAGAAAAATAAATGTGTAACTATATAA
>JAOZRT010000469.1:1024-3115 GCA_029940035.1 Desulfobacterales bacterium
TCCAAAGAACTTGTAAGGATTTCTCATCAAGGCTAAATGTGTACCTATATAAAGCATTACTCGTAATAATTTATGCTTTTATTTGGGCTCCTATAATTATAATTGTTTTGTGCGCTTTTGATCCATCGCCTAATTTCAATTTTCCTCCTAAAGGATTCTCGCTCAAATGGTTCTTTTCATTCTTCTCCAATGAGACTTTCATGACTTCCTTTTTTAAGGTTAGTCTACCAGTTGCTATTTGTGTAGCCCTTATTTCAACGCCTTTTGGAATCTTAGGGGCCATGGGTCTGGTGCGGTATTCCTTCAAAGGCAAGAACTTTTTAGAAACTTTCTTTGTTTTACCAATGCTTGTGCCTGAAGTTTTGTTAGGCGTGGCACTATTGCTTTTTTTTATAAAAATCCAACTGAACCTCACCTTGTTTTCCCTCATAATAGCACATATTGTTATTACAATACCCTATGTAGTAAGGACCGTGTCAGTTAGCCTTCATGGTGTAGATCCGATGCTGGAGGAAGCGGCAAAAATGCTGGGTGCAACAAAAGTTCAGGCATTTTTTAAAGTAACCTTACCTTTAATTCGCTCAGGAATCATTTCAGGGGCGTTATTTTCCTTTATCATCTCATTTGGAGACATAAATCTTTCCTTATTCTTAACTGGGCCCAACACGGCCACGATCCCTGTACATATTTTTTCAGAAATCCAATGGCAGGGAGATCCAACTATAGCCGCAATATCAGCGATACAAATTTTAATTGTTGGCTTAATTCTTGGCTTAATAAATAAGACTTTTAAGATTCGGATGGCCCTATAGGTCAAATATCTGGTCATCATTTATTTGTATAACCGAATAGTCTGTTTTGAAAATGGCCTACCGAAATATTTGATTTGTTCTTCAACAATTGAATGAATTGAAATTATGGACGTTGCATTTTGCGGTACCACAAACCCTTAATGAAGGAGGAATAAGTTATGAAGAAAAACGCTATAGACCGGAGAGAATTTTTAAAATTCATGGCTATCACAGGTGGTGGTGTTTTGATGGGGGGAGGCGTTCCTTTGTCGGGTTTTGCAGCTGATAAGACGAAATTCGTTATGGCTGCTACAGGAGGATCATGGGGGGACACTGTAAAAAAAATATTCGTTGAGAAATCAGGTTTTCAGAGCAAATTCAATTTAGATATTAGTTATGAACATAACATTGATTCTGTTGTTGTAGCAAAAGCCCTAGCTAATAAAAAAAGTCCCATGTACGATGTCACTTCTGCGGCGACTTTCATGGCAGCTAAAATGAATGCGGGTGGAATTCTTGAGCCAGAATATGATTTAGACATAGTTACAAATTGGAAAGACATCTACCCCCAGGCCAAAATTGGTAAATACTTCGCAGGCTATATTACCTCAAACATGGTTTTGGTATACAACACAGATTATGTGGAGAAGCCAACTTCTTTCAAAGATCTATGGAATCCGAAATATAAAGGACATGTTGGCTTTTCAAACTATAAACATGTTGGGAGCTCATTTCTTCATTGCATAAATAAGCTCTACGGGGGTAATGAGGATAATGCAATGCCCGGAATAGAGGCGTTTGCAGAGCTCATGAAAAAACAAAAAGCAATTCCGTATGATAACACAGATCATGGAATGAAACTATTTCAAAGAAAAGAATTATGGATTGCACCTTTTTGGGACGGCCGAGCACGCCAGTTGCAAGAATCGGGATTACCAATTGATTATACGTTCGTTGACTATTGGATGCCTCTAACGATGGGATTCCCGGTATTGAAAAATTCAAAGGTTCGGAATTTAGCAATGGAATTTGTTAATTACACACTTGATCCTGAATTGCAGGTACAATTTACGATGGCTATGAAATTTCCGCCTACCAATCGAAAATGCAAACTACCAGATAAATATGAGAGCTGGAGAGTCACAGAAAAGCAGTTTGAAATGGCAGCAGATCTTGACTACAACAAACTGGTTATCGATTCTGATAAGACCCTTGAGCTTTGGAACAAGCACGTACTCGGAGCTTAGAAATATCGGGAGGCTTTCGAAATAGATTTAAGCCTCCCGATATTCGAAAATTG
>JAOZRT010000470.1:0-1772 GCA_029940035.1 Desulfobacterales bacterium
ATAAAATAAATCTCTGTTCTTGTCTGCGCCTGTCTGCGAGTGTCTGCGGTAAATACCAGAAGTCAGAACCCCAGAGGCTTTTAGCCCTTCGCGAAGCGATAAATCAATGTCTGCGGCCGTCTGCGAGTGTCCGCGGCTAAAATATTGTCCTTACCGAAAACTAACAAACTAATAACCATATATAAATCCAGTTAATCCTGTAAATCCTGTCTAAATAAAAATGCTGTAAGCTAATAACGCATTGCCACCTTACACCTTAAACCCTATACCATATACCGAATTTACACCTTACACCCTATACCGGATTTATTCCGCCCACACAACCTCCCCATCCACCACTGTCATGGTAAACGGGATTTGCGGCACTTCCTCAGGCGCCACCTCGCGGGGATCTTCTGCCATGACCGTGAAATCAGCATGCTTGCCCAATTCTATGGTGCCGTTGCAATGCTCGTCAAAAGACAGATAGGCCGATCCGCTGGTGTACATGCGCAGGGCCTGGTCCATGGTGAGCCTTTCTTCAGGGCCGATGGTCTTCCCGGAAGGTGTGGTCCGCATTATCGCCCCGCACAGACCTTTGCGCGGGTCCAGTTCCGAAACCGGATTGTCCGAACTGCCTCCCAATTTGATGCCGGCTGCCAGCATACTCTTGAAAGGGTACAACCGGTCGGCGGTCTCCGGGCCAAAGGCCTCGATAAAGCCGTCGCCCAGTTCACTGAAAAACACGGGTTGCACAGCCACCGGGATGTTCATGGCTGCCGTGCGGTTGGACATGCCACCATCGGCAAATATTTTAATGGGACCGATGCGCAGCCTGGGCGAGCCGAACCCGGTTTTGATCTGTGAACCTGAAAGAGCCTCGGCGGTTAATGCATAGTTCATGGTGTATATGCGGATGGGCAGCTTGCCGGCATCCAGGGCGACCTGATACATGTTGAGCGTCTGCGGGAGCACCAGCGCATCAGCCGCAAAAACCAACCCCAGGGAGGCAAAATGAAGGGCAGCCCTATGACAGAAATCCGCCAGTTCCCGGTCGTTCATTTCTGAAATATCCTTGATAAAAAGCTGGTTGAATACCCCCATCATGGCTTCATCGTGAAGCACGCCCGTGGGTTCACCATCTGCATCTTTTTCGATAATGCCTCCCTGGGGAGAGGTACTCTCGCGGTTGATATCGAAGATTTCAAGGGCCTGGCTGTTGAGTACGCAAGCGTGGAACGAGGTGTGGTAAAAGCACCACCGGGTTATCAGGGCTGACCTGATCCAGATCAAGGCGGGTGGGGTGGCGGTTTTCAATCAGAAAATATTCTGCATAGCGCGAGCCTTTGATCCAATCACCGGGTTGTGCCTTTTTAACCTTAGCCTTTACCAGGGAGAGCACGTCGTCCATCTTGTTTGCATGTTTGGCAGACAGATCGATGCCGTCGAACATATAGGCCACAATGGCCAGATGATTGTGGGCTTCCATGAAACCAGGAAACATGGTTGCCCCCTTGAGGTCCACGACCTCTGTCCTGGGACTGATATAGGACTTGAGCTCCTGGTCCGTCCCCAGGGCGGCTATCCTGCCGTTGCTGACGCCACTGCCTCATAAACCCTATTTTGATCGTCCAGTGCGTTGATGCGGCCGTTGTAAAAAATGCTGTCCAGCATGCGATTCTCCCTGCTTTGAAGAAGGAATTCAAGAGGTGATAGCTCAAAGCTGATAGGTGATAGCTCAAAGCTGATAGGTGATAGATCAAAGCTGATAGGTGATAGTTCAAAGCTGATAG
>JAOZRT010000470.1:1872-3114 GCA_029940035.1 Desulfobacterales bacterium
TCAAAGCTGATAGGTGATAGATCAAAGCTGATAGGTGATAGTTCAAAGCTGATAGCTATGAGCTGCAACCTATGAGCTGTAACCTATGACCTACAACCTATGAGCTATCAGCTTTTTTGGTGGTAGCCTGGCTGATCTTCTTAAGCCTCTCCATCAGCAAAGGCTCATCCAGTACGCAGATATCCTCGGTGTCCATGATAGTGGGGTCTTCGGCGCATTCCAGGCAGAAACAGACCTTGTCACTTCGGACTTGAACCTTTTCCGCCGATCCGTCCATGACGTGCTTGCAAACCAGCCAGGTATTGTTTTCATCCATGTGAAATTCTCTTATATATTTCCATAATCTTGTTATGCGTTATATGGAAATATATAAGAGAAGTTCTCTAAAAACAAGAATTGAAAAATGCGTAATGTGATTTTAGCGGCGAAGCCGCGTATAATAAAGAAATTTGCTCTTTTGTTTCATATAAATTTATTTATCTTGACTTTGGAACGAGAAATGCTAATATAGTCTAAATTCAAGGCAACCTGAATAGAGGTCAAAAAATGAAAACATTGTCTATTTCTGAAGCAAAGATGAAACTGAGCGCTTTGGTCGATTCACTCAACGTGGGGGATGAGGAGGTGGTCATTACAAAAAATGGCCGACCGGCAGCGGTGCTGGTGAGTCCGGATGAATTTGAGAGTTGGCGGGAAACTTTTGCTATTCGTTCCGATGGGGAACTCATGGAAGAAATCAAAAGCGGGCTTGAAGCGTTTAAGGGGGAAAAGGCTTCGCTTTACACGTTAGATGAACTCTTTGGTTCAAATTAATGGAATACCGGTTGGGAATACCCGATGACATTGTAGTACTCATACGCGGTTTGCACCCGGTACTGAAAAAGCGCGTCAGATCGGCCTTGACTCAGATTTGTATGCAACCATACCAAGGAAAAGCACTGAAAGAGGAATTGATTGGATTGAGAAGCTTCCGTATCAAGCGCTTCCGGATAATCTATGAAATTTCTTCTAATAAAACCATAAACATCATTGCTATTGGGTCCCGGAACCACATTTACGAAGAAACTTACAGGATTTTAAAGAAGGGTAATGAAATTTAAGTACAATCACGAGTTTATCCATGGGGATCCAACTTAATAAATAGGCCATAGCTTTTGGTTCATAATGAACATGATAATCAGACTGTAGGTGCAATGGGGCTCTGTTTTTTAGCGGCGAAGCCGCGTATAATAAAGAAATTTG
>JAOZRT010000471.1 GCA_029940035.1 Desulfobacterales bacterium
AGTCCTTGTAGGAAAGTACTTTGCCTTCGTGTTTCTTGTTGAGCAAGATGGATTGTCCCACGACGATGTAGGGGTGGGCAAAGTTGATCTTCAGGTTTCTTTCCTGGGTGATGGTCATACCGCCCATGATGATGTCGAATTTATCCGTCATGAGGGCCGGGATGATGCCGTCCCAGGCTGTGTTGATGGGTACGAACTTGACGCCCATGGACTTGGCCATGCGGCGGCCGAAATCCATGTCAAACCCGATGAATTTGCCTTGTTTGTCGGTCATTTCAAAAGGAACGTAGCCGGATTCAAAACCCACGCGCAGTTCGCCTCTATCCAGAATTTTTTCAACGGTTGATTTTTTGGCCAGCTCGATGTCCGCACCGAATGCTGCGGTTGAAAAAATAAGCCCCAGAGCAGCAATGGCCAACAGCCCCATTAATAATCCTTTTTTCATGTGTAGCCTCCTTGGTGGTTGGAATTGTGTAAGCAAGAAAATTGAGATGTTACGCCAATACAAAATTATTATTTATTACATAACATAAATAAAGTAAACCCCTTAGTCATATAAACCCCATAGTTGCATAAACAACCTGGAAAAGTATATCTAATTAATTGTTATTATGACCAATATTGTACAAATGCAACCATTATCCATAGAATCTGATCAGGTGAATGAGCCTGTTTCCATACTACTCCTTGACACTGAAGTTGTCGGTTGGATACTATTGCCTTGCATGAAATTTGAAGATGTTTTGTGACTACTGGCTTTTATTTTCTATTTCAAGATCAATCCCTAAAAAACGGAGAGTTGTCCATGCCGGAAACATTGTCAACTGATAAACTACTGTCCCATCCTGAAGTCATGCGGGTCATTGACAAAGTAAACCCTGAATTCATTGAGAGAACAGCTTACCGCCCGCCTGCATGTGATGTGTTCACGGCGCCTGCCACAGAACTCATAGGCGATGATTCCTATTATTTTGAGACAGACCGGGAGGCACAGGCGCTATTGCCCGGCATCATCGGCAACAAGGTTCAACGCATAAAGGGCAAGGCCGGTTCTGAAGGGGCGACGGCAAAGGACTATACCCATTGCCGGACCATCGGCATCGTTTTCTCTGGAGGGCCTGCACCGGGCGGCCACAATGTCATTGCCGGGATATATGACGCAGCAAAAAAGGCAAACCCGGAAAACGTCATCCTGGGATTTTTAATGGGGCCGGACGGTATCATTGAAAATGAGGTGATCGAAATCACCGGGGCAATGGTGGATGCCCACCGGAACATGGGTGGCTTCACCATGATAAAAACCGGCCGCACGAAAATTGACACCAGCAAGAAAATGGCGCTTTCCCGGGAAACCTGCAAAAAATTGAACCTGGACGCCCTGGTGGTGGTGGGCGGTGATGATTCCAATACAAATGCCGCCTTTCTGGCCCAGGAAATGGCGGCGGATGGCATTCAGGTTATCGGCGTTCCCAAAACCATCGACGGCGACATCCAGGTCCGGGATGCCACCGGCGAGGTTCTGTGTGCCATGTCATTCGGGTTTCATACGGCTGCCCGGGCCTTTGCCAACGCCATCGGCAACCTTTGCACCGACAGCAGTTCCGACGTGAAATACTGGCATATCTGCAAGGTCATGGGACGGGTGGCCAGCCATCTGGCCCTTGAGGTCGCCCTGCAGACCCACGCCAACATGACGCTCATCGGTGAAGACCTGGCGGATTACACAGACCAACGCAGACTGGAGAGGGCTGCCGCCGACAACACTACAGACTACAGCGCTTACGGCATCACCTTGCGGCACCTTTCCCGGGTGATTTGTGACGGGATTGTCAGAAGGGCGGCCGTGGGGAAAAAATACGGCGTGATCGTCATCCCCGAAGGTATTCTGGAATTCGTCAACGAGATCCAGGTGTTCATCCTCAAACTGAATACCATCATAGCCGATTACAACACCACTCACGATCGCGGCTTTCACAAAACCTTCTCCATGCTGGAGGACAAGCTGGAATTCTTGAGGAGGCTGGCCCGGCAGTCGGAAGAGGGCGCATCCACGACCGTGTGGAATCGCAGGGACGACGACCTTTTCAACGACCTCCCGGCGTTTTTCCAGGAGGGGCTTCTGATGGAACGGGACAGCCATGGTAATTTCCCGTTTTCCCAGGTGGAAACCGACAAGGTGATCATGGGCATGGTGAAGGATTATCTGGAAATTTTAAGGGAACAGGGCAGGTATAAGGTAGGCATCGAAGCGGCGTACTATCAAAAGACCCTGGAGAAGGCGGGGTTAGATCCCGCGTTGTTCGGACCGGTTCTTTTCAGGAACTGGGCCAAGGCTCCCTACCTGCTGGTCAAGGCGTCCATCATTTCGATCAAGACCCTGGCCCAGGCTCTGGAAGCTGCCGGCATCATGGGGCGCGGGGAACCCATACCGGCGCCCGTGGAAAAAATTTATAAAAAATCCGTTCCTGAGTTTAAAACCCAGACCCATTTTTACGGATATGACGGCCGGGGGAGCGACCCAACGCGCTTCGACTGCATCTACACCTATAACCTCGGCCTGACCGTGTTCAACCTGGTTGCCAACGGCGCCACCGGCCAGATGGCAGCCATAAAGAATCTGGAAGGTGATTTTTCCACGTGGGAGCCCATGGGCATTCCCATCGCCTCCCTGATGCACCTTGAGGAACGCAAGGGAAAACTGGAACTGGTCATTGAAAAGAGTACCGTGGATATCAACTCCAATGCGTTCAGGGTGGCCGAGGCCAGTCGTGAAGACTGGCTGGCCGCCCACCCGGGGGAAGACCATTTTAGAAAACCGGGGCCGATTCGGTTTACCGGCAAAAGTGAAGAAGACCGGCCGATCACGCTGGCGCTGAATGCGATTGGCCGGTAATTTGCGCTATGCGCGTCATTACGCCTGCGGCTGTCATTAGCCCTTCGGGCGTTATTTGCGCTACGCGCGTTATTTGTGCTGCGCACGTCATTTGTCGTAGCAATGAGCTATCAGCTATAAGCAACAATCAATTACAGCGCAGCGAATGACACGAAGTGAATAACTCCCTTCATAAGCCACCGGCTCAGCCGGTGAGAATTGAAAAGGTTCTA
>JAOZRT010000130.1 GCA_029940035.1 Desulfobacterales bacterium
GCGAACCCGCCGCCGACGATGAGTATATTTTTGCCTTCCAAAAGATCCCAGGGATACCAGTTGCCCATGGGGCCCCTGATGCCCATGATGTCGCCTTTTTTCATATTGTGGAGGTGGGACGTGACCACACCGGCTTTGAAAACCGTGAACTTGACAAAGCCTTTTTCCACGGACGAGGACGCAATGCCGATGGGTATTTCACCAACACCGGGAACGGATAGTTCGGCAAACTGACCGGCATGATAGGCAAACTTTTCTTCATCGCCTTCGTTCAGGAAGACAAACTTGAAGGTTTTGAGACTTTTATCCTCTGTTGCCACCTCGATGTCATCGATGCGAACCGGATAAGGTACATAGGGGTTTAACACGTGATCCTCCATCTACTTATTCATTTACCGCGCAGGCCACTTCTGCGGCATTGTAACTGTTCATCAGGTTGCAGACCTTACGAATGTCGATGTTGACCGGGCACTGGCTGACACAGCGACCGCACCCGACACACATGATGCCTGTATCGTATTTGTCCACGAAATACTTCAATTTATGCATGAAGCGCTGCCGCACCCGCTGGGTTTTGGTGCCCCTGGGATTGTGTCCGGTGGTGTGCACGGTGAACAGCGGAAACATGCAGCTGTCCCAGTTTTTCATCCTTGTGCCCGATTTACCGTGCACTTCATCCTGAAGATCGAAGCACCAGCAGGTGGGACAGGTGTAGGTGCAAGTGCCGCAGTTGAGGCAGGCAAAGGCGATATCTTCCCAGAAGGATGCATTATGCAGCTCCATCAGGTCCTGATTTTTCAGGTTGTCCATCTCCACGGCGGAGGTGATTTTTGCCTCGGCCGCCTCTTTTCTGGATTCAATTTCCGCTGCATCCCCAACCGGGGTGTTCCAGCCGGCAGCTTCAGCCAATGCCTGGCCTTTGTCGGTCAGTAGCTTGGCCAGAAAGTGGTCTTCACCGTCTATCAGGAGCACGTCCAGCCCTTCTTCGTTGTAGGGTCCGCAACCCGTAGAAGTGCAGAAACAGGTACTTCTGGGTTCGTCACAGGCCAGTCCTACAAAGGTCGTGGCTTCCAGGGCCTTGACCCAGTAGGGGTCCTGGTATTCAGGCGTATCGAAGTTCAGATTCACCAGTGTGACCGCCTTGGCGTCACACGGCCTCACCCCCAGAACTGCCTGGGGAGAGTTGTCCTTCTCAACCGGTTTCATGATGTGGTGGTCTTCATCATTCTCATCCAGGCTGAATTCGATAATGGTGTCGGATTGTGGGAAAAGAAGCGCCTTGGGTGAAAGCCGGGAGTTTGTAAAACCGAGATCCGGCTGCTCCCCGGTATCCAGGGATTTAAAGCTGTAGTAATCCTTTTCCTGGGCCGGCCCGAACAGTCGATAGGCTTTCTGGAGTGCCTCCAGCCCTTGGGCCCACTGTTTTTTGTCGATTTTTACTAACGTCATAATATTTAGCCTTCTACATTTGTGTTTTGTTTTTTGTATTTCGTGTTTTGGGCTAATTTGTCAGCCATGTGTTCAAATTTCTACTGGACACCAAACACCAGATACCAAACACTAAAAACAAGTTACCTTATAAAATCATCCGGATCGTCCGGACGGTATGTATCCAAAGGCGGCCGTTCATCCAGGGTCAGGCCGGCTTCCCATCCAAACTGTTCAAAACTGTCTTTCTCCAGTTTTTTGGTAAACACCCGCATGTTGATGCCCACCGGGCAGGCGCGTTCGCAGGCGCCGCAGTCCGTGCACCGTCCGCCGCAGTGAAAGGCCCTTAAGAAGTGAAATGTCCTGACATCGGTCGGGTCCTGTCCTTTGCCGACCCACTGGGGTTTGGACTCGTCCACAAAGCAGGTGGGGCAGTAGCAGAGGGGACAGGCATTCTTGCAGGCGTAGCAGCGGATGCAGGGAGAAAGGAGTTCCTCGAAGGTATTCCACTTTTCTTCCGAGGTCATGGCCTCGATTTCCCGGACATCCGCGTAGCGGTCCACATCCTTCTGCTCCTCCACCGGTTCGGCCACCATTTCGTCGAAGATCACCGGGTTGCGGTGGATGCACACCGCACAGTTCTTCTGCAGAACGTCGGCTTTCTCCAGCGCGTTCTCTTTACCATCGATTGTTACGGTAATTTTCTGGCCGTTTTCGGCAACATCCTGGATTTCGCCTTCAAACATGGCATTGATTTTGTGTTTATCGATCATGCCCTGGCAGGGGACTCCGATGATGTAGAGCTGCTCCCGGCTGATTTTGTTCTCGATGATGTGGGTGACGATGTTGCGCGAGTCACAACCCTTGGCGATGATGCCGATCTTTTCCTTGCGGTTGGTCAGATAGTTGGCCAGGTTGATGCCGCAGTTGCTGTCCCACACGAGCTGGGCGGCGTCTTCCGCATTGTTGATGAAGCAGGGTTCATTCATCATGGGCATACTCCCCTTGCGGAACCCGATGACCATGTCCACCTGGCACTCCTTGAGCAGCCGCGCGGATATCTCTTTTATCTTATCGTTGTATTCTGACATGTTATGCTACCTTAGCTTCGTGCTTGGCGAAATGCTGGTTCGGTCCCAGGGCTTTAACCTTTTCCGTAACTTCCTTGACCACCTCCACAAATTTGGTAGATTCAGCCGAGGAGATCCATGAGTAGTGGATCCGGTCCGGTTCGATGCCCATGTGTTCCATGAGGTTTTTAAACAGCGAAAAATTCCGACGAGCGTAGTAATTACCTTCCAGGTAATGGCATTCGCCGGGATGTCACCCGGATACCCAGACGCCGTCAGCGCCTTCCCGCAGGGCGGCCAGAGCGAATTTGGGGCTCATCCGGCCGGTGCAGGGGATGCGGATAACCCGGATGTTCGAGGGGTACTGCATCCGGCTGACGCCCGCCAGGTCGGCAGCGCCGTAGCTGCACCAGTTACACAGGAAACTGACGATTTTCGGTTCCCATTCAGACATGATTGTTAGCTCCTTTCAGGATTTGGCTCTCTGTTCCTTGCCGTATGGTCCGGCGAAGGAGATAAATTTTTCATCGTTATCGCATTTTTTACTATCAAGACGTAGGTTTATTTTTAACGGTTGTCAGTCAAAGCCGATAACTATGAGCTGCCGGCTAAACCGCTTCATTCATTGCATAAATCTGGGCGAAAATCTGATCGTTGTCAAAGCCCTTCAGCTTGATGGCGCCGGAGCGGCAGGAAGCCACGCACAGGCCGCAGCCTTTACACAGGACCGGGTTGATCTGAGCCTTGCCCGTGAACGGTCCCTCCTCGATGAAGGATGGCGCCGAGTAGGGGCAGACGGAGATGCACACCGCGCATGAACTGCAGTTCATGGGCACGGTTTCAGCCACGGTGCCGCTGGTGTGAATGGTTTCGCGTGCCAAAAGGGTCACCGCCCTGGATGCTGCCGCTCTCCCCTGGACCACGGATTCATCGATGGGCTTGGGATAATGGGCCAGGCCGCACAGGAAAACACCGTCCGTGGCAAACTCCGAGGGCCCGAGCTTGGCATGCTTTTCAACGAAAAACCCGTCATCGTTCAGGGGTACCTTGAAAAAGTTGGCCAGGGCCTCGTCCTTGTTCGGCACCACGGCCGAGGCCAGGGTGACGAGGTCGGTGGCGATTTCCAGGGGCCGTCCCAGAACGTGGTCGGTTACGGTAATGGTGATGTTTCCACCGCTAAGATCGACCACGGGTTTGTCTTCCAGGGAGTAGCGGATAAATATGATGCCTTTTTCACGGGCCTCACGGTAAATATATTCGCGTTCACCATAGGTGCGGATGTCCCGGTAAAGAATGTACACGTTTATTTCCGGCTGGGTCTTTTTCAATTCCAGGGCGTTGTCGATGGAGTGGGTGCAACAGACCCTGGAGCAGTAGGGGCGGTCCTGGTCTCTTGATCCGACGCACTGAATGAAGACCGCTGAATTCAGCTCCTTCAACCCAGGGTCCTTGTCCATGAATTTGCGGTCCAGTTCCAGGCTGGTCAGGATACGCGGGTCTTCACCATAGTGATACTCCTGGGGTTTGAGGGCCGAGCCGCCCGTGGCCACCACCGCTACGCCGTGTTCCAGTTCGCTTTCCCCGCCGTCGGCAGCCAGGGTGGATTTGAAGTTGCCCACGAACCCTTCGACGTTTTTCAGCTCGGTGTTCAGGTGCACCTGGACTTTTTCGTTCTGATTGATTTCGTCGATCAGGCCGGAGAGCTTTTCCTGGACGTCTTCGCCGGCAATGGTTTTATAAAGGTTGAGAGCCTGCCCGCCCAGTGCATCGCCTTTTTCCACGATGTGGGTTTCATAGCCCTGCTGGGCCAGGGTCACCGCCGCGCTCATACCGGCGATGCCGCCGCCGATGACCATGGCGGTCTGGTGGACCTGCAGCTCCGCCTCTTCGAGCGGCTGCATGAGGGCCACCTTGGAAACGGCCATACGCACTAGGTCTTTGGCTTTTTCCGTGGCCAGATCAGGGTTGTTCTTGTGCACCCAGGAATCCTGGTTGCGGATGTTGCACATTTCAAACAGGTACTTGTTCAGGCCCGCATTGATCAGGGTCTCCTGAAACAGCGGTTCGTGGGTTTTGGGGGTGCAGGCTGCCACGACAACCCGGTTGAGGTTGTGCTGCTTGATAATCTGGCTCATGGTCTCCTGGGTGTCCTGGGAGCAGGAGTAGAGATTATCCGAGAAATATTCCACGTAGGGCAGGGTTGCCGCATAATCGCGGACCGCCGGCACATCCACCACGCCGGCGATGTTGATGCCGCAGCGGCAGACAAACACGCCAATACGCGGGCGTTCGCCGAACACGTTGGTTTCGGGAACAACCTCGGGGGTCAGGGTCCGGGTGTTGCGGGCCGTGCTCAGGGCTGCCCCGGCACTGGCCGCAGCGGCACTGGCGTCGATGACCGACTGGGGGATGTCTTTGGGGCCCTGGAAGGCGCCGCAGACGTAGATGCCTTTTTGGGACGTTTCCACCGGTTCGAAAGTTTCGGTTTTACAAAAATTGCCTTCGGTCAGCTCGATGCCCAGTTTTTCAGCCAGGGCCACGGTTTCCGGATTGGTCTGCAGGCCGATGGAAAGGACGATCTGGTCAAAAGTTTCGTTCTGCAGTTCTCCTGCTTCGGTGACATAGCGCACCGCGAGGTCGTCGGACCCCACGACGGGGTCAATGGTGTGCACCCGGCTGCGTATAAATCGTACACCGATTTCTTTGGCCTTGTCGTAAAAGCGTTCAAAATCCTTGCCGTGGGTCCGCATGTCCATATAAAAAATGGTGCACTCCAGATCGTCGCCGGCGTGCTCCTTGGCGATCACGGCTTCCTTGATGGCGTACATGCAGCAGACCGAAGAGCAATAGGAATTGTCGCAGCGGTTGAGATCACGGGAGCCCACACACTGGAACCAGGCAATTTTTTTAGGCTCTTTGTGGTCAGAGGGGCGCACCAGGTGGCCCTCTGTAGGGCCGGATGCCGAAAGAACTCGCTCCATTTCCATGGAGGTGATCACGTTGGGATGGTTGGCGTAGTTGTAGGTGTCGAATTTGGAGGGGTCGAAGGGTTCGAATCCAGGAGCCAGAATGATCGATCCCACTTCCAGTTCCACGATTTCGTCTTCCATGCTGTGGTCAATGGCGTCCACCCCGCAGAATTCCGTGCAGACCTTGCAGCCGCCTGTTTTAAAATGCACGCAGACATCCCGGTCAATGACCGGGGTGTTGGGTACGGCCTGGGGATAGGGGACGTACACCGGTTTTCTGCCTTTGAGGCCCATGTCGTATTCGCTGGGAATCGGTTTGACATCCTGGCGGCTGGTGATCTGTTCGTTGATCTTTTCAAGGGTGATGTGGCCGGTGGGGCAGACCGATGCACAGGCACCGCAGGCCATGCAGACGTCGCTCTGGAGATGATACGGCGTGTCCACTTTCATTTCCACGCCCCTGCCGGTCAGGCTGATGGCACTGTTGCCCATGCGTTCACACATACGCACACAGAGTCCGCAGAGAATGCAGTCGTCGCCTTCGGTCTTGAAGCGCGGTTTATCAATGCCGTACTGTTCTGCCAGCTTCTTGAGCATGGGGACATCCGGGCATTTGGCGAGCAGCAGCTCTACGATCAGCTTCCGTCCCGCGTGAACCGATTCGGAATCGGTGGTTATTTCCATGCCTTCCCAGATGGGGTAGTTGCAGGCGGTTACAAACCGGCTCCTGCGGCCGTCAAAGAGTTCCACCGTACAAAGGCGGCACATGCCGGCCGGTTCAAGCGCTTTGTGATGGCAGAGGGTGGGGATGTCGACACCGTATTTTTCAGCAACCTGAAGAATGTACTGCCCTTCTTCTCCCTGCACCTTTTTTCCGTTCAATTTAAACGTGATCATAATGATTACAATCCTTATGCGAATTATCGAATGGCTATTGCATTGAATTTACACGCATCATAGCAAATACCGCATTTGATGCAGAGGTCCTGATTTAACTCGTGGGCCTTTTTCTTTTCCCCGGTGATGGCATCCTGCGGGCACTTGCGGGCGCACACACGGCAGCCGGTACAGGCATCTGCATCGATTTCATAGTGGAAAAGCGCTTTGCAGACCCCTGACGGGCATTTTTTGTCCCTGATGTGAGCTTCATACTCATCCCTGAAGTACAGGATTGTCGTCAGGACCGGGTTCGGCGCCGAGGTCCCCAGGCCGCAGAGGGAAAACTTTTGAATCATGCTGCCCAGTTCTTCCAGGAGTTCGATGTCCCCTTCCTTGCCCTTTCCGGCGCAGATGCTGGTCAGGATGTCGAGCACCTGTTTGATGCCTTCACGACAGGGGTTGCACTGGCCGCAGGACTCCTCCTTGAGAAAATCCATGAAATAGCGGGCCACATCCACCATGCAGGTGTCCTGATCCATGGCGATCATCCCGCCTGAGCCCATGATGGAACCCACCTCGGCCAGTTTCTGGTAATCCACCGGCAGATCCAGAAAACGTTCGGGGATGCAACCGCCCGAAGGTCCGCCGGTCTGGATGGCTTTGAAAACTTTCTTTTTGGGGACTCCACCGCCGATATTAAAGGCGATTTCCCTCAAGGAGATCCCCATGGGGACTTCTACCAGCCCTGTATTTTTTATTTTACCCACCAGGCTGAACACTTTGGTTCCCTTGCTGTGGTCCGTACCCATGCCGGCAAACCATTCAGCTCCCTTTAGTACGATAGCCGGTACGTTGGCGTAGGTTTCCACGTTGTTGAGATTGGTGGGGCTGTCGCGGAAGCCTTTTTCAACGGTGTGGACGTATTTGGCCCTGGGGCGGCCGACGTTTCCTTCCAGGGAGGCCATCAAGGCGGTGGATTCACCGCAGACAAAGGCCCCGGCCCCTGTGGAAATTCTGATGTTGAACCTGAAATCCGTGCCGGCAATGTTGTTCCCCAGAAGTCCGTAGGCTTCGGCCTGTTTGATGGCGGTTACCAACCGTTTTACAGCCAGGGGATACTCGTTACGCACATAGATGTAGCCCTGACTGGATCCGATGGCATACCCGGCCAGCAGCATGCCTTCGAGCACGCTGTGCGGGTCGCCCTCCAATATGCTCCTGTCCATATATGCGCCGGGGTCCCCTTCATCCGCATTGCAGATGATGTAGCGGTCACCGTCGTGTTTGGCACAGGTTGCCCATTTAATTCCGGTGGGGAACCCGCCGCCGCCTCTTCCCCTCAATCCTGAAGATTTGACGGTTTCCAGAACCTTTCCGGGTTCCGAGTGTGTGAGAACCTGAAGCAGGGCAAAATACCCCTTTTTGGCGATGTACTCCTCGATGCAGTCCGGGTCGATGTACCCGCAGTTGCGCAGTGCAATTTTCACCTGGTTCTTATAAAAAGGTATGTCTTCCAAAAAAGGAATGGCCTCGAAGGGCGCCACCTTTGCAAGGGGGTTGTCGATTTCGTCTTCAAGCAGGGATCTGGGGTCGCGCATCTGGCCCAGGACCCATTTTTTCTGGTCTATCCCATTCTGGTAATCGCTGATGGCATCCAGAACTTTGTCCGGGGTGATGCTTTTGTAGATTACTCTGGGGGTGCCGCCTGAAAATATTTCAACAAGCGGTTCCATTTCACAATACCCAATGCACCCGGTCTGGCCGATATGGACGGCTTTGTCGTCGGCAAATGCTTCTGTAGCGGTGTTGAATGCCGCTTCGGCGCCGGCGGCAATGCCGCAGGAGGCCATTCCGATGTTTACCTTTACATATTCAGGGTGGTAAAGGCTGGTGCTGTACTCCCGGGAAATCTTTTCTAAGTCTTTTACAGACTGGATTTTCATGATCTTAGCCTCGTCAACTTCGTTATTCATATTGGTCTAGAATGCGGTCAATTTGGTCGGATGAGATGCGGCCGTGCATGTCTTCATTGATTTTCACGACCGGGCCCAGGCTGCAGCACCCGATGCAGCGCACGGATTCCAGGGTGAAACGTTGGTCTTCCGTGGTCTGGCCGTCGCTTATTTCGAGGCTTTCCTGAATGCGTTCCCGAACTCTCTCGCCCCCGCGCACGTGGCAGGCGGTGCCGAGGCAGATGGAAACGATGTTGCGTCCCCTGGGTTCCAGGCTGAACGTGCTGTAGAAAGTGGCCACGCCGTATATTTTGCTGTAGGGGATGCCGATCTTGGCCGAAAGATAGGTCAGCGCCGGTTGGGGCACATAATTATACTTGCGCTGTATGGCCTGAAGGATCATGATCAGGTTTTCTTTGTTGTTGCCGAATTCATCCTCGATAATGGTATCGAGTTCCATAAAATCGACTTCTGTTTCAGTGTCGCTTTCCAATGGAATAGCTTGGTTCATGGGACTATCTCCGAATCAATTCTTGTGAGTTTTGGTGTTATGCCTCAAAGTGCTGCTCAGCAATGTGCGGGTAACTGCACCACAGGGCAGTTCTCCACGCAGGCACCGCATCCGGTGCAGAGGTCCATGTTGATGCTTCTGGCGCGCTTTTTGACTTTTACCTTGAAATTGCCTGATTCGCCTTCGACAGACTCAAGATCTGCATATGTGATAAGCTCGATGTTCAGATGCCGGCCGACCTCGACCAGTACAGGGGAGATAATTCACATCGCGCAGTCATTGGTGGGGAAGGTCTTGTCCAGTTGCGACATGACGCCGCCGATGGAGGGTGACTTTTCAAGAAGGTAGACATAGTACCCGGAATTTGCCAGATCGAGCGCGGACTGCATTCCGGCAATCCCGCCGCCGACAACCAGTACCGAACCGATTACATCCTTTGCCATGGTGTTTCTCCTGATAAAAATTAAGTAAAAACAAATAGATAAACTGATTTCCATTTGCCGGGACCAATAGCAGGGCCAAAAAGTCTATGTATATGGTGAAAAAATGCTTGTCAATAGAATTTGGTAAAAATGAATGAGAATTCATTCGTTGACACTTAAGGGTCAAGAATCATTAAGATAATGTTTTTTCAGACAAAAATGGTATGAAAAGCAATTGGCCGGGTTTCTATTATGGGGTGTTCTGCATACCGGGCCGGGGGTTGGAAATTATATAATGATACAGGTTGCATGTTGGGGGTCGGTTTTCGGCTAATAGTAGTCTGCTGAGCTGGTTGCCAAAAAAGCGCAAACGGCCTGACCATTTGGTCAGACCGTTTGCGTTTGTATCATGTCAGGCTAATCGAGATATTTATGCGGCTATTTGGAGCGCCTTTTCCGTGGCATTGCGGATTTCATCCGGTGTAAAAGGCTTGGGCAGGTAATCCACGGCGCCCATGCGTGTGGCCTCCACAGCGGTTTCGATGCTGGCGTAGCCGGTGATCATGATCACCTTGGCTTCGGGGTTGTTGTCCCGGATGGCCTGGAGGAGTTCGAGCCCTTTCACCCCCGGAATCTTGAGGTCCAAAAGGATCAGCTTGTAGGGACGCGCTCCGATTTTATCGAGGGCCTCGTCTTTGGTCACGGCCTGGTCCACCTGAAAGCCTTTCTTGGCCAGTATTTTGCGGATGTTGTTGTTGACCGCCACTTCGTCATCGATGACCAGAATGTTCTTGTGCACGGATTCTTTAGGGAATTCGAAAATATCGGCAGAGGGGGCATCCTGCTCGGCCATCATGCGGGCGACATTCTGCTTCAGGGTTTCATACGGCACCTGTACGACACCGTCGTAAACAAGATTTTCCACGTAGGCGCTGCCGACCGCGGCGGCGACTTCCTCGTACTCAAAGGGCTGGTCAATGCCGATGAGCTTCTTGACGTCCGGCGTTTTCTGGGCTTTGGCCGCACGCTTTTTCTTGGCCAGCTGGGGGCATTTCTGGGTTTTTGTGCCGGCCTTGCAGGTGGCGCCGAGCTTTTTGAAGATGTCGCACACCATGCTGCCGGTCTCACAGAATCCTTCCAGTGGTTCCGATGCAGTGATTTCCACCACGGGCATACCAGAGGGCCCCAGGCTTTTGGCGTATGCGTCGCCGGTTACCTTGGCGACTTCATCGGCGTCAAAAGGCATGTCCACGTCGATGGAGTTGTTTTCCAGCCTGTGGGTCACATTCTTTTTCAATTCCTCGTAGGGGATGTAGGCCACGCCTTCGTTCTGCAGGGAGTAGACATACTCGGGGCCGGTCACGGCGGCGACTTCCTCGTAATCAAAAGGCAGGTCAATGCCCACCAGCATTTTGACATCCGGTGTCTTTTTGGCCTTGGCAGCTCTTTTTTTCTTGGCCAGCTGGGGGCACTTCTGGGTTTTGGTGCCGGCCTTGCAGGTGGCGCCCAGCTTCTTGAAGATGTCGCACACCATGGTGCCCATTTCACAATAGCCTTCCAGGGGTTCCGGCAGCTTGACCTCGATGACGGGTATGCCCGACGGCCCCAGGCTCTTAGCGTAAGCTTCACCGGTTACCTTAGCGACTTCATCGGCGTCAAAAGGCATGTCCACGTCGATGGGGTTGATGGCTCCCCTTTCCTGCTCTGTGGTGGGCGCTTCCTCGAGTTCGCCGTCCAGGGCCCTTTCCACGGTGCTGCGCAGCTCATCCGGGGTAAACGGCTTGGGGATATAATCCAGGGCGCCCATCTTGATCGCCTTGACAGCTGTTTCGGTGGAGGCGTAGGCGGTCATCATCACGGCTTTGGTCAGGGGCCACTGCTTTTTGACCATCTTGAGAAGTTCGAGGCCGTTTTTACCGGGCATGACGATGTCCGAGATCAGCAGGGAAAAGGAATCCATGGCCATTTTCTCCAGGGCCTCGTCTGCGCTCTCGGCGCGCACCACTTCGTAGTTGCCTTTCTTGAGGATTTTTTCCACGTTACTGCAGATGCTTTTTTCGTCATCGACCACGATAATTTTTTGGACTGCTTCCATGTTAACCTCCGATGTGCGAGTGATAGGATTTATTTTTCAAAAGTTAAATTTTCAGAACTGCACGAGCCATGCCAAATATGATGAATAATTATATCTTACTGATATATTAGATATAAATGATTTTTGTTCGGTCCCTCCAAGCTTAAGGTGTATAATAAAATAATACATTTGTTGCGTTGAATTTTCCACTAAATCAGTTCAGTTGAGCGGTTGATATTTCTTTTTTTCCGCAGAATTGAAAAATAACTAATTAAAATTACAATAAAAAAGTACAAGGAGGTGTTCAGGGCGGGTGATTTCAAGAGGGGTATGTATAAAATATATATACATGTATCAAATGAAAATTTACCGCGGTTTACCGCGGTGAATTTTCATTTGTTGGGCAGCCTGATGCCGTGCTTTTTCATGAGGCTTTGAA
>JAOZRT010000131.1 GCA_029940035.1 Desulfobacterales bacterium
CCTGGTTGTCGACCCGGGCATCAGCACCAGATGCCTTCCCGGAAGTGAAATAAAGGTTGTGAGCATGGCCCCTTTTTTTAAAATAGGGTCCTTGGTGATCTGGACCATGACCTCCTGGCCTCGTTTGATGATGTCTTTGATCGTTTTTTTCCCGGAAGGGGTTTCCTGGTAATAGTCGCTGTGAATCTCGTGGCGTTGCAGAAAACCATGCCTCTCCGCTCCATAGTCCACAAAGGCTGCCTGCAGGCTGGGTTCGACGCGTGTGATAATGCCTTTGTAGATATTGCCGTGGGTGATCTCTTTGGCGGCACTGTCGATATTGAACTCTTCCAGCCGGCTGTCTTTGACTATGGCAATGCGGCACTCTTCAGGGTCTATGGCGTTTATGAGTATTTTGCTGGTCATGAATTAGTATCCTTGTCATCAAGTGTAAACATGCACTCCAACCTGAAGTGAGCGCTTAAGTCTATATTTATTATAAATATTAAATTGTTATTATCAAGTCAAACGTTTTCTACCCCTGATGGCACAGGACCGGCTGTTTTAAGGGGCACACCCGCACAGATTTGCGCAGGATAGCATCTTGCTATTTCAAGGATAGTGTGACATGAAAAAAGTTTTGGAACGCTCACTTTTACCTAAATTGAGCGATTTTAGGTTTCATCTGGAGGCTGATACATCTAATGCAAGAAAAATACAATCCCGGTATGACTGAAAGCAAATGGCAGCAGTCCTGGGAAGATGACCGTTTATTCCAAGTTGAGACACAACCGGATAAAGAAAAATACTACCTGCTGGAGATGTTTCCCTATCCATCCGGCAACATTCACATGGGGCACGTGCGCAATTACACCATCGGCGACGTGGTGGCGCGCTACAAGAGAATGCGGGGTTTCAATGTGCTGCACCCCATGGGGTGGGACGCTTTTGGCATGCCGGCTGAAAATGCGGCCATTGCCAATAAGACCCATCCGGCAACGTGGACGTATCAAAATATCGACAACATGCGGGCGCAGTTGAAGAAAATTGGGTTTTCCTATGACTGGGACCGCGAGTTGGCCACGTGCCGACCTGAATATTACCGCTGGGAACAGTGGCTTTTCCTGAAGATGGTCGAGAAGGGCCTTGCTTACCGCAAGGAATCGTATGTCAACTGGTGCGATCCCTGCCAGACGGTCCTGGCCAACGAGCAGGTGGAAGCCGGTCTGTGCTGGCGTTGCGGCAAAGAGGTCCGCCAGAAGAAATTGTGGCAATGGTTTTTCAGGATCACGGACTATGCCGAAGACCTGCTGGTGCACTGTGACAAACTGCCGGGGTGGCCTGAGAAAGTCATCACCATGCAGAAAAACTGGATCGGCAAGAGCACCGGCGCCGAAATTCGTTTTCCCGTCATCGGCGGTTCCGGGGATGAAATCTCCGTTTTTACGACACGACAGGACACTGTGTTCGGGGCAACATTCATGTGTCTGGCGCCGGAACATCCGCTGGTTTCAACCCTTTCAAAAGGCACGGAACAGGCACCGGAAGTGGATGCATTCGTCGATCGGATGTCCCGTCAGGACCGGACCGCCAAGGCTGTGGAGACCTTCGAAAAAGAGGGCGTTTTCACGGGGGCCTTTTGCCTGAATCCTATGAGTGGAAGGGAAATCCCCATATATACAGCTAATTTTGCGCTCATGGAGTATGGCACAGGTGCTGTCATGTGCGTGCCCGCCCATGATCAGCGTGACTTTGATTTTGCCCGGAAATACGGCCTGGACATCATTGTCGTGGTCAACAGTGAGGAAAAAGATCTGACAGCCGAAGGATTAACGGAGGCATATACGGGCGAGGGGGTCATGATAAACTCCGGCAGCTATGACGGCATGCCCAACCGTGAGGCCATGGAAGCCATCGCCCGACACCTTGAAACAAAAGGGCTGGGTAAAAAGACGGTGTCCTACCGGCTTCGTGACTGGGGCATCTCCCGCCAGCGCTACTGGGGGGCGCCCATACCCATGATTCACTGCCCCGCATGCGGGGTAGTGCCGGTCCCTGAAGAAGACCTCCCCATTCTATTGCCCGAGGATGCCAATCTGCTTGAGGGCGGGCGATCGCCTCTGTCGGAACTGGCCTCTTTTGCTCAGGCAACCTGCCCGAAATGCGGTGAGGAACATGCGCGCAGGGAAACCGACACCATGGACACCTTTGTGGAGTCATCCTGGTATTTCGAGCGCTATTGCAGTCCGGATTACGATGAAGGCATGTTCGACAAAAAGGCCGTGGATTACTGGATGCCGGTGGACCAATACATAGGGGGGGTGGAGCACGCCATCCTGCACCTCCTGTATTCCCGGTTTTACACCCGGGTGCTGAACGATATGGGCCTGGTCAAGTACAAGGAGCCGTTCACCTGCCTGTTGACGCAGGGCATGGTGTGCAAAGAGACCACGTCTTGCCCTGAGCACGGATTCCTGTTGCCGGACGACATTACTGCCGGGGACGGGACACCGCACTGCGCCATTTGCGGCCAGGCAGCCGTTGTCGGCCGTGTGGAGAAGATGTCCAAATCCAAAAAAAATGTCATCGACCCCAACATACTGTTGGAACGTTACGGCGCGGATACCACGCGTCTTTTCTGCCTCTTTGCGGCACCCCCTGAAAGGGACCTGGAGTGGAGCGAGCAGGGGGTTGAAGGCGGGTACCGTTTTCTCAACAGAGTGTGGCGTTTTGCAGCCAATTGCATGGATGACATCAAGACCGTCAGCCCGTATACGGATTCACCGGACCGTCTGGAAGGGGAGGTCAAAAAGCTTTACAAAAAAACCCACGAAACCATCCAGCGGGTCACGCGCGACATCGAGGACCGTTTTCATTTCAACACAGCCATCAGCGCGGTCATGGAACTGGTGAACGCTCTGTATGCGTTCGAGGCGCCGGTTGATGCACCGGAGCGGAACCGTGTGGTCCGTTTTGCCGTGGAATCGGCAATTTTGCTCCTGGCGCCCATCGTACCGCATTTTGCGGAGGAAATCTGGGAAGCCCTGGGCAATCGTGAAAGCATTCTGCTGGCATCATGGCCCACGTACAGGGAAGAGGCTTTGACCAAGGATGAGCTGTTGATTGTCGTGCAGGTCAACGGAAAGGTGCGCAGTCGTTTTACAGCTGCCGTGGAGGTGGATGAAGAATCGTTGCGGCAGCGAGCCTTGTCCGATGAAAGGGCCCTTAAATTTATCGCCGACAAGCCTGTGAAAAAAGTTGTGGTGGTCAAGAAAAAGCTGGTTAATATCGTTGTGTAAATGTAGCGCATGAAAATTGATTTGACCCCAACGTTGCAAACGCCGGAGGGCTTCATAAATGCATAATCCATTTGGGGGGGCTTCCTCAATCCAGCCATTGTGCAACCGGTTGCTGTCTCTAAAGGCCGCCCGCCGGATAGCGATAATAACAGGCCTTTGTTTGCTGATATGCAGTTGCGGATACGGGTTTGCCGGAGGAGGTGGGCCACCCAAAGGGCTGAATACCATCTTCATCGATCTGATCGAGAACCAGACGGCTGAAATCGGTGCCGAAATCGTCCTCACGGATCAGCTTAAAAATGAATTTATACGCAAATATAAAGGGGAAATCGTTTCGCAAGAACAGGCGGAAGGCATCCTGTCCGGCAGAATCACCGGGGTGCGTTCCTGGACTATCGCCAGGCGTAATGCCCAATCACCCCTGGAAAAAAGGGTCTCTGTCACCATCGACCTGACCTTGAAGAACCAGGCCGGGGAAGTGGTCTGGTTTACCAGAGGCATGAGCGGTTCCGAGGCCTATACGGTGTCGCAAGACGACAAGTCGCAGACGGAGAGCAACAAGCGAGAGGCCATTGAGTTGGTCTGTCTGAGGTTGGGGGAGGAGGCGTACTACAGGATGACGGACGATTTTTGACTTGAACCAAAAATCTAATCTTGAGACAGCTTCGCGTGACAAAGAAAACTCCGCTCAAGGCACCTCAAGCGGAGTTGGCATTATCAATTGATTTTAAATATAACAGCGTTAGTTAGCTGAATTGACGAGCTTGGACAGCCGGGATATTTTTCTTCCGGCGGTTCTTTTATGAATAACGCCTTTTTTGGCGGCTTTATCAATGGTTGATTTTGCCTCATTGAGCATGTTCACATTTTGATCGTTGGCGTCATCGGCGGCTGCCGTGCGTATACTCTTGACGACATTTTTCACCCTGGTTTTCGTGGCTTTATTGTTTAACCGCTTGGTTTCCGACTGCCGGGCGCGTTTCAGCGCTGATTTATGATTGGCCAATGGTTTGAACTCCTTTCAAATTGGTTTTTGTTTAAACAATTACAAATATAGCAACCATGATAAGATGTCAATATATTTTTGTCAACACCTCCTGAACGGTTATACAGCATGACGGAAAACACAAAGGTGACGCGGGCCGCGGGGGTTGTGGGAGCGGCCACGTTTCTGAGCAGGATTTTCGGATTTATCAGAGACGTGGTTATTGCGGGCTTTTTTGGTGCCGGCCTGGCTTCCGATGCCTTTTTTGTGGCTTTCAGAATCCCCAATCTACTGCGCAGGCTTTTTGCCGAAGGGTCCCTGACGGTGGCCTTTATTCCGGTGTTCTCCGAATATCTCACCCGCCACGGGCGTGAAGAGGCTTTCAGGCTTGCCAGATCCGCCATGCGCATGCTGTCTGTTATCCTGGCGGCAACCGCGGTTGTCGGTATTGTGGCGGCTCCCCTGATCGTGCATATCATCGCACCGGGATTTACAGATTCGCCTGAAAAATACCGGCTGTGCGTCGATCTGACCCGCTTCATGTTTCCCTATATCTTTTTTATCGGGCTGGTGGCCCTCTGCATGGGTGTGTTGAATGTGCTCGGCCACTTTGCCGCACCGGCCCTGGCGCCGGTTTTTTTGAATCTGGCCATGATCGCTTCCATGCTGCTGCTTTCACCGCACCTTTCCAGGCCCGTGTTCGGTTTGGCCGTGGGTGTCCTTCTGGGCGGCCTGCTGCAGCTCCTCCTGCAGATACCGTTTTTAATTAAAAACGGCGTGCTGTTCTGGAAAAAAACAAAGCTATACCACCCCGGCCTGAAGCGTATCGGCCTGTTGATGCTGCCGGCTGTTTTTGGGGCCGCCGTCTATCAGATCAACATGGTGATCGGTACGCTGCTGGCTTCCCTGCTGCCCGAGGGCAGCGTTTCCTATCTATATTATGCGGACCGCCTGGTGCAGTTTCCCCTGGGAATATTTGCCATCGCCACTGCGACGGCGGTGCTTCCCAGTCTTTCCAAACAGGTGGCGGAAGATGATTTCGACGGGTTGCGGGAGACGTTCTGCCACGCCATAAATTTCGTTTTCTTCATCACCATCCCGGCTATGGTGGGCCTGATTGTGCTGCGGGAGCCGATTGTGAGCCTCCTTTTCAAACGGGGGGCCTTTGATGCCGCAACCGTCAGATTGACAGCCGTGGCCCTGCTGTATTATTGTTTCGGGTTGTGGGCATTTTCGGCGGTACGCATCGTTGTGTCCATGTTTTATGCTCTGCAGGACACAAAAACGCCCGTCAAAATGGCGGTTGTATCTATTGCGGTGAATGTCGTCTTGGGCATCGTTCTCATGGGACCGCTCAAACATGGCGGGCTGGCCCTGGCCACTTCGCTTGCTTCGACAGTGAACCTTCTGTTACTCATATGGGCGCTGAGACGGAAAATCGGTATGCTCGGCTGGCGTAATATCATGGTCTCCGCAGGAAGGTCGGTAGCTGCTTCCCTGTTGATGGGGGGCGCCGTCTGGGGGGTGTCAGCATTGATCATACCTCGTGGCAATCATGCATCCCTGCAGTTATTGATGGGCGTCACCGGAACTGTCGCGGCCGGTGTCACGGTGTATGCAGTTCTGGGCTATATTTTCGGCAGTCCGGAACTCGGCAGGCTTGTCAAGGCCCTTCGCAAATAATAAACACTATTGTTTACCCTCCGGCTTTTGCAACGACAGGGTAAACTTGGCTCATTGTACCGGATCAGAATACTTAGACACTTATATTTCTTATGGATTCCAAATATAAATTCCTGATTTCAATCTGTATACTAACTCTTTTTGCGATGCTTTTGTTCAGCCTTTTCGGCGACAGGGGACTATCCGATTTTTTTGTTTTGAAGAGTGAAAGGGACCGCCTGCAGCATGAAAATATCCAGCTGAAACAAGAAAACGACACCCTGTATCGGACCATCGAGCGCCTGCGCAACGATCCGCAATATATCGAGAGCGTTGCCAGAAAAGAGCTGGGCATGATCAAAAAGGATGAAGTGATCCTGAAGCCGAAAAACAACAATAAGAAGTGATTGTCGCAATCTTGTATGAAATTTAAGGAAACATCCAAATGAAAATATTGGTAACCGGCTCAAAAGGCCAGGTGGGTTGGGAGCTCCGGAACAAAGGTGTCGATCAGGGATTGACCATCACAGGGGTTGATATCGAAGAGATCGACATTGCGGATAAAAGGGCAGTTGAAGAACTGGTGGGCGACGTAGCTGCCGATCTGGTGGTCAACGCGGCAGCCTATACAGCCGTGGACGCGGCTGAAGAAAATGCCGAACTCGCCTTCCAGGTCAACCGTGACGGGCCGGCAAATCTCGCAACAGCCTGCCGGCAGGGGAAAACACCGTTGGTTCACATCTCCACGGACTATGTTTACGGGGGAGATCAGGAAGGCGCTTATGGGGAAGACGACCCCATGGCACCCCTGGGGGTTTACGCACAAAGCAAGGCAGACGGCGACCAAGCCGTGGCCACCCTATTGGCGGAGCATGTCATCTTGCGCACGGCTTGGGTTTACGGGGTTCACGGGCATAATTTTGTCAAAACGATGTTGCGCCTGGGGCAGGAAAGAGAACAGCTTTCCGTTGTCGACGACCAGACAGGCTGCCCCACCGATGCTGCCGATTTGGCTGATGCCATCCTTGCTATCGCCCACCAGATCCGGCAAAGGGAAAATATGCAGTGGGGGGTTTATCACTTCTGCGGCAGGGGGCAGACAACCTGGTACGGGTTTGCCACAGAGATCTTCAGGCTGGCTTCCCAGTATGAAACATTCAAGGTCAAATCCGTGGAGCCTGTGCCCACATCGGCGTACCCCACGCCGGCCAAGCGTCCGGCCAACTCTGTCCTCGACTGCTCAAAAATCAAACGATCTTTCAACATTGTTCCGCGAACGTGGGAAGAGAGCCTGGCGGATATGCTTGAGCGCTATTACCACAACCCGAAACGCTCAATTAAGGAAGAAAGGAGATCCTGATGACCATGCAGCAGAACGAACCGTCAGCAGACAATACATCTGCCTCCATCTGTCCTGCAGGTGAAGCCTTCCCCCTGCCGGCTGATAATGAATACCCGGCAGAGTATGAAAAACTGAAAAACATGGTGACCGAACAGCGTCAGATGGGGCGTGAGATAGTGGTTGTCATGGGGGTCGGGTTTGTGGGTGCGGTGATGGCCGGGGTAGTGGCCGATTCCACCAGGGAAGGGACGGATGAACCGCTCTATTTTGTCATCGGCATGCAGCGGCCCTCAATCCGGTCGTACTGGAAAATACCGTATCTCAACCGAGGGGTGTCGCCTGTTGAGGCCGAAGATCCGGAAGTCGCTCCTTTGATAGAGCGTTGTGTAAAAGAGCGGAAAAATCTGGTGGCCACCTATACGTATGATGCGCTTTCACTGGCTGATGTGGTTGTGGTGGATGTCCAGTGCGATTACCAGAAGGAAACCCTGGGGGATGTCCGCAAAGGCCAGGCCGATATTGCCGCACTGGAGAGCAGCCTGAAGGTGATAGGCGAACAAATCGCCCCTGACTGCCTGGTGCTTATCGAAACCACGGTGCCGCCCGGTACAACGGAATATGTGGCCTGGCCGATTATCAAAAAATCTTTTGATAAAAGGGGGTTGAAGGATGTGGAACCCCTATTGGCGCATTCCTTTGAGCGGGTGATGCCCGGCCGGGAGTATGTGAGATCCATTCGTGACTTCTGGCGGGTCTGCAGCGGCATCAATGCCACTGCCCGTGAACGGGTTGAGCAATTCTTATCCAATGTGTTGAATGTCGAGCAGTACCCGCTGACGGTTCTGGACCATCCCATAGAAAGCGAGACGTGTAAAATAATAGAGAATTCATACAGGGCAACCATTCTGGCCTTTCTGGATGAGTGGAGCCGGTTTGCCGAACGCAACCGGGTGGATTTGACCAAAGTGATCAAGGCTATCAAAGTGAGGCCAACCCATTCCAACATCATCTTTCCTGGACCCGGCATAGGCGGCTACTGTCTGCCCAAAGACGGTGGACTGGGGGTGTGGGCCTACAACACCCTGATGGGGTTTGATGATGATATCTTTAAAATTACACCGGCGGCCATCGATATAAACGACACGCGGGCACTTCATGTGGCGGAACTGGTCAGGGATGCCTTGCGGAATATGGGCAAGATTGTGGCAGCGTCCAGAGTCGCCCTTTTGGGGGTGTCCTACCGGGAGGATGTCGGCGACACGCGTTACAGCGGCTCGGAACTTATCGTGCGCAAGCTGACGGAAATGGGTGGCGAAGTCGTGGTGCACGACCCCTATGTAAAACACTGGTGGGAGCTTGAGAAACAGGATACCTACCCGGCACCGGGGAAATCATGGGCCAGGTTCTTTCGCAACCAGGACGACCTCAGCAGCCTACGGATGCACGAGAACCTGTCGGGGGCTCTGGCGGATGTGGATGCGGTGGTGCTTGCCGTGAGGCATCGGCAATACATGGAACTCACCCCTGAGGATATACTGGATATGACCGGGAGGCCGGTTGCGGTGATCGATTGCTTCGGGATTTTGGACGATGCCGCCATACAGCGCTATTTTGAACTGGGCTGCGAGGTCAAGGGGCTGGGGAGGGGGCACGTCCAGCGCATCAAAGAGCTGGTTCGCAGTAAAAAATAAAAATAAATATCCCGTGCTGTTTGCAGCATGGAATATTTATTTTTAGTGCCTATTCATTGAAATCGCATCATGTTTGCATAGGATTGTTAGTGGCCGATTCTGAACAAAATCCCCAAAAAGGGCGAATAAGCAATATCGAATAACGAACGATCAATGTCCAAGTTAAGGCAAACAGGATAAAGCATTCGGAATTCAGCATACGGTTTAGCAGGGATAAATCCCTGCGCTACAAAGCAGTCGGCTGTATGTCTTGTAGTTCAGGGCTTCAGCCCCTTCCGGTTTATCAAGATTTGGTTTGACCTACAATTACCCCTGACTCCGTCGGACCGACGTAAGACAAACGTCGGGCCTCTTTAACCCCGGCCTTTTCCAGCATGTCCATGAGCTGGATTTCGGAGTAGGACCGGCCCGACGTTGTCCCGAGCAGCATGTTGATGGAAAAAAGAGCCGGGAAGAGCGGGCCGTCCATGGTGTTCTTCAGAATGAAGTCGTGGATGCACACAAGCCCGCCCGGCGTCAGAACCGCCACAGCCTTTTTGAGAATTTCAATACAGGTATCAGGCCCTTCCCCATGCAGAATGTGGCTGAGCCAGGCCACGTCGTAAAAACCTTCGATGGGCTTTTCCACATAATCGCCATCCATGAATCCGATGCGGTCTGACAGGTTGAAATTTTCAATGGTTTTTTCCGCAAAAGGCCTTGTCGCGGGCAGGTCATATACCATTGCATTGAGCTGCGGATTTTGCAGACAGAAATGAATGGCAAAGGTCCCCGGCCCGCCGCCGATGTCGATCAGTGTTTTTCGGCCCGTGAGGTCGATTTCCCCGGCCAGGACCGGTGCTGTATGCATTCCCATGACAAACATACCCATCAGAAAACTTTCCCGTTCTTCATCGCTGAATGAGGCCCGGCCGCGGTTGGGCTTGCCTGTTTTCATGGATTCAGCCATGCGGGCCCAGGAGTCCATGAGGTGGTGATGGTGGTTGATCATGTGGCCGATATAGCCTTTTGAGTCTGCGGACAGGAACTTTACCGCGGATGGCGTGTTCTGGTAACAGTCGTTTTTTTTCACAAGCAACTGCATGGCTGTCAAGGCATCGAGCAGCCTGGTCAATGCCTTTTCATCGAGGCCGGCCTCTTCGGCAACCTGTTTTGCGGTTAATTCTTCCTGCCCGATCGTGGTGAACAGGTCAAGTTTCACAGCCGTATGCAGGGCGCATGTCTGCCAGTAGCTGCCGGACAGTTTCAGCAAAAGACCTGGATTCCATTCCTGTTTTGTCATGATATTCTCCTTCTTAAATTTTCATGAATTTTCACACAATAAACCTTCGATAATATAGGCGATAGTGGATGTCTCATGCTTTGTTATTCGCGTCAGAGCATGAAAATTTATTTAGCATCAACCGGTCATACCAGGCAGGGCCCAGCACGCTGTCGATAAACCCGTTATGCCCGCCCTTTTTATGGATGAATAGATCAATGGATGGGGCGGTTTTCAGATTATGAAAATCTTCGATGGGAATGACCGGATCGTCAACTGCCGTGATAATAGTTGTCGGGATCTGAATGTCGGCCAGGTCATGACCGTAGATGCCATATGACCTGAAATAGGTTTTCGTGTCAGGGTAATCGGTGTAACGGCTCAGCAGAAGGTCTGTCATGCCACGGATGGTTTTCCGGTTCAAAACATCCTTGAAATCATATAATCTTGGAAACAGGCGTTGTTTGCGCCACAAAGAACGCTTCCACTTTTTTATGAAGTAGGCCAGCAGAAAAGGGTTGCCGTCAATTCTGTCCGTGGCTTTATCAGGATCGAGAACAGGACTGATGCTGATGACCTGTTTCAAGGGGCTGGTGCCATTCGCAAGGCTGCGCCTGGCGATTCTCAAAGCAAAGTTGCCCCCCAGAGAGAATCCCACCAGAAAAACGGGGGCGCTGCTTGACAAACGGGCCGCCTGTCCGACTGCCTGAAAGACTTCCTCAAGCAGGGTGGCATAAAACAAACCTTTATTCAGATGAAGGCTGTCGCCGTGGTCCCTGTAATTGAGCCGGAACACGTCGTAACCGTGTTTATGGAGGTACCGTCCACAGCTCAGGACATAGGTGGAATCGGCACTGCCTTCCCATCCGTGCAGCAGAATGCATAACCCTTGGGACGGTTTGTCTTTAATCGGTGAGTAAAATCCCGACAACCGTATGCCGTCACCAGCATCAAGGATATGGTATTGGGCCGCCTTCAGCATAGGGTTGCCTCCCCACTTGCGCAGACCGATGCTGGCCAGCACGGTCTGCAGGGTGGGGTGCTTCAAAAGCAATGGCGGGTTGAAGGAACTGTTCATTGATCACGGGTTCCGGTAAAGTCCTGATTGAAAGTTGTCACTTTTATTTGATTTAACTCAACCTGTCTTCCGTCCTCTGTCTTCTTTTTTTAGCCGCAGACATACGCAGACAACCGTGGACATTTAAGAAAACTTGCGAAAAGCAATACGCTTCTGGCACCAATATTTTAAATTGCTATCTGCATTATGCAGTCGCGAAGCGACATTAAAAATGTTTTGTCTGCGGTCGTCTGCGTATGTCTGCGGCTAAGATTTCTGTTCTTCTGTGGTTCTGACCACTGACTACCGACTACCGGCTCTGGTCAGACAACAGACCACTGATGACTGACTACCGTCAACTCACTTTCTTCCCTCCGTTTTGTGCCTCACAGCAGCACTCCCTCGTGCCTGAGCAGCCATTCCTTGCGCCATATTCCGCCGCCATAGCCTGTCAGGCTGCCGTTT
>JAOZRT010000132.1 GCA_029940035.1 Desulfobacterales bacterium
ATGACATACGAAAAAAGACCCAAGGAGTGAAAATTTCATCAAATTCGGGGATTTTAAAAAATGAAGATTGTATTCTTAAGCCTAATATATTGATATTACATCTTATTTTGATCTAATCAACTGCCGGTTGGTATCTTTCAGAGGTGTTGATTTCCCTATCACATCAATAGTATCTGTATATTTAGGGGAGGCTTCAAATACTGACACATCAACGAGTCAGTAGATTCTTACATGCTGACCTAAAATTTAAACGATTCTTGAGTTGGGCATATACAATATATGGTACGGCCTCCATTTCTGCTGAGCCTTTTTTTCCCGTAAACGAAGATCGTTTTATTACGGCGCCTTCGTATAAGGGGATTTCCCCCCCCCTGAATGATTTTTCCTCCTGGGTGGAAGATGCTTTTTGGGATTCGACTTTGGCCTTTTGCCCTGCAGCCTCCGGACCCCGACCCCAGGCCGCTGGGTTGGTGCCGGCTTTTTCAGGTTGCTCGATGTGCACATTGACCATTCCTTTCATCACATCGATGCTGACGATATCGACTTTCTGCTCTCGGGGAAATTCCCACTTATCAGTGGCGCCGCTGGTCAGTTTGAAATCGATCGTTTTAAGGTACTCTCTTTTATATACCGAGGTACCGTCCTCCATCTTCTTTATAACAGTGGCATAAATCGACAGTGAGCCACTGGACCCCTTGCCGTCTGTGGCCACATCCGTCAGTCGGACCAGGGACTTTTTTCTAGGGTTGATCTCGGCTTCACGACCGGACGGGCCTTTGATCTCAAAACGCGTCAGTACGATCCCTGCTGGCGATTCGATTAATTCGGCTTTGATGCCAATCATACCTTTTTGGACGCGCACAACGATAAAATCGGCTTCAGCCGGTGCTTCTTTATGGGTGATCCTTAAATTACGCTGATTCGGCGTTAAACTGAAGCTGTTTATGGAAACCTCTTTGATGGGCCGACCGTCCTTGAATGCCACGGATGTGAGTATCCCTTTTTTATTGGATACGTTACGGGCGATGATTTTGATTTCAGCATCCGTTACAAGCTCGATCCGTACGATCTGGTTGGCTCTGAGAACCTTTTCAAACGGCGGTTTCATCACCGGCGCATTGGTGGCTCTGGCAGCCCAATCAGGCGTTTGAATCTGTGCGGCAGAAGACTGGGCGGCTACCACGATCATACTTCCTGAAAATAATGCAAAGGCTGTGAATATTACACAAACAAAACGAGACCATTTATCTGCTTTCATGACGTTCCCCCATTTCACTGAACCTTACACCTTATTTTCTTTAGATTTTCCAAACAGTGCCCACAACCCGAGTAAAACATAAAGGATGGATGTTGCGACTTTCCCAGATCAATTTTGTCTCGTTAAACCCAAGGTAAAAAGCAACCAGTGCGATTCCAATACTGATGACCCCCGCGTAACGTTGTGGCTTTTTAACATGAATTTTTGCATTATTAGGCTGAGCTTTTTTATTAGATTTGACTTCTTCCGCGTTTGCTTCCGCCAGTTTTTCTTTAACCATCTCTTTGGCAAGCTTGAGTCTATTTTTCATATAATCTCTACTCTGATCGAACGTGTAAACATGAAAAACACAAGAGCCTTAGGGCCGGGTCTTCATTCTTGACATCCCGCATGTGGACATAAGAATCACCTACGTGGTCCTGTATAGATCGGCATTTTTCTGTCAAACATAAAGTCGAACTGATGGCGTGAAGAACGAAGGCCCCTACTTACTGCACTATTTCCTGAAAAGCTCCTGAACCTCCGAAATGGCTGCCCTCCCTGCATGTGCAAGCCCGAGGGCATCGCCGGCGGTCGTGATTTGTTTAGTAGCGTTGACGCCTGTCTGAATGAAGGTCGCTGCAGCCACCTGGCGCAATCCGTGAAGACCTGTAACAACACCTACCACTTTAAAGCCAAAATCAGCGGTCTTTTTGACTTCCTTGTAGGTTTTGGAACATTCATCCACAATGTCCACTCCAAACATCTTACGTATGGTTTTTCCGATTCCCGGCATATAACCAAAGGTCGCATATTCTATAGCAGAATCACCCCCTGCTGCATACGCATCAACCGTTTCTTGTTTAGTGGAAATTTTATCCAACAGCCAAGTGGGCAGCCTGTCAGGAAACACATAACCCGTTGGATCGATTAAATTGACAGGATCGGCTAACACGTACCCATACAGGTTGGAATCTCCCCCGAAAAAGAGGATCGGATCTTTGCATGTCCAGCGACCGGTCTCAGAATCGTAATCCCGGACGCCGAAACGGACCATCTGCGTGTGGATATCATAGAGTCCGCCGGCAAAGCCAAAGGGCTGAAAGCCGGGATTGGTATCCGACGTGATATGGCCGAATTCATCATAGTCAATCTGCTGGATGACACCGCCTGTATCCACATCCACCACCAGCCGAACACTTCCCAAATGGTCGGATATAATTCGATAGCGGTTGGCGCCCTTTTCCATATAATCAGGAACAGTCAGTCTGGAAGCATAAATGAATCTACTCACGACATTATTACCGCTGTCCAGCTCTGCGATGGGGTTGAGATGGTTTCTATATAAGAAACCCTGCACAAGAGATCCGTCTACTTTCTTTCCTATGCGACGATTTGTCCCGTCGACGATGTATTCAACCAAGGTACCGTCCGCCAGTTCAACGGAAATCAGATTGCCGAAGACATCGTAGTCATATGTCGTGGTTTGATCGCCTTGCGTTTTGGTCAACAGTTCACCATTTTCAGTATAGGTGTATGTCGAATCATCGTACTGCAACAGCCGATCCTGGACATCGTAGCTTCCAGTGAAGGTTTCCCCGCCGGATGTGCGGCTCAGACGGTTGCCATTCACATCATACGTGTACGTTGCCGAAATACCGTCCCTGCTTGCAGTTGCCAGACGGCCCGCGAGGTCATATTCGTAACTGTAAGTAACCGGCGTACCGTTAACTGTTTCCGCTTTTTCAGTAATACGGCCCAGTTTGTCCCGAACATAACTGACCGCATACAACTCGCTTGTATTGTACGATGCGCTATAGTCCTCCAGTTCCGCAAAATCGTTGAAGCTTTGCGAAGTCGTCACATTGCCAATTGTGGTTCCAGCGATCAGCCCATTTTCAATGTTGAGGTCCAGAGTGATTTCACCTGCTCCCGTCAACAGACCATCCTGATCGTACTGGAAGCTTACGGCATCTACCCCATTGACCGTCTCCTGGGCAATCCTGAAATCAGCATTGTACGCGGTTTCAACACTGCCGGCGACGTCACCATCCGACCACGTTTCGCTGGTCGGCAGTAGCCCATCGTGGCTGTAGGTGAGGATGCCTCCGTCTGGGGTGGTGATGGTAATGATTTGCCCTGTTGCCGCATCATAGGTGTGGCCCAACTGCCCGCGTGGATACGTGATTGTGTCCAAACGCCCCACGCCGTCATAAGCCAAAGAAACCGTCTTGCTGTCCGGCCGAACAATAGTGGACAGTTGCCGATCCAGATTGAACGTGTATTGGGTCTGATCACCACTGACACCCACATCGGGTGGGTCATATAACTCAATCTGATTAACGGTTGTGTAACCAAAGACGTGTACCGGCCGCCCGGGGGGGGCAATAGCGGTTACATTGCCGTTGGCATCGTATGTATAGAGGATCTGACGGTCGTCCGGGAGCTGTATTTCCGTTACGTGTCCGGCATCGTCATAGCTAAAACTGCTGGTCCTTGAAAGTGGATCAGAAACGCTGCTTACATTTCCATTCACATCGTATGCAAACGCGAACATGCGTTCCTTGTCTCCTGTTCCAGTTGCATAGGTTGCAGGGCGACCCTCTTCATCATAGGTCAGGGTCGCTATGGCCAAGTCTGAATATTGATATCCAGTCAGGCTTCCCAGGGCGTCCAAGGTCGCCACAAACTGCCGACCTTCCGGAGAGATTGTCGTGAATTGACCCGAGATAGCGCTGAAAGTACTCGTATGCGTTCGTCCGTTGACGGTAAAAGAGCTAGTCAGATTTTCGAGACTGAGCGGGTCCTCGGGATCCGACAACGCAGCCTGTCTTTCGGCGGACATGACAACCGTCAGGCCGCTCGGAACTGCCAGTGACAGACTGGTCACAACAGGTGCCTGCATGCCCCAGCGGGGATCAGGCCCTTGCTCCGTATTTAACACTGTCCCATCGGCACGGGTTACCGTGTGGCTATCTTCGATACCCGACAGGTATTCATTTTGGCCACAGCAACCACTCGTTTGCACACGACGTTTTTCACCCGTGGGAAGATATTCTACCGAATATGTGTCAATTCGGCCCATGGCCGTGGTAAGGGAAACCTCGTAGCCGGTATCGGTTGGGGTGCGCTCAAGCACATTGAAACCACCGGCAGGATCATCGGTCCTCACAAGCAGTCCGAGATCATCAAAGGTGTAACTGTAATCATTGTCCTCGGGATCGGTAAAGCTGTTTAGCAGGCCTCCGTTTGTGTACCCAAGGGTATGCATCTCACCGGCAGGATTTGTTATACCCGCCAGGTAACCATTGGCATCCAGACTCAGGCTGGTGGACTGACCATAGGGGCTTACAATGGCCATGGGGTCACCATTGGCGTCCCGCTCGATGGTGGTTCGGTTTCCATAGCGGTCTTCCACTGCGCTCAACAAGCCGTTACTGTCGTATTCGAACGTGTAGATTGCAGTTCCGCCAAGGGCATCGATTGTACGCAAATGTCGCCCATCGGCACCAAAATGGTAAAGTATAGATCCGTCTTCAGATGCCACGGTCATATCGCCAAGGGTAATCCCTGGTAAAACCGGGGAAATCATGCGCATCATCGTGCCCCCCGCAATATATAGATTGCCGTCTGGCCCAAACGTCACATCAACAGCAGACCCGTAAGGAGCAAAGGTGCTGATGATGCCGTCAGGTCTTACCCGGCGAATGCAGAAATTGAGGAGATCGGAGATATAGAGACTGCCGTCCGGGGCCAGGGTCACACTGACGGGAGCGTTCAACTGGGCTGCAGTGGCATACCCGCCGTCTCCTTCGTAACCCGCAGTGCCTGTGCCTGCCACCGTAGAGATAATTCCGTCAGGCCCCACCCGACGAATACGCTGACTCCCATACTCGGCGATATACAGGCTACCGTCAGGCCCCACGGCAACGTCATAGGGGAAAGCTATCCCTGCAATCGCAGCGGAACCGCCGTCTCCTCCATAAACCGGAATGCCGGTTCCAGCAACAGTGGTGATGATTCCGTCAGGCCCCACCCGACGAATGCGGTAATTGTACAGATCGGCGATGTAAAGGCTGCCGTCGGGTCCAAACGCAATCCCCACGGGCCCGGATATTCGCGCCTCGGTGGCCAGGCCGCCGTCGCCGCCAAATCCTTGTGTGCCGTCCCCCGCCACGGTGGTGATGATTCCATCGGGTCCCACCCGGCGAATCCGATTGTTGCCGGAGTCGGCGACGTAAAGGCTGCCCCCGGGTCCCAGCACAATCCCCCGGGGCGTGTCCAGCTGCGCCTCGGTGGCCGGACCGCCGTCCCCTCCAAACCCTTGCGTACCGTCCCCAGCAACAGTGGTGATGATCCCATCGGGATCCACCCGGCGAACGCGATTGCTGTCAGAGTCGGCGATATAGAGACTGCCGTCCACTCCGACTGCGGCACCGCTGGTCTTTCTTAATAAAGCTTCCGTGGCCGGGCCGCCGTCACCGCTATCCCCACTGGTGCCGGGGATTCCAGCTACTACGGTCAACACCGTTGACAGGTTATCGGCGCTTCGCCGCCCTCCACTGCCAAGATGCAAAACCTGAGCGTAGAAATCATAGGCATGATGCACATCAAGACTCCAACTTCCTAAACCATGGACACCGGCGTCCAGCACACCGACAGTATCAGTGAATTCCTGCCAGATGATAGTTTCTTGACGGCCTGGCACGCCCTCAATCTCCGTGGTTCCGAATGATGCAAAAGCTTGCTCCAAATCATCGGGCTCATAGTAAACGGCATCATAGACATACCCTACCCGTATCTTTACCGGTTGGGCTCCCTGCAAGACGCGATTGTAAGCATCCATGCCATCCCAGCTAAAGGTATGGGAAAGGTCCACGGAAGGCGGATCGATGCTTTCCTGAAAACGCCGGCCGGCCACGAGGACTTCGACGTCGATACGTTTGAGGCTGGTGGGAATGCTGTCATTGCTTGCCGGGATATCGAGGGTGTAGGCTTTTTCGAATCCGGTCACCCTGTTGCTGCGATAATTCAACGAAAACGGTGTGCCGACAACGGGCACACGTTCACCCAGCACCTGGTTCTGAATCTCGATGATTGACGAGCCTTTCTTTTTGCAAGGCTTGTCTTCACCACCCCTTACAAACCATGGGAGTTCCGGTCCGGTTGCGTCACCCGGAGGACCATAAGGCCAGTTATGGTCCCATGTGGATAGATGGGCAAGCTGGACACGCCACAGACTCTCGCCCGGAGTATAGAGAGCTGCGAGCTGTTCTCGCTCCGGGTCGGTAATACCGAGATCGGAAAGCGCTGTGCCCGTGTCGGCTGAACCGTCGCCATCCACATCCACATCCGCAAGACCGAGGGTAATGTCGACGATTTCAATGATAAGCCCGTTGTCGTAGGGTATCCAGGCACCCTTGTCGTTATCGTAATAGCCCACGGGCACAATGCCGCCCACAGGGAAGTTCAGGAAGTTATCCACATAAAAAGGCACCGGCTGGTTGAACACCACATCCTTACCGTTTACCTTGATACCGTCTGCCAGGGCCTCATCGGCGCTTATTTCCACGGCGTAGGTATAGCCGCTGGTGGGCGGCAATTGGGCCGGCATGCTTTCCGGACCGTTGTCACCCACCGTATATTCTGTGACACGCAGATTCAGGGTGGTTATTTCCTGGGGTGTGCCGTCGGGCAGGGTTATAGTCGCGGTGGTGCTTTGGGGGATCATCAGGACGGCCTGGCGGTCGCCATCACTATCGGTCACCACGCTTCCCAGGGCCACCTGCATGGGATCGCTGCTTGTCAGATCGATGCTGGTTACCTGGCTGTCCAGAGGGATCATGACCACATCCGGCAGCCAGACATAGTCCTGCCAGGGAACATTTACCTGGCGCTGGGCAGGGAGGTATCCGCTTTTTTGGTAGTCGATGGTGAGATATCCACCCCCATTGACCACCATATCAAACATACCATCATCACGACTGAGGGTCTGTCCGTATTCGGGATGATCAAGAATCGTGATCGTGACACCGGGAATGGGATCATCATTGCGTTCCATTATCTTGCCACGCAGCACCGCCACGCTTGTCTCTTTGATCGTATCCGGTGACACACCAATCTGGACAGGGGTCGCGCCGGAATAAAGGAATGCCGTGGCAGCGGCCATCGTCGTGGCTACCGTGGGATCAATCTCCGGTGCCACACCAGCCGGATCAGGCGGTAGGGAGCCCACAGCCCCCAGGGAAACCACCAGGTCGACGGATGCGTTCGGCGCTACGGAGGTGCCGTCTAAAGGATCTTGGCTGATCACGCTGCCGGCTGCAACCGTATCACTGTTTTCCAGTGTTATAGCCCCTGTTATAAGATCTGCATTTTCAACTGCCGTTGTTGCATCGGCCTGACTCATGCCCACAACATCCGGCACGGTCGCCATTGCAGGCCCCAGGGAAACAACCAGATCCACAGCGGATCCCTGAACAACCGAGGTGCTTGCTGCTGGATTCTGACTGATCACATTGCCGGAAGGAACGCTGGCGCTGTTGGCCGTGGTCACTGCACCGACAACCAGATTTTCAGCAACGATGGCAGCCTCGGCATCGGCCTGGCTCAAGCCCACTAAATCCGGTACAGTTTCCATCACAGGTGCCGGCCCTATCGATACAACCAAATCGACAGAAGATCCCTGGGCGACCAAAGTACTCGCTGCCGGATTCTGGCTGATCACATCGCCGGAAGGAACGCTATCACTGTTGGCTGTGCTCACAATACCGACGACTAAATGGGCGGCAACAATCGCGGCCTCGGCAGCGGCCTGGCTCTGGCCTGCTACATCCGGTGTTGTCACCATTTGTACGACGGTTACAGAGGTACTATCCGTGTCCGTAGCACCTTCATCATCTGTTACGGTGAGGGTTACCGTGTAAGTGCCATCGCTGGCATAGGTATGCGAAATCGTAACACCTGTCCCTGTCCCACCGTCACCGAAAACCCATTCATAGCTCGTAATCGTACCGTCAGGGTCGTCAGAGGCCGTGGCATTAAAATCCACAACAAGCGGTGCGTTTCCCGTGGTTGGAATCGTGGTAAACAATGCCGTAGGGAATTGGTTGTTGGGCCTATCGTCATCACCACCTCCGCCACTATCTCCGCCACACCCCGAAAACAAACCGAAAACGAATATGATTAAAAAAGGGAATAGTCTCTTCATGACTGGACCTCCGGCTCTGAAACACTGATGATATTTACCTGCAAGATAATAGGAATATGTGAGTAGTTATTAACCTAATTTTTGAGCGTAACTTATTTGAGACCAGGAGGAATTGGAGATATAATTTTACCAAATTCAGCAGTAGCGCAAGTTTAGTCCGCCTTCGGCGAATTCCGCTCTGGCACCCCGCATCATGCCGCGGGGAGCATCATTAATAGGATTAAATAAAAACCTCCTTGGATATGGTGAATATCCCTGGAGGTATTTTATTTTGGTGACTTCTGAAAACCACTGTTCATAATGTATTCCTATTGAAGGCAAATATTTTAGGATGCGTTTGATTGCTTTTTAGTGAATATCAATTTTATACACCTAAAATTGACAGACTCGCAAAAAGTCCGAAATTCCGTCATGCCTGCGAAGGCAGGCATCCAGAACTATCTGAAAACACTGGATTCCCGCCTTCGCGGGAATGACGCTAAAGGACGTTTTAAGACTTTTTACGAAAACATCAAAATTATATATGGTCAAATTATATTATATTTCAGCATCTCCATGGGCAAGTTTTTTCGTCCTTCTTCATACCCGCTCAAGAACTGATTGAAATGGGACAGATATTATGTGTGTTCTTTGCGGTGATCCAAGTATTTTGGAAATTCGTACACTGTCATATACTCATCTTCAGTCAAAAAATGATCTTTTGTGTATTTCAACATGGCGTGCAAAACTTTCTGAATCTTTTCGTAATTTGCCTTTTGCTGATGAATTTTGATGAGGTCATTAATTATTGAGAATAACTCCCTGTGTTGTTGATCAACTTTTTCGATACCGACGGATATCGGCCTTTTCTTTCTTATCTGTAGGGTTGAGCCTACAATTTGGCTAATTCATTTCGCATAATATCTGCAGAGAACGGGTCACCATGCGCAGGGTAAACTGTTTTTACACCCTCATCTAACAATGTTTGCCAACTCTTAATTAACAACTGCAAATTTTCAGCGTAAATAGGCATACCGGGAGAAAGGCATAATGGAAATTTGTTCATTGCCATATCACCGACAAATGCTTCACCGGAATCTAACAAGACACTAACGGAACCGGAGGAATGCCCGGGTGTGTAAACTATTTTACCGGAAATACCATACTCTTCTAAAGGAAAAGTTTCTTCCTGCAGAACTATGTCTATTTTTGTCGGTTCGATATGGACAAATGGTACTATCGTCCAACTGAATAGCTTCGTTGAAATTTTTCCCCAAGTGGTTATCCCAGGGGGCATAGGTTTTAAGGACTCTTCAAGCCAGTGTTTTTCATTTTGGTGCAACACAACTTTTGCCCCTGTTAGTTTCTTTATTTCTGCCACCGATCCAATATGATCCCAATGGCCGTGGGTCAGTATAATTAGTTGAATTTCGTTGGGATTTATCCCTACCTTTTCTAATTCCTTTAAAAAGGTCTTACCTTTTTTGGGGTCACCGCTATCAATCATGACCACCCCATTGTCTTTTAAAACATATACATTATCAAAACCTAAAGGAATCTTATGAATAATGGCTCCCATTTTGTTTCCCCCTTTTCATGAATTCCAACTGAGCAAAAATACAATTCTATTTTGTAGCCGTAATGAAATCGAACATGCCTTTGCCAACCGGCATTCTTTGGATGTCTTTAAAACCTACCTTTGTTATTAGTTCGTTTTGTTCATTGTTATTCAGATGAACAGTTCCTATAGCGGTTTCATAAAATTGATCCATAATGCCGTATTCATACATCGGGTTTCTGAAGTCCTCCAAACTGCTTGGATAAGGAAAATCAAGGATCATGAGATAGCCACCGCTCTTCAACGCTTGGTAGGCCTTCTCGACAACGCTTTCACGAATATCGGGTGGAATTTCGTGAAGTGTTACAACCATACTAACCATATCAAATTCGTCCATGTAAGTCAGTTTTTCACCTCCAATAGAATCTACTGTAACTCGCCCCTCTAATCCAAGCTGAGAAATCGTTGATTTGGCCATATCAACTCCGTGCACGTCTGGATTTACGCCAACAAACTCACTGTTTACAAAGGCATTCGCAAGTTGAATGATCAGATTCCCATCTCCACAACCAATATCTAAAAATTTGATGCCTTTATCTAATAACTCTTTAAGGTACTCGTTCTTTGGGAAAATCATAAAAAGAAAGGCAAGGTATATATTCTTTGTCGTTTCATAGGCGATCCTTGAGATTTCAGGTTCCGCAAAGGTTTCATATTTTTCCCCTGTCTTGAAAAACTCATGTGTTTCCCCAAATCCGACGCCGAATAAATCAACATCCATGGTGATGTTGGCCATATAATTTCGGAAATGAGTTTTGTCGCCAAGTATCTCATCAAGAAAGGGCTGGAGCTTAAATTTGCCTTGATCATCACAATCCAAAAGTTCAAAATGATAGGCAGTCTGACACCAGAATTTCAAATAGGGTTCATGAACGCCAAGCTCAGTGGCCAAATCTGCCACGGTTGCACCTTCCTCCTTTTTTTCATTTAGTTTGTCGAATACTCCCACCTTGTTACCGATGTTTATTAAATGGGTAGCCATAAATCCCTTTTCAAAGTTGCGGATTTTTGCCATCTGCGTCTTTGGACTGACATCTTCCATAATTGTCGCCTCCAGTTGTTTTTATACCTCGAATTAGTGGTAAATGAATTAACGAATACGATGGAAATGATACGTCTTGGAAAGGTAAGAACAGGGCGAGAGTCAGTTCTGGACAGGTTCAGCGGTGGAGCTTCAGCTTCAGAGCAAGATTGATTTAGATGCAATATAAGGTAAATACATGATTTGGAGAGAGTGGTCAAGAAAATGGATATTTTAGGCTTTTAGGACAGGGTATTATATGGGGAATTAACTCGCAACATAACTAAACTGGCTACATAAATGGTGAATATCGCGACCTCCATCTCTTCGAAAATACTGCCATAAATCCAACATTCCAGCAAGACAAAATGTTGTGATACCATCAAATCGTCGAGAGCATGCATACCTGAGATGTCAAACTGAAAACCAAAATATCACCAATAACCTGAACCGCCGAATCCAGACCCGTATTTTATCCTATCAACCGTTTTTAAATCTGCCGAATATGGGATATTGGGGACGCCCATAAAAATATAACTTTCATATATGAATACACTGTGATATGGAAAGGGCTATGCCACGCAAAGCGCGCATTGATGCTCCCGGATGGTGATTTTGCACAGTCTGTATTAAATCAAGCAAAGGAACGGTTGGAAGATC
>JAOZRT010000472.1:0-1384 GCA_029940035.1 Desulfobacterales bacterium
CGTTGAGGTTCGGTTTATTCTTGATTGTGCGGAAATGACTGCCAGGTCATCATTAAAAAGGAATGAGACCAGATGGGGGGTTAGTGACTATCGATCTGATTTTCCGGAAAGAGATGATGCGAACTGGCTGAAATTTGTGGACCTGGAAATGGATCATAATTCAGGCGAAATGGTAGTTTCTACAAGCCCGGTTGAACCTATATCAAGCAAGGACGTGAAATGAATTCAACCACGAGCGTTGAAATAGACAAGCAACAATGTAACGGGTGCGGCATCTGTGTTGAAATATGTCCCCTGGATTGTTTGAGAATGGATGAGCATGAAAAAGCATTTATGAAATATGACGAGTGCTGGTATTGCGGCAGCTGTACCCTGGAATGCCCTGTGGATGCCATAATTCTCAGGCTGCCTTACCTTATCCGGTGACTCCTATTATATGGATTATTGATAGTGTTGTGTCCCGGAAATATCATTTAATAGTATCCGATTATACTGCTCATTGGTCATGCCCGCGAAGGCGGGAATCCAGAAAGCGATTAGCTAAATGCCCTGGATGCCCGCCTGCGCGGGCATGACGGAAAAACTCCCTGCCCCTCATATAATATACTTATTGAGGACGTAACGCCTTTAAGGGGCAATAGGTAAAACCAAAGGCCCATGAACGAAAATTTGAGGACATAAAATGAAATTGAATCTGAATATTCTATCAGAAGAAGAGAAACTGAGAATTCACGCGGACAGCCTGAAGATATTGAAAGAGGTCGGCGTCAAGTTCATGAGCGACAAGGCCCTCGATGTCCTGGACAGAAACGGGGCCAGGGTGGACAGGGACAGCCGGGTGGCCAGAATACCCGAGGAGATGGTCCAGCAGGCCCTGAATACGGCGCCCAAATCCTTTGTCTTGGGCGCCCGGAACCAGGAATTCGATTTTGCCTTACCGTCAGCTTACACGGGCTACACCCTGGATGGTGCTGCCACCTTTGCCATCGATTTCGAGACCGGCGAGCGCCGCAACGCCATTACCAGCGACATGGTCGCCAGCCTGCGCATTTTTGAGGAAATGCCGTTGGCCACGGTGGTCTGGCCCAATGTCTTGTGCAGCGACACGACCGACAACTACAATGAAATCCGGCCCTCCTTTGCCTCCCTGATCCATTCCTCCAAACACATACAGAACGAACTGCACCACCCGGACGAAGTGCCGTTTTTAATCGAGGGCCTGGCCGCCATCCTGGGCAGTGAAGATGCCGTAAAGGAACGCAAGGTTTTTTCGGTCTGCTATTGCACCATCCCGCCGTTGACCCATGACAAGAAGTTGTGCGAGACCTACCTGGAACTGGTTCAGTTCCAGGTGCCGATATTGGCCTTTCCCATGCCGGCTGCC
>JAOZRT010000472.1:1484-3088 GCA_029940035.1 Desulfobacterales bacterium
CCTGGAACTGGTTCAGTTCCAGGTGCCGATATTGGCCTTTCCCATGCCGGCTGCCGGTTCCACCGGACCGGCCAGCCTCTACAGCGATGTTGCCGTGGCCAATGCCGAGGGGCTGTCCACCCTGGTGCTGTACCAGATGGCCGAGCCGGGTACACCCATCATTCTTGGCCACGCGGCCGGCATCACCAATTTCAGCATCGGCACCTTTCTGGAAGGCGCACCGGAAACAACCCTGATTAATGGTGCGCTGGGGGAAATGGCCCGTTTCTACAATCTACCCAACACCCAGGCCGGCTGCCTGACGGATGCCAAACAGCCCGGGGCCCAGGCTATCATGGAAAAGGCCCTTAGCACCCTGCCCCTGGTCCTGAGCGGCGTGGACGTGGTCAACGGCACCGGAGAACTGGACACCAGCCAACTGCTGGTGCTGGAACAGATTGTGGTAGACCATGAAATCGCCCTCATGTGCCAGCGCTACAAGGACGGTATCGATGTGTCCGATGCCAAGGATCTGTATGGGGATGTTAAATCAGCCCAGGCCGGCGGGCACTTTTTAATGCAGCCCGGAACATTGAAGTACTGCCGCAGCAATGAGTTTTTTCAACCGGGGCTCTCCGACCGCAACACCTACGAGCACTGGGAGGATCTGGACAAACCGGATCTTTACAGCAATGCCAGAAAAAAAGTGGAAGAAATTCTGGCAGGTCCTTTAAAAAACCCACTGCCGGATGAGGTGCTCGGTAAGCTGACGGAGATTCAACGCAGAGCTGATGAGGCGCTAAAAAAATAGGTTGAATCATACCGCAGTAACAGTCAGGATAAAGAATTCAACTTTCGCAGAGCAAAGTTACAATATCCCCCCACGGTCGGCTATAAACCGCTTACGTACCTAGTGTAAAAATAAATATAACCCAAGCAATACTGTTATTGACCACAATCTGCAAATCAGCGACCTCCGGCAGAGCCGGAGGTATGAGGAAGACCCCTCGAAGGGGCCGGCTCTGCCGGAGATCGCTGATCTGACTTCATGGATGGTTGACCACAAATCGTCCGCCTTTAATAACGTACCTGACATTATCTTTATCCAGCAACACTTCAATATCCGCAACAGGATCTTTTTTGACAACCAGGAGGTCAGCCAATTTTCCTTTTTCTATCGTTCCGACCTTATCATCGATACCGCATGCTTCAGCGCCATGTTTGGTGGCAGCGGTAATGGCTTCAATCGGTTTCATGTCCAGGACATCAACGAGCAATTTTATTTCACTGATATTGAATTTTCCATACGGTGTTACTGAATCGGCCCAGGTGTCAGTACCAAGCAACATCTTTACACCATGCTTTCTGGCACGCTTGAGGCTCCTTACCCAAGATGGCAGAATATCTTCACCTTCTTCCAGATCAAAATAGAAAATGGCCAGTGTGGGAGTAAGAAAAATATTCTTTTCGACCATTTTGCGGCACGTTTCATCATCCAGTTCAAAACCGTTATCATCATCAGCATGCTCAATTGATCTGACACCAAGTTCCACTGCTAATTTTACGCTTTCAACACTTTCTGCATGGCACATCACCGGCAACCCGACCATCCGGGCTTCTTCCAC
>JAOZRT010000473.1 GCA_029940035.1 Desulfobacterales bacterium
GGGACTCTTTGCGAACTTGACGATCTTTAGCGAAACGGGCGGTTAGGCTCTTAGTTCATAGCGGCACTCAATCCGATACCTTTGCCGATGAAGTGGACCCTATGATTCAATTTGTTGAATATGCCCGCATTGCTCTTGATCACGTCCCTGCCGAAATAATGGACCTGATTCAATTCCGAGGTGTTGATGAATACGTTGAAACAACTGCTGCCGTCCTTTCTCAACAGGTTCAGAAGTTCCAAGGCAGAACTGCCATCGAAATCACCGGACAGCTTCAGGTGCAGGCTGTCACCTTTGCGGTGCTTAAAGATTCTGAAATTGTTGGCCATGGCACACCTCCGTACAGGAAAGAAAAACAGTCATCACGAAATCACGAAAGTATGAAATCACGAAAAAATTATGAATAATGCTTATACAATGCAAACGGTATGCCGAATATAAAAATATAAAAAATTCAAATTGTTATATTTGGAATAAAAGGAGAGGAGATGATGGTTGTGGCATGAAGTTCATAAAGATAGGGGTAGAAATGAATATTATGAAGTAAAATACACAAAAAGAAATGGCCGGACTTTATAAGGCCGGCCATTTTTTTTAGCCGAAAATCTCTGCGTATTTTTGTTGAATTGCTTGAATTTCACGGTCAGTCAGTTTTTCAAACTCCCTTTCCTTTGCCTGTTTTGAAAGCTTGCCGTTGTTCTGATTCAAAAAGCGTATAAGCAAATCGACGAGCTTATCTGGCATATCAACATAGTTTTTAATGAATTCGTTAAGTAAATCATATTTAATTAAATAGTTAACCTCGTGGGGTAGCGTTTTATTCACTGTTTCCCCAACACATTCAAAGAAAAACTCAGCCTGTTTTGTAGCATCAAAATAGCGATATAGATCAATGGTCTCGTTTAGAACTTCAACATTGTTTTTCTCTGTTGGTCGCCATTCAATCAAATCAAGGCGTGGTTTTGAGAAATGCTCTACTATTTTACGGTATTCATATATGCGCTCCAAAATGACCGCGGATACCGGAAATATTAACCCTTTTGGAACAAAGCCTTGTTCAGCTAGGACATGGTGAAATAAATAACGGTGAACCCGTCCATTTCCATCTTCAAATGGATGGATAAATACAAAACCAAAAGCAATAAGTGTCGCCATTAGGACAGCATCAAAATCATCGTTACAAAGAAGCTCATATGTTTCGATTAAGCCAGCCATAAGCGCTCTTAAATCATCTGGTCGAGCAGAAATATGATCAGGCATAGGCATGCCTGTAGCACGGTCATGTTCTCCTACAAAACCGCCTTCCATGCGTAGGCCTGGCTCCATAAAGCGATTATCTGAAATAACAAGCTGTTGCAAATATTCCAATTCAGGAAGGCTGAGCTTACGCTGCCCGGCTTCGCCAATTATTCTTCCCCATCGTTCGATCCGGCTGTGTGAAGGGGTTTCCCCTTCGATAGTGTAAGATGCTTTTGAGTCCTTAAGTAACAAAAAAGCAGCAGCTCGGCTTAGTAGATCGGGATGGGTCTGGCTGATATTTTCTATGGCCGTTTTTGATAGCTTCTTACCTATATATTGCTCAAGCTTTTTTGTCTTTCGGATCAAAGGGCAAAAATTGCGTGTCCCCGGCAAGTTGTTGCGAACCCGGTGGCGTTTGGACGGATACGATTTCCCTTCGTATTGTAACTTGCTATTTACGAGAGGAACAAAATTTCCTGTTTTCGCATCTTCAATATCAAGTTGTTTTTCGCGTAGCCATTCCCACAAAAACCATAGCTTTCGGCTATACATTCCGGTTGGCTCTGAGCGGATGATTGTTTCAATATCTTTTGTTTCAATCGTTTGAAACAATGCATTGAGAATGGCTAGATCAATGCCTTCATATTTCAGTGCGAAGGTTAAATGCCCGTAAAGCGTGTCTTCAGGCCTATGGCGCGGTGTAAAAATATGCCAGCGTTCAAATTCGTATTTTTTATGTTTCGTACCAATGGCACAGAGATGATCCGGTACAGGAATTTTCAGATCACAGGCCTGAATTAGCGCAGAATATCCAGCTAGGCGGGCTCCCTCTTCTATAGTTGGGAAGCCATGAAAAATGACTATATTTATTTGGAACTGTCCCTTAAATTCGTTGAAAATTCTTCATTAACTACACAAAAAGAAATAGCCGGCCTAATTCAGGTCGGCCATTTCTTTTTGACGGACGATAAAAAATTATAAGCTCATCAGCATCTTTCAACCGTTAAATGAAGGTTGATTCACTAACATGTGATGTTGATTTACCATACAGCATTGGGCAAACCATTTTGCCTAAATTTTTATGAAAAATCTTCGTGATTGTTTACAATTCCCATAGTTAACAAAACAACCAATCAAATCAACCTCTTCCAAATAATACCACATGTTGTGTTTCTTTTTAGCTTGACACCCAATTTTATCTTATTCATACTCTCGGCGTTTTACTTTGGGTAAGTGGAACGCTGGAATAGAAAAATTATAAGATTGACCAGGTGTGCGAAGATATATTCTTGCTTAGAGCATGTGGCTGGAGAGGAACGTTTGGCAATCTTCTGGATAGCGCTGACGCTTCACTTCGTGTCCCGCCTACGCGGGAATGGCAATATTAAGGTGCTTTGCCGCTGGGCCAACACTTTGAAGTCGTCAGGTTGCACGTTGACTGGTCAGAAAGTCGAAACTATGCAAACAGGTTGCAAACCCGTTTACAATTGCCTGCGGGTTTACGTTGTCATTTTATTATTGCTGTTGATGCCAATGTATGCCATTGCCGGCATTCAACTCAATTTTGAATGGGATCCCAACCCGGAACCGGATATTGCCGGTTACCGGGTTTTTTACAGGCTGGTCGGCCAGGAATATGACTATGGTCATCCGGAATGGGCTGGTCAAGATGCGCATTGCAGCATATGGGTCGAAGACGAGGAAGCCAAGCATTTTTTTGTTGTCCGCGCCTATGACATGGACGGCTTTGAAAGTGAGGATTCCAATGAAGTAACTTACGATCCAGGGGGACCGCCGCCGGAAGACCCGCCGCCGGAGGACCCGCCGCCGGAAGACCCGCCGCCGG
>JAOZRT010000013.1 GCA_029940035.1 Desulfobacterales bacterium
CCATCCACATCCCCCAGGGCCAGGCCGTGAATGTTGATTTTGTACGTACGGCTTTTCCAGAATTGTGATGAGAGCACTCCGCCGATTGTAGCGGCGGACATTGCTTTTCCCTCTGCATCTGTTTCCGCCTGAATCGGGGTATCAATCATTTTTTCAGGGTGGGCCTGGGCTTGCTTAGATGGTTGTGGCGCCGGTACGGGAGCACTAATGGCGGCCAAGGCAGCACCGGTCATCTTCGCATTGATATTGCGGGACAATGTATTGATTTTGGGTACCAGGTCATCGATGGTTTCGCTCTGCTCGAAAAAGGTGAAGGTTTCTTCATTGCCAATGACATCCACAAGCCGGGCATCCAGGCTGGCGCTGGAGCCGAAAATGGTCAGGCTGCCGAAAAGCACAAAGTCGGCGCCCAGGCTTTGGCCTATTTCCCGGGCTTCGTTTTCATCGAGGGGTTCCTGCATGCCTTGCATGGCCTGGGCGGTCTTTTCCTCACTGATAACCACGACATCTTGGTCATGGGAGAGACGGGTTTCGAGCATGTCATGAATGCCGGACTTGAGGTATTGCATGTCTTCCGGCGCATTGAGGGCAAAGGGGGTGATGGCGATTTTGACGGATTCATCCTGGGCTGTTGCTTTCTGAAGAACGAGAACAAGCAGCAGGGTTATGAGAACAAGTATTTTAATATGGAAAAAATTTATTTTCGATTTCAAGGTAGCCTCCAGTATGAATAAACGCTAATTTTTTTATTTGGCCGTATATATTTGGATCCTCGCCCCCTTCCTACGAAGGGGCAGGCATACGGGAATGACGTTTATGTATTTCGTTACATGCACAAGCCATTTCTGGATTCCCGCCTCCGCGGGAATGACGCCGGTTCAAATCGCTTTGGGTCTTATCTTTTTCAGAATTCTCCGACCTGCCAGTAGTGGGCATGCTTACAAGAAGGATGATGTCGTAAACCGACAACGTACCTGTTTTACCATAGGACCCTGGGTCATTCCCGCGAAGGCGGGAATCCAGGGCTTTCAACTATTGCCCAAAGCGATTAGCGAAGTTTTTCCCTCAGCAGCTGATTCACAATCTTCGGGTCGGCCTTGCCTTTGGTTTCCCGCATGACCTGGCCCACGAAAAAGCCCATGAGTTTGGTTTTGCCGTTTTTATACGCCGCCACCTCCTTGGGGTTGCTATCCAGAATCGTGGCGACAATTTTTTCGATGGCCGCAACGTCAGACACCTGGACCAGGCCCTTTTGGTTGACAATTGTCTTAGCCGGTTCTCCGGTGGCAGCCATCTCTTCGAAGACTATTTTGGCGATTTTATTGCTGATCACGCCTTCGTCCTCCAGTTCGAGCAGTTCTGCCATGGCTGCCGGGGCGATAGGCGCTTCGAGGATGGACTTTCCGGAGGTGTTGAGCAGGCCCTGCAGGGGGCCCATGATCCAGTTGCTCACCGGCTTGGGCTTGGGAAACAGTTTCACGCAGGCTTCGAAATAGTCGGCCAGTTCACGGCTGGCGGAAAGCACAGCGGCATCATAGGCCGGCAGACCGTATGCATCGATGAACCGGGCTTTTTTTTGTTCCGGCAGTTCGGGCTGGTTTTTCCGGGTGGCTTCCACCCACGCGTCGTCGATGATAAGGGGCAACAGGTCGGGGTCCGGAAAATAGCGATAGTCGTGGGCATCTTCCTTGCCGCGCATGGAAAAGGTCCTGTTTTTGGCCGGGTCCCAGAGCCTGGTTTCCTGAACGACTGCTCCGCCGTCCATGATAATCTCTTTCTGGCGGGATACCTCATAGGCAATGGCTTTTTCCACGTGTTTAAACGAATTGAGGTTTTTCAATTCCGCACGAATGCCGAAGATATCCGACCCCTTGGGCATGATGGATACATTGGCGTCGCAGCGGAAGCTGCCCTCTTCAAGGTTGCCGTCGCTCACATCCAGGTAGCGCACAATGGAGCGCAGTTGCCTCAAGTAGGCGCCGGCTTCCTCCGGGGTGCGCATGTCCGGCTCACTGACGATTTCCATGAGTGGCACGCCGGTGCGGTTCAGGTCGACCCGGCTTATTGGCCGGGCAGTGTCATGGGTCAGCTTGCCGGCGTCCTCTTCCATGTGGATGCGGGTGATGCCGATGCGCTTTTTTTGTCCTTCGATCTCGATGTGGAGATGCCCGTGCTCGGCAATGGGCAGTTCGTACTGTGATATCTGGTAGCCCTTGGGGAGGTCCGGGTAAAAGTAGTTTTTGCGGGCAAAACGGCTTTCCCGGTTGACACTGCAGTGGGTGGCAACGGCCATTTTGAGGGTATAATCGACCACCTTCTTGTTGAGTACCGGCAGCACACCCGGCATACCCAGGCAGACCGGGCAGGTGTGCGTGTTGGGCGGTGCGCCGAACGCGGTTGAGCAGCCGCAGAAAATTTTGGTCCTGGTTTTCAGCTGGGCATGGACCTCCAGCCCGATGACGGATTCAAACATATTTATTTCCTCTGGTTTAGCAGGAATTATTTTTTCGTTCATGTTTCTATATATTTCAAACGAAATCGCTCCGCGATTTCGTTTGAAAACTAACACCAACCTTTTTCATTGTAAAGGATTGGGTGGAAAAATGGCAGCATTGTTCTATGCCTGTCGCAGGAAACCATCGAAGAGTATCTGACGGTAAGATCATCGTGTCGGGAGACAAGCATCTTACCAGCATAAGGAAATACATTGACATCATGTCGTCATATTTCCATAAAATATGACGATATGGCGATCAAATATAGTCTTTTAAAAATTGATTTGCCGAGCACACACGGATTCCTTCCCTGGTTACAAAATCACAATTTATTTTGAAGAGTACCTGTGTCGCCGCAACTTGTGGAAACCTCTTTTTCAGGTACTTCAAAGGAAGGGCAACTTTCTTGTCAGACAGTTTGCATTCGATAAAATGGAGGGGATTTTTATTTTCTAAAATGACAAAATCAACTTCGCGTTTGTCTATGTCCCTAAAATAGCGCAGTTCTATTTCACGCCCCTCGCTATCCTGTTGGTAATAGCACCATTTCAGCAAATGGCAGGCGATGATATTTTCAAAACGGGCACCCGGATCGGCTATCACGGTCCAGTCCATGTGATAGTGCTTTGCCTCCTTTTTTACGGCACGGATTTTGGGTGCACCAAAAGGGTAGATTCGAAAAATCATGTAGAGGTTCTCGAGCATACCTATCCATCGTGATACGGATTGATGCGATACTTGAAGATCTTGACGCAGGGCATTGAGTGATAGCGGAGACCCGACCAGATCAGGGAGCCGGAGCACCAAATTTTCAATGTGGGTTAGGTCCATAACATTTTCAAGATTGGCAAGGTCTTCCTGAATCACCCGGGAACGATACTCCCTGCTCCATCGCCGGGTATCCTTGTCAGATTTCAACAGGAATGGTTCCGGAAAACCACCGTAATTAAAAAGGTCCGTAAGCCCGGCCTTATTTATCGGCAACAATTCGTTCAACGTCAGCGGCATGAGCCGATAAAAATGGTAACGCCCCTGCAGCGAATCGCCTCCCCTGCGATAATAATCCAACCGGGCGCTGCCGGTTACAAGTATGTCCAGTTCATCTCCCCTTTTGTCGAAAAGACCCTTAACCACCTGTCGCCAACGGGAGTATTTGTGTATTTCATCAAGAATGAGGATACCATTACCAGCAGGGAACTGTTCTTTGATGATGTTTTCCCTGTCTGCAGCCGCATCCCAGTTGAGATACCTTTCCCCAAGGTTGCAGCCGGCTTTTTTACAAAGAAATTTTGCCAGGGTGGTTTTGCCGGACTGACGCGGTCCGCCTATAAAAACCATTTTACGGCTCAAATCATTTTCGATTTCATTTTGAATATAGCGCTGAATATATTTGCCCATATTTTAATCCCAATCGGAAAAAACTCGCGAGTATTTTTAGATGGAGATTAATATTTCAGTAAGAAATAGTCAAGATGAAATATCGTCGGCATACGATCGGGGAGATAAGGAATATCGTTTGGATGGGAAATGAAAGTTGGATTTCTTTTTGACAATATCAGAAACTAGACGTTATAAATAGCCCTTTATGTTAACCGCGCAACAAATGTCATTCTAATAAAATCCAATAGTTATAAAGTTGAGTGATGCTTGTTGGATGTAATGGCAGCGCAGCTGCGCTAACTAAATGCGCCCCGTGGCGCATTTAGTCGGGGATAAATATGGATTTTTTTCTATGTGTTATCGGCATGGTCATGGTGGTGGAGGGCATTCCCTATTTTGCGTTCCCCGGAAAGATGAAAGGCTGGGTTGAAAAGGTGCTGGAAATGCCGGAAAACACCCTGCGGCGGGTAGGGCTGGTTTTGATGATTTCAGGGATATTTCTGGTATATTTAGGCAAAAATTAAGAAAATTGTTTTACGTTTTAGGTGAGTCTTCAGCAGATAGAGTAAGGCTGCTGATTACATAAAACCCAACCCGGATGAATAAGAAACTAAAATCCTAAGCATACATGATGTGACTTCACTACATAGGTGCTAAAACGACAATTATGTATTCTTTAAACGACTACGACTACCATCTTCCCGAGGAAAACATAGCGCAGCAGCCTGCTGCCCGCAGGGATCATTCCCGGTTGCTGGTTGTGGGGCGCGGAAACGGCTCCCTCGGCCATGGCCATTTCAGCGATCTGCCGGAACATCTTTCCGCTTCTGATGTGCTGGTGGTCAACAACACGGAAGTTATCCCGGCACGGCTGGTGGGCAGGAAGGAAACCGGCGGACGTGTCGAGCTGTTGTTGCTCGATTACACATCGGAAGCCGTTCGGAATGCCATCGGCAAGGATTTTGAAACGCGCTGCCTGGTCAAAGCCTCGAAACGGCCCCGCATTGGCAGCCGGTTCGTATTCGGAGCCGGGCTGACGGCGGAAGTTGTCGGCATCGATGGCATGCAGCAAAAAGTCAGATTCTCACATGAGGGTGATTTCGAGCGCCTGCTGTACCGCATTGGCAAAGTCCCTTTGCCACCTTACATCCGGCGCCAGGATAATGCTGACGGAGCTGATGACCACATCCATTATCAGACGGTTTATGCGTCTCAAAAAGGGGCTGTGGCCGCCCCCACGGCAGGGCTGCATTTTACCGGGAACATCCTTGAAAGGTTGAAAAAAAAGGGCGTCAAGGTCGTTGAAATTACCCTCCATGTGGGATACGGTACTTTTTCGCCGGTGCGTGTTTCCGACATCCGGCAGCATGCAATGCATGCGGAGCGGTTTTCCATTTCAGACCAGACCGCCGAAATTATCAATCAGGCCAGGCAGGCCGGACACCGGGTAGTGGCGGTGGGCACAACATGCGTGCGCACGCTGGAGTTTGCATCTACAGCGGACGGTGAGGTGGCACCGGGCAACGGATCCTGCGACCTTTTTATATATCCGGGCTTTCATTTCAAAGTGGTCGATGCCATGGTAACCAACTTTCACCTGCCACAGTCGACATTGCTGATGCTCGTTTCCGCCTTTGCCGGACGGGATAAGATTCTCGATGCCTACCGGATTGCAATTCAAAAGGGGTATCGGTTTTATAGTTATGGTGATGCAATGCTCATATCTTAAGAACGAATGTCCAATATCCAATAATGAATAATCAATTTCCAAGTGAAGTCATCTGGTTATCAGCGACAAGCATTAACCCACAAAGAAAATAATAAAAAAAGTGTGAATGATGTCAAACGATTATGATTTAGAAGATAGATTGATTGAATTTGCTGTCAAAATAATTCAATTAGCTGAATCTTTACCGAACACAAGAGCCGGAAGGCATATTTCGGGTCAAATATTGCGGAGTGGAGCATCTCCTGCACCGAACTATGGAGAGGCACAAGCCGCTGAGTCAAGGTCTGATTTTATTCATAAAATGAAAGTTTGTCTAAAAGAGCTAAGGGAAACAAAAGTTTGGCTAAAAATGATTATAAGGGCCAATCTCATAAAATCAGAAATCAAGCCACTCATGAAAGAAAATGATGAATTGATATCAATATTTTTTACAAGTATCAGTACAGCCAAAAAGAATCTGAAAAGCAAATAGTCATCCAATATCGAGGGTCCGAATGAGGTTTTTCCCCTTGGAAATTGGACATTGAGTATTGGATATTGATTATTTTAAAGTACCAAGAGCAATCATCCCATAGCTAACATGTTTAATTTTACTCTTAAAACAACATCGGAAAAATTCAAAGCCCGAACAGGTACCATCGAAACCGCCCGGGGCAAAATCCAGACCCCCATCTTCATGCCCGTGGGGACACTGGCAACGGTTAAGTCCGTGTCGCCCGAGGAACTCAAGGCCGCAGGCGCACAGATTATTCTGGGAAACACGTACCACCTGTACCTGCGGCCCGGCTGTGACGTGATCGAAAAATTTTCAGGCGTGCACGGTTTCATGAACTGGGACCGGCCCATACTGACCGACAGCGGCGGGTTCCAGGTATTTTCACTGGCCAAACTTTCTAAACTGTCGGAAGAAGGTTACGCCTTTCAATCGCACATCGATGGATCGCGCCACCTGCTGACACCCGAAAAGTCAATAGAAATACAGCAGTGTCTGGATTCAGATATCATCATGTGTCTGGATCAATGTCTGCACTACCCTGCTGAACGCGGCGAAGCCGAATCTGCACTGCAACTGACGACACGTTGGGCAAAAAGGTGTAAAGACACCCATTCAAAAAAAGAAACAGGAGGCGCCCTCTTCGGCATTGTGCAGGGCGGCATGTTCAACGACCTGCGCCGGCACTCACTTGAATCCATTGCGGAAATCGGGTTCAATGGGTACGCGGTCGGCGGTTTGAGCGTGGGTGAACCCAAGGACGTCATGCTTGAAGTGGCTGATGTTACAATCCCCAGGCTGCCGGCGCATGCCCCCCGGTATGTGATGGGGGTCGGGACGCCGGAAGACCTTGTGGAACTTGCTGGCATGGGTGCGGACATGTTCGACTGCGTGATGCCGACCCGCAACGCCAGAAACGGCCAGCTTTTTACGGCACGCGGCGCTATAAACATTTGCAATGCGCGCTTTAAGTACGATATGGAACCAGTGGATGCTCAATGCACCTGTTATACCTGCCGCCATTATTCCAGGGCGTATCTAAGGCACTTGTACATGGCCCGGGAGCTTTTGGCGTACCGCTTGAACACGCTGCACAATCTGCATTATTACCTGGATTTGATGCAACAGATGCGTGAGGCAATCAATCAGGACAGTTTCGACGTTTTTAAGAAGGAATTTTACGCTCAGCGAAACAGTTGAGAACCACAAGGGCACAAAGATTATTTTTAACATTAGAAACAATTTCCAGTACACAAATTCAATCTGTGGTTATACAGTTGGGTACCCATGGCTGGTTTTAAAATACGGGACTGTTTCTAATGAAAGGAGGAACTCCGATGAAAGAAAAAGTGGAAGCTGCGTTGAATGAAATTAGGCCCATGCTGCAGCGTGACGGCGGAGATGTGGAATTGGTCGATATCCAGGGCGGCGTGGTCAAGGTTCGGCTGCAGGGGGCTTGTGCCGGATGCCCCATGTCGCAGATGACGCTCAGGAACGGTATCGAGAGGGTGTTGAAGGAACGCATTCCCGAGGTGACCGCCGTGGAGCAGGCGGATTAAAACTGTCGTGCTCTCAACTATCGGAGTGCGATGACGTGTCTTCTATCAGATCGTATTGTTTTTTGGGGAAAAATCTAAGCTCTAATTTCCGGTCAACAGTGGTAAAGTGGATATATATTCAAATTTTATATATATGCGAAAGGGGTACCAATGACAATATCAAAAACGGTTGAAGGGATTATAGCCAATTCATCCTTTATCCGTAAAATGTTCGAAGAGGGTGCGCGTTTGAAAGCCGAGCACGGGCCTGACAACGTATTTGACTTCAGCCTGGGAAATCCGAACCTGCCGCCGCCAGCACAGTTCAAGACGATTATGCACGAAATCATCGATACCGAAGAGCCAGGGATCCACGGCTACATGCCCCAGCCGGGCTACCCGCAGGTCAGGAATGAAATAGCGGCTTTTCTGACCCGGGAGTACAATGTGGATATAAGCGGAGAGGATGTGCTGATGACCTGCGGTGCAGCCGGTGCTTTGAATGTCATTTTCAAGGCGCTCCTTGATCCGCAGGACGAAGTTCTTTCCCCGCAGCCCTGTTTTGTGGAGTACCGGTTTTATGTCGAAAATCACGGCGGTGTCTTCAAGACCGTGCCGACCAAACCGGACTTTTCCCTGGACCTGGAAGCGCTGGCCGGGGCCATTACGGAAAAAACCAAAGTCGTGCTCATCAATTCGCCCAACAATCCCACAGGCCAGGTGTATTCCAAGGCAAGTCTCGACAGTCTGGGGGCCCTCTTGGAGAATAAAAGTAAAGCGTTGGGACGCACTATCTACCTGGTGTCGGATGAACCCTACCGGAAAATCGTTTACGACGATGTTGTGGTTCCCAGTATTTTTGAAAGCTACAAGGAGAGTATTGTCGCCACCTCCTATTCAAAGGATATTTCCATCCCGGGTGAAAGGATCGGTTTTGTGGCCGTGAACCCCCGGGCCACATTTCGGGGGGAACTGGCCGGAGCCATGGCCATCACCAACCGGATTCTCGGGTTTGTGAATGCGCCGGCCATCATGCAGCGGGCCGTTGCAAGGCTCCAGGGATTGAGTGTGGACATCAATGAATACAAGCGTAAGCGGGATTTGTTGTGCGACGGGCTGGCGGCCAGCGGTTATGAGTTCATTCGCCCCCCCGGCGCGTTCTACCTGTTTCCCAAGGCGCCCATTGCAGACGATGTGGCCTTTACCAAGGCGCTTCAGGAAGAGCTTATCCTGACGGTTCCGGGAAGCGGGTTTGCCGGGCCGGGCTATTTCAGGATTGCCTTCTGCTGTGACGATGAAACCATTGTCAATGCTTTGCCTGGATTCGCAAAAGTAATGCAGCGGTATAGATAGCTATTGGCACCTCCGGTGCGTAATTTACACCTTCGGTGTGACATTTACGCCTTCGGCGTGTCATTAGGCTGTCACCGTCATTAGCGCCTGCGGCGCGTCATTTGTGCCTTCGGCACGTCATTAGTTGTGGGCAAACTATCTTTGAGGAAAATGCATAATGAACCTTGAAGATTTAGAGATTTATCAGCTTTCAATGGAGATCGGGGAAAGAATATGGCAGATTGTTGATAAATGGGCGTATTTTCCGAAGGATACAATAGGCAAGCAGCTTGTGAAATCCGCTGATTCAATAGCGGCCAATATTAGTGAAGGATATGGCAGGTACCATTTTAAAGAGGCAAAAAATTTCAGCTATTATGCCCGTGGTTCATTGTATGAAACCGGTACTTGGTTGAAAAAAGCCTATCTAAGGCAACTGATTGAAGAAAAAGAATATATCGAACTTTCAACGTTTACCCAAACGCTTGGAATAAAGCTGAATAATTATATAAAATCAATAGGATCCAAAAAATAATAGCGCCAATAGACCGACTGCTCGTGGCGAATGGCCTCAATCTAATGACACGCTGTAGGCGTAAATGACGATCCGAAGGATCAAATGACGGCGAAGCCAAATTACGTGCCGGAGGCACAAATGACGCCCCGAAGGGGTTAGTTGCGGCGAAGCCAAATTACGTGCCGCAGGCACAAATGACGGCCCGAAGGGGCTAGTTGCGGCGAAGCCAAATTACATGCCGGAGGCATAAATATCGCGCCGCAGGCGCTAATGACAGCGACATTGCTTATAAAAGTAAGGAAATGCATTTAGCTATTCTGAGGTTTTATGTATAAGAATTTGTAATCTAATAAGGAGCGTTTCATGAAAGTATTGAAGATCGATCATCTTGGTATAGCGGTGAACAGCATCGACGACGGCAAGAAATTCTGGTCGGATATCCTGGGTCTCGATTTTAAAGGCGCTGAAACCGTGGCCGAGCAGAAGGTGACCACTGCTTTTTTCCCGGTCAGCGAAAGCGAGGTAGAGCTCCTGGAATCCACGTCACCCGATGGACCCGTGGCGAAATACATTGAAAAAAAGGGGACCGGTATCCAGCATGTCGCCTTTCGGGTGGAAGACATCGATGCCGCCCTGGCTGAATTGAAGGAGAAAGGCATCAAGCTGATCGATCAGGAGCCCCGCATCGGTGCCGGCGGCGCCAGAATCGCCTTTTTGCACCCCAAGGCCACCGGCGGTGTGCTGGTGGAACTTTGTGAAAGAGAATAACCGTTTTAAGTTTTACGTGTTAGGTTTTAGGCAGGTATCCTGCAATCAGCCCACGGTTGGCAGGGATAAATCCCTGCGCTACATAGCATCAAACTTAAAACGATATAAAAAAGTGATGATTTTAAGTAAATGAATATACGCATGAAGAGGAATCATTATGTCAAAGCAGACGAACATCGACCAATGGCAAGTACTTGCCACCAAACAGCTGAGAGGAAAACCGCTGGATTCCCTGAACTGGGAAACCCCGGAAGGGATTGATGTCAAGCCGCTCTACACGGCCGAAGACCTGGAAAAAATTGAACACCTAAATTCTCTGCCCGGGTTTGCACCGTATGTGCGGGGACCCATGGCGACCATGTATGCGGGGCGGCCATGGACCATTCGCCAGTATGCGGGTTTTTCAACAGCCAAGGCGTCCAACGCCTTTTACAGAAAAAATCTGGCGGCCGGGCAAAAAGGGCTTTCAGTGGCTTTTGACCTTGCCACCCACCGGGGCTATGATTCCGACCACCCCAGGGTAATGGGCGATATCGGCAAGGCCGGCGTGGCCATCGACTCGGTGGAAGACATGAAAATCCTTTTTGACCAGATACCCCTGGATCAGATGTCCGTCTCCATGACCATGAACGGGGCGGTGCTGCCCATTCTGGCCGGATACATCGTGGCCGCCGAGGAGCAGGGGATAAAACAGGAACAGCTGGCCGGCACCATACAGAATGACATCCTCAAAGAATACCTTACGCGCAATACCTACATCTACCCGCCCGAGCCCTCCATGCGCATTGTTTCGGATATTATCGGCTATTGTTCCGCAAACATGCCCAAATACAACACGGTGAGCATCAGCGGCTACCACATGATGGAGGCCGGGGCCAATTCGGTGCTGCAGACGGCTTTTACCCTGGCGGACGGGCTTGAATATGTCAAGGCTGCCCTGGCGGCCGGGCTTGATATCGACACCTTTGCTCCACGGCTCTCCTTTTTCTTCGGCGTGGGGATGAATTTTTTCATGGAGATTGCCATGCTGCGGGCCGCCCGGTTTTTGTGGCATGAGCTGATCAGCCCCTTTAACCCTCAAAACCCCAAGTCAACCATGCTGCGGACCCATGTGCAGACATCGGGGTGGAGCCTCACGGAGCAGGACCCCTACAACAACATTATCCGCACGACCCTGGAGGCGCTGGCTGCCGCCCTGGGCGGCACACAATCCCTGCACACCAACTCGTTTGACGAGGCCGTGGGGCTGCCCACAGATTTTTCCGCCAGGATAGCCAGGAACACCCAGATCATTGTTCAGGAAGAATCCCAGGTTTGCCATGTGGCGGATCCCCTGGGCGGTTCCTATTATATAGAAGCCCTGACGGACGGCATCATCCAAGAAGCCCGCAAGATAATCAATGAAGTTGAGGAAATGGGCGGCATGGCCAAGGCCATCGAGACGGGCATGCCCAAGATGCGCGTCGAGGAATCAGCCGCTAAAAAGCAGGCCAGAATCGATCAGGGGCTGGATGTGATCGTGGGGGTCAACAAGTATAAAATCGAAGATGAACCGTTGGAGGATGTACGCGAGGTGTCAGATGCGGTGCGCCAGGAGCAGGTCCAGCGTCTGGAGCAGATTAAGGCGTCCCGGGATGGAGCAGCGGTTGAAAAGGCGCTGGCAGACCTCACCCGGGCGGCTGAAACAGGCGCCAACCTTTTGGAAGCCTGTATTCCGGCTGTCCGTGCACGGGCTACAGTGGGAGAGATTTCCGATGCCATGGAAAAGGTTTTCAACCGGTTTGTGGCCACCACCCAGTGCATTTCGGGCGTGTACGCTGCCGAGTATGGCGACAGCGAGATTTTTGCTGCAGTGCGCAAGAGAACAGACGACTTCCTGGAAAAAGAGGGGCGGCGGCCCCGGATTCTGGTCACCAAAATGGGGCAGGACGGCCACGACCGCGGTATCAAGGTCATCGCCACCGCCTTTGCCGACCTGGGGTTTGACGTGGATATCAGCCCCATGTTTCAGACACCCGAAGAGGCCGCTAAAATGGCCGTGGAAAACGATGTCCATGTCGTGGGCGCCTCGAGCCTGGCCGCCGGTCACAAGACCCTGGTGCCCCAGCTGGTGGAACATTTGAAAAAAGAGGGCGGCGACGACATTCTGGTGGTGGTGGGCGGCGTAATCCCGCCGGGCGATTACGAGTTTCTGTATAAAAACGGGGCGGTGGGCGTATTCGGGCCGGGAACGGTGGTGACGGATGCGGCCAATCAGGTCCTGAACGCAATCGACAAAAAGGCATGATGCTGAAAGACGAGCAATACTATGTTGAGGGTGTCCTGGCACAGGACAAGCGCATCATCGCCAAGGCCATTACCCTGATTGAAAGTTCTCTGGGGCAGCACCAGGCGGTGGCTCGGCAGGTGATCAACCGTCTGCTGCCGGATACGGGCAAGGCGATCCGCCTGGGCATCAGCGGTGTGCCGGGTGCCGGCAAAAGCACGTTTATAGAAAGCCTGGGGATGATGCTGGTGAATGAAGGGTATCGTGTGGCGGTGCTGGCCGTGGATCCCAGCAGCAAGCGCAGCGGCGGCAGTGTACTGGCGGATAAAACCAGGATGGAGAAGCTCTCTGTGGCTGAAAACGCGTTTATCCGCCCTTCGCCGTCCGGCGGGACACTCGGGGGGGTGGCTCGCAAGACCAGGGAAACCATGCTGGTGTGCGAGGCTGCCGGGTATGATGTAATGATCGTTGAAACCGTGGGGGTGGGACAGTCGGAAACAACCGTGGCATCCATGGTGGATTTTTTTCTTCTGCTCATGATTGCCGGAGCCGGTGACGAACTACAGGGGATTAAAAAAGGGGTTCTGGAGGTTGCCGATGCCATTGCCGTTAACAAGGCGGACGGGGACAATGTGGAAAAGGCCGAAAGGGCCTGCCGGCAATTTGAGAATGCACTGCATTACCTGACACCCGTGTCCCCCGTATGGGCGCCCAGGGCCATGACCTGCAGCTCACTTGCGGTCGATAACCCCGGCATTCTGCAAATCTGGGAAACGGTATTGGAACACCGCCGGCTGCACCTGGAAAGCGGGGTTCTGGAAAACAAGCGCCGGCAGCAGGCCCTGGACTGGATGTGGTCGTTGCTGGAAGAGGGGCTCAGGGAACGGTTTTTCAGCAATCCAAATATTGTCAAGCAGTTACCAAAAATGACCAAATGCGTGGAAAACGGCGAGGTCTCGCCCACGGCGGCGGCCGACGAGTTGATTTTTTCCCTTGACAAGCAATAGGCACTTTAGGATTATTTTAGTTTGGCAAAAAAAATCATGCAGGAAGGTAAATAGCATTGCATGAAACCAGAGAATCACGGAATATGATAACTGCCGTTTAGGTGGAAAGCATGCAAATTTTTTATTGAAAGGAAAGAGCCATGGGTATCGTGGAGGATAAAATCAAGGATCTGAAGGAGAGAGAACGGAAGATCCGGCAGATGGGTGGGGAAAAGGCTGTTGCCAAGCACAAGGACAAGGGAAAGCTGACCGCCCGTGAGCGCCTGGACTTGCTGTTTGATACGGGAACGTTCCGGGAAATCGACATGTTTGTCACACACCGCTGTGTGAATTTCGGCATGGAGGATGTGGAAATTCCCGCGGATGGGGTCGTCACGGGCCACGGTCTGGTGGAGGGGCGGCAGGTGTTCGCCTTTGCCCAGGATTTTACGGCCAGGGCCGGCAGCCTCGGTGAGATGCACGCCAAAAAAATATGCAAAGTCATGGATCTGGCATTGAAGGCAGGGGTGCCGTTCGTCGGCCTGAACGACTCCGGCGGGGCACGCATACAGGAGGGCGTGGACGCCCTCTCCGGGTATGGCCAGATATTTTACCGTAATTCCCTGGCTTCGGGGGTCATCCCCCAGATATCGGCTATCATGGGGCCCACCGCCGGCGGCGCGGTGTATTCGCCGGCCATGACCGATTATATCTTCATGGTCAAGAATTCCAGCTACATGTTTATCACCGGGCCGGAGGTCATCAAGTCCGTCACCGGAGAGGAAATTACCTTCGAAGACCTTGGCGGTGCCATGGCCCACAATGAAAAGAGCGGGGTTGCCCAGTTTGCCTGTGAAAGCGACCAGGACGCCCTTGATCAGATTAAAAAGCTCCTTTCCTATCTGCCGTCCAACAACATGGAAGACCCGCCCGGGGTTGATACCGGAGACAGTCCCCAGCGAGTGGATCCGGCCCTTGACACCATCATTCCGGACAGTCCCAACCAGTCCTATGATATCAAGGATGTTATCCGTTCCATCGTGGACAATGGCGAGTTTTTTGAACCGCATGCGCATTTTGCACGCAATATCGTTACCTGTTTCGCGCGTCTCAATGGGCGGAGCATCGGCATCATCGCCAACCAGCCCAAGGAGATGGCCGGCTGTCTGGACATCAATGCTTCCGACAAAGCCACCCGGTTTATCCGCTTTTGCGACGCTTTCAATGTTCCCCTGTTGACCATTGCGGATGTACCCGGCTACCTTCCCGGCAGCAACCAGGAGTGGGGGGGGATCATTCGCCATGGAGCCAAGCTGCTGTGGTGCTACTCGGAGGCCACTGTGCCCAAGCTCCTGCTGGTGACCCGCAAGGACTATGGCGGCAGCTACCTGGCCATGTGCTCCAAAGACCTGGGGGCGGACATGGCCTTTGCGTGGCCGACCGCTGAAATCGCCGTTATGGGAGCGGCCGGGGCGGCCAACATTATTCACCGTAAGGAAATCAAGGCGGCCGACGATCCTAAAGTCAAACGTGAAGAGAAAATCCAGGAATACAACGAGCTTTTCTCAAACCCGTACTGTGCCGCCAACCGGGGCTACATCGATGCTGTGCTCGTGCCCAGCGAAACCCGCCCGCGGCTGATCGAAGCGCTCGAGATCATGTGCAGCAAGCGTGAAATGCGGCCGCCCAAGAAGCATGGGAACATCCCTGTCTAAATTCGCCGGAGGCGAATTTAGTGTACGCGGCTTCCGTCTTCGCTCTTCGAGCTACGCCGGACGAGCCGCCACTATTATTAAAGTTGGAATCAGAGCCAATGGCAACTGATCTCGTAAAATAAGAGAATGCATACAATTAAAGAGGTTGAAGGGATGGAAGATAAAAGCAAAATAGCCGCCATTGCGGGTGTGATGGCCTACATCAAAGAGGAAGAGGAAGCCATGTGCCTTGCGGCTACGCAGGCACCTGCTGTTGCTCAGGTTCAGGCACCACCTGCACCGGTAAAACTGTGGGGCATCAGCGGGCGCCAGGCCATGATGCAATACCGCAACCTCATGCAGGTCAAGGCTTTTCACGGCTATCGATAATTTAAATTAGAAGTAAAAAGTGTTTAAAATTATAATAGCGGCGCAGCCGCGTATAATAAAATTGCCGCCGGCAATTTTATCTGGAGAGGAGAACCGAAAAAATGAGTGATCACAATCAAGTCAAGATGACAGCCATGGAATACGACCAGGATCGTCCTAAAGCGGAAAATCCGGTATTGGTGGAAGACCTGACGCTGCGTGACGGCCACCAGTCCCTGTTTGCCACGCGTGGACGGACCGAGGACATGATTCCGGTTGCGGAAATGATGGATGAGATCGGGTTCTGGGCCACAGAGACATGGGGCGGCGCCACCTTTGACACCATGCACCGTTTCCTGAACGAAGATCCCTGGGAGAGGATTCGGACCCTCAAACGCTACATGAAAAAAACACCGTTTTCCATGCTGCTGCGCGCACAGAATCTGGTGGGGTACCGCAACTACGCAGATGATCTGGCCAGGGCTTTTGTCGATAGGGCGGCAGCCAACGGCATGGATATTTTCCGGACATTCGACGCCCTGAACGACTACCGCAATTTTGAGACGGTGGTGCCCGTGATCAAGGCGTGCGGCAAGCATTTTCAGGGATGCATCTGCTACAGCATGACCGAACCGCGTATGGGGGGCGAGGTGTACAACCTGGACTACTACGTGCAGAAGGCCAAGGACCTCGAAGCCATGGGTGCGGACAGCATCTGTATCAAGGACATGGCCGGCCTCATCGCGCCCTACGATGCCTATGCTATTGTCAAGGCCCTGAAAGCGGCTGTCAAGGCCCCCATTCACCTGCACAGTCATTTTACGTCGGGCATGTCGCCCATGAGCCATTTAAAGGCTATTGAAGCAGGCGTCGATATCATCGACACCTGTATGACGCCTTATGCCTATCGCACCTCCCATGCTGCCATCGAACCCCTGGTGATGACCCTTCTGGGCACCAACCGCGACACGGGATTCGATATTAAGAAGATGGCCGCCATCAACGAGATCCTTGAAAAAGACGTAATGCCCAAGTACAAGCACCTGCTGGACGATTCCAAGGTCTCCATCATCGATATTAACGTGCTGCTGCACCAGACACCCGGCGGCATGCTGTCGAACCTGGTCAACCAGCTGCGCCAGATGGACGCCCTGGACCGCATCGGCGAAGTCTATAAGGAACTGCCGCGGGTCAGGAAGGATCTGGGACAGATTCCACTGGTTACGCCCACCAGCCAGATCGTGGGTATTCAGACGGTCAACAACGTCCTGTTCGACGATGAGAACGAACGTTACAAGATGATCACCGACCAGGTAAAGGACCTCTGCTACGGGCTGTACGGCAAGACCGCCGTACCCATTGACCCGGAAGTTCAGAAAAAGGCTCTCAAGGGTTACGCTAGAGGCGAAGAGCCCATTACCTGCCGGCCGGCAGAAGTCCTCGAAGCGGAACTGCCCCAGGCCGAAGAAGATGTCAAAGGGCTTGCCGTGGATCTGGACGACACGATCCTGTACGCCATTTACCCTGTTACCGGAAAGAAGTTTCTAAAATGGAAATACGGCAAGGAAGAGCCCCCTGAAGAGGTCAAGGCCAAGACCTTTGACCAGGTTAAAGCAGAAGACGAGCTGGTCAGCAAAGCCCGGGCCGGCCTTCTGGTTGAAAAGCAGGCCCAGGCGGCACCGGCCAAAAGCGAAAATCTGCGGACGTTCAACGTGTTCGTGGGAGATGACTTTTACGAAGTCGGTGTGGATGCCCAGGGTGAGTCGCCCGTGATCAGCTACATGCAGCAGATGCCGGTCCAAATGCCCCAGCCCCAGGCGCCCATGGCGCCGCCGGCAGCAGCCCCGGCCGCTCCGGCTGCGACCGAGCCTGCTAAAGAGGCCGAAGCCGCTCCTGAGGCCAAGGCGGCATCTGTGGACGGCACACCGCTATTGGCTCCCATGCCCGGCATGGTTGTCAGTTATGCCAAGCAGGTGGGGGATGCGGTGGATGAAGGTGAAACCGTGGTGGTTCTCGAAGCCATGAAAATGGAAAATGCCCTTCCGGCACCCACGGACGGCACCATCAAGGCTATCAACTACAGCTCCGGCGACTCGGTTGCCAAGGGAGATGTGCTGCTGGTCATCGGATAGAGCCTGACTTATGTATGAAATTTGATAAAACTTAACTAAATATAAATTGGGTTTAAGGCTTTTTTAATTATCAAATTTCACCCAAAGGGCGAGCCGGAGACTTCCATATGCTGCGTTGCTAAGAGTTCGAAGTAAAACACACTACGACTTCACCCTTAGACGCCTTGCCTATGAAAGTCTCCGGCCCGTACAAAAGTCAGGAAGAGACTAATACTGTCATTCAGAATAAGATTCATCCAATGCAACACGCAACTTTTATGTTTTTGTGATTGATTTAATTTTATTATAGATGTGATCAGGTTGGAGTAATAGGATTCATTGATAACGAAACGTATCATGCTAAGTAAAAAAGGAGTGGCGGGATCATGAAGATCCACGAATACCAGGCAAAAGAACTGTTCCGTAAATATGGTGTGCCTGTACCCGAGGGGCGGGTGGCCTTCGACGCTGATGAAGCGGTTGCGGCTGCAGAGGCGCTCGGTGGCTATCCTGTGGTGGTCAAGGCCCAGATTCATGCGGGTGGGCGCGGTAAAGGCGGCGGCGTAAAACTGGCCGGCAGTGCCCAGGAGACCAGGTCCGTTGCTGATGAAATTATCGGCATGCAACTCGTAACCCATCAAACCGGTCCCCAGGGGCGCGAAGTAAAAAAAATTCTCGTGGAGCAGGGCCTCAATATCGCCAAAGAGCTTTACCTGAGCATCATTCCAGACCGGGCTACGGCCATGATGGTGATCATGGCCAGCGAGGCCGGGGGCATGGATATCGAGACGGTGGCCGAGGAAACACCTGAAAAGATCATCAAGGTGTATGTGGATCCGTTGGCGGGTATCAACCCGTACCACTGCCGGGAAGCGGCGTTCGGCCTCAATCTGCCGGCTTCCGTCATCAAACCCTTTAACCAGATGCTGGTGAAATTGTATAAGATGGCAGTGGATTATGACTGTTCCCTGGTGGAAATCAATCCATTGGTGATCACGGCCGAAGAGACCATAATCGCCCTGGATGCCAAGGTCAACATTGACGACAATGCCCTGTTCCGGCACAAGGATGTCCTGGAATATCGTGATCTCAATGAAGAGGATCCGCTGGAGATCGAGGCATCCAAATACAATCTCAACTACATCAACCTGGACGGCAACGTGGGCAACATGGTCAACGGCGCCGGTTTGGCCATGGCCACCATGGATATTATCAAACTGGCCGGTGCCGAGCCGGCCAACTTTCTTGATGTGGGTGGCGGAGCCAGTGCGGAAATGGTGGAAAATGGATTCCGCATCATCCTGAGCGACGAAAATGTGAAGGGTATCCTGATCAATATTTTCGGGGGCATCCTGCGGTGTGACGTGCTGGCGGAAGGGGTGGTTCAGGCCGCCCGGAAGACCGGCATCAATGTTCCCGTGGTGGTGCGTATGGAGGGTACCAATGTCGAGGAAGGCCGTAGAATTTTGGCTGAGTCAGGATTGAATCTCACCACCGCCGTGGACCTGAAAGAGGCCGCTCAAAAAGTTGCTGAATTGGTAAGCTAGTATTTTGGCGCCGACGCTGACCAATATCCAATAACGAATGATCAATCTTCAAGTTAAAGCAAAGAGCATTCGGAATTCGGCATAAGGTTTGGCAGGGATAAATCCCCGCGCTACAAAGCAGTAGGCTTTATGCCTTTGTGGTTTGAATTATTGAGAGACATTGCAGGAGAAGTATCGTGAGCATTTTCGTAAACAAGGAAACACGCCTTCTGGTGCAGGGTATTACGGGCAGGGAAGGACAGTTTCACACGCAGCAGTGCATAGCCTATGGAACCCAAGTCGTGGCCGGTGTGACACCGGGCAAAGGCGGTCAGAAAATGGATGCTGTGCCGGTATTCAATACCGTGAAAGCGGCGGCCGCTGCCACCGGGGCCAACTGCAGCATGATCTTTGTGCCGCCGCCGTTTGCTGCTGACGCCATCATGGAAGCTGCCGACGCGGGCATGGAAACTATCGTGGCGATTACCGAAGGCATTCCGGTGATGGACATGATGAAGGTCAAAAACTATCTCAAGGGGAAGGCGTCGCGTTTGATCGGCCCCAACTGTCCGGGCATTATCACACCGGGCGAGTGCAAGATCGGCATCATGCCGGGCCCCATCCACAAGCCGGGCGGTCCCATTGGTGTGGTTTCCCGTTCAGGCACCCTTACCTACGAAGTTGTCCACCAACTGACCATGCAGGGCATCGGGCAGACCACCTGCCTGGGAATCGGCGGAGACCCGGTCAACGGCACCAATTTTATCGATTGCCTGGAAGCTTTTGAAAAAGATGGAGAAACAGAAGGCATTGTGATGGTGGGTGAAATCGGTGGCACTGCCGAGGAAGAGGCCGCGGACTTTATCGAAAAAACGCTGACCAAACCGGTGGTGGGCTTTATTGCGGGGCTGACCGCTCCCCCCGGCAGGCGCATGGGGCACGCCGGTGCCATCATCAGCGGGAAAAGCGGCACCGCCCAGGGCAAGCTGGCTGCCATGAAAAAAAGCGGCATCCATATTTGCGAGAACCTGGGTACGTTGGGCGAGCTGTGTGCGAAGGTTTTTTAATGAGTGTTTAGTATTTTGTATTTGGTATTTTGGGCACTAAACACTTCTCTTAATCGTATTAATTCAATATAGGCATTCATTAAAAGTAAAGGTACCCGATGCACGAAATGGGCATAGCCATGCAGATTATCGAGATTGCCACAGCCTCCATTCCTACGGATGAGGGTGATGTGGCGGTTGCCCGGGTGAATCTCAAAGTGGGCAAACTGGCGGCCGTGGTTGCGGATAGCCTGCGGTTCTGTTTCGAGATTGCTGCCAAGGAAACCCCGTTGGAAGGCGCCGAACTGGATATTGAAGAGATACCGGTCAAGGCCAGGTGCAAGGCGTGTGATACAGAGTGGACCATCGAAGGGCCGGCATTCAACTGTGAAAAGTGCGACAGTGGTCAAATCGAGATTCTTTCCGGCCGGGAACTGAACATAGAATCCATTGAAATTGCCGACGAGGCCTGAGTGCGGGAATCAATTGAGGAAGGATTATCAACATGCTGATACAAAACGATAAAATCCGGTTAGCCAGGCACCATCAGGACGGCCACAGCCATTCTCATCCCCACTCCCGGGGCGACACAGAGGTTCACAGCGTCAAGTCGGGCCGGCGTGAGATCAAGGTTGTGAGGCGCGTCCTGGATGTCAACGATAAAATGGCCGATGAAAACCGGGAACTTTTCAACCGGCACGGTGTTTTCGTCCTCAACATGATGAGCTCACCGGGTTCGGGGAAAACCACAACCCTGGAAAAATCTCTGGCAACCATCATGCCGGAAATAAAATGCGCCGTGATCGTGGGTGATATCTGCACCACCAATGATGCCGACCGTCTGGCCGTGTCCGGGGCACCGGTGGTCCAGATCAACACCGATGAGTTCGGAGGCGATTGCCATCTGGCAGCCCATGTTATCGAAAAAGCGGCCCGCAGCATCGATCTGGACGCCATCGAGCTGCTGATTGTGGAAAATGTGGGCAATCTGGTCTGTCCGGCAGAGTTCGATATTGGCGAGGACGCACGTGCAGTCATCCTCAGTGTCACCGAGGGTGAGGACAAGCCTTTGAAGTACCCCCTGATGTTTCGCAAGAGCGATATTGCCATCCTGAACAAGACGGATCTTTTACCCTACCTGGACTACGACGTGGGGGAAGCGGTCAGGAGTATCCGCCAGATTCATCCAGACATGCCGGTGTTTGAAATGTCCTCCAAAACCGAAGAGGGCATGGGGCCCTGGCTGGACTGGTTGAAGAGGCAGGTCCGCGATAAACTTCAGCAAGCCTAAGCAGGCTTTCCACTATCGCTTGATGCGCAGTGCCAGGATTCACCCCTGCTGAAACCGCCCGCGGAACATCTCCATAATTAGGTATTAGGAGGGATTTCCCATGGACGTCAGAAAAGCGGCGTTTGCCGGAAGCTGGTATCCAGACAGTGCTGTAGAATGTGAAACCGATATACGGCGCTACACAAAAAAGGCAAGCCCGCCTGCAATACCTTGTGTCGGCGGAATCGTCCCGCATGCCGGCTGGTATTTTTCAGGAGAGATTGCCTGTCGGGTCATTCACGGGCTGAGCAGCGGTCCTCCCCCGGATGTGGTGGTCGTGTTCGGCATGCATCTCCATCCGGAATCCCCCGGCTACATCATGACCGAAGGGGCATGGGAAACCCCTTTTGGCAACCTCGCTATTGAAACGGACGTGGCCCGCCAATTGAATGCGGCCTTCAGCTTTCAAGTGGAAACCGCGCAGCGCCACACCCAGGATAATACCATCGAGCTGCAGCTTCCCTTTATAAAGTATTTTTTCAAAGATACAAAAATCTTACCCCTGGGCCTTCCCCCTGCGGAATCATCCCTGGACATCGGCGTGGCTGTGGTGGAAATAATATCCGCTCTCGGCCTGAAAGCCCGGATCATTGGCTCTACCGACCTTACCCATTATGGCGTTAATTATGGCTATTCCCCCATGGGCTCAGGATCTTCCGCTGTTGAGTGGGTGACAACTGATAATGATCGCCGGGTTGTAGATGCGATGCTGTCCATGGATACCGGAGCAGTGATCCGGGAAGGGATGACCAACCAAAATGCCTGCTGTGCCGGCGCTGCAGCCACGGCCATAGCCGCCAGCAGGGCGTTGGGCGCCACCCGTGCCGAAGAAGTGGCGTACGCCACCAGCTATGACAAACATCCGGGCGACAGTTTTGTGGGTTACGTGGGGATACTATTTAGCTGATAGCTCATAGCTCTTGGCTGCTGCAACTATGCGCGATGCATTAAGAGCCAGGTTGGAAGCTATCTGAAAAAGATATTTTTTAGATCAGCTTCTATTCTCTTTCATGACACCCCACACACCCCACCGGACCTAAATTCGACACCTTCCCTCCGGGTCCAAAGATGCTTTTTTCCTTGGCGTGATTGATCGTCCGGATCTCTTTGTGACAGCCGATGCAGCGCTTGTGAAAGGCGTACTTGAAGTACGGCATGGCCTCCATGTCGTAGGCCAATGCTTTTTCGCTTGTTTTCGGCGGGTCGAGGGCGTCGTGGCAGCCTGCTGCCATGCAGGTTTTAACCTGGGTCAGGCCGTTCCATTTGTGGTGGCACTGGTTGCAGGCATAGGTAAAGTGCAAGGAATGGGGAAAGGCCACGGCTGAACGCACCGCTACAATACCGGAAGGCGGGTGGAGCACGAGGGTTCCCACCGGTACGCTAATGGCGTCCAACCGGTCACCGCTGACGGCTGCAGGTCCTGCCAACAAAACGATTACCAGAACTAAAATGATGTTTACCGCTCTTGTCTTTATCATTGAATGCCCTTTTTCTCCCTGTAAAGGGTGTACATCAATTCCATGGTTTCCTTGCCGGAGCCCGGCTTTTTATCGATCAAAACATTCCAGGAAGAGTTGTTTTCGAGGATGTTCAGCACTTGCATTATTGTGGAAATGATATGGGATGGATCATCGCCACGGGTGCTGATTGTTTCGCTCTCCTGAAAAGTGACGTTGTCGTTCTCGTTGGTTCCGGGTCCCAGCCCCACCAGAATCGATCCCTCGCCGATTTCCAGCAGGGCGCGATTGAGCGCGGCTGAAAGCCGGGGGGCAAAAGGCGACAGTTCCCGGTGCAGTGTTTTTGCCAGGTCGTAGGGGGTCATGTATGGTTTACCTCGTCATCCTATTTTGTGTGTTGACAATATCTATCAACGAAACATTCTAAATCAGGTTTTGATAAAGGGGCCAAGGATTCCAGGGTTCGAGGGTTCAAGTGATCGCTCTTTGCTATAAGCTTTTAGCTGTTATCAGGAAAGAGCCGACAGCTATTTTTATCACTTGGCCCCTTGACTCCTTGAACCCTGCTAAGGCCATCTTTTACATTTGATGACTACAAAGTAATTCTACGCCAAACGCTTCGTAGTGCAGGGATTTATCCCTGCTTTCTTTGCACTGAATGCTGATTGCCATAACTTGGACATTGATAATCCGTTATTGGATATTGGTTATTTCTTTTTCTTATTGATCTTAGCCCAGGTGTCCCGCAGGGTTATCGTGCGGTTGAACACCGGCCGGTTATCGGTGCTGTTCTGTTGGTCAAGGCAGAAATAACCCTGTCGCAGAAACTGATAAAAGAGGTCCGGTCGGGCGTCTTTAAGTGATGGCTCGAGCATGCAGTCGGACAGCGTTGCCAGGGAGTCGGGATTCAGGTAGTCCTTGAAGCCTAGGCCCTCTTTTTCATCTGCGGGGTTTTCCCGGGTAAAAAGGTGGTCATAGAGGTGCACTTCCGCCCGGACGGCATGGGCGGCCGAAACCCAGTGCAGGGTTCCTTTTACCTTCCGTCCATCATCGGACCACCCGCCGTGCGTGGCAGGGTCATAGGTGCAATGAAGTTCGATAACTTCGTCGGTCCGGTCGTCCTTGACCACGCTGACGCAGGTGATGTAGTAGGCGTGCTTCAGCCGGACTTCACGCCCGGGGGAGAGGCGGAAAAATTTTCTGGGGGCATCCTCCATAAAGTCATCGTGTTCGACAAAGAGCTCCCTTGAAAACGGCAGTTTCCGTTTGCCCAGGCTTGGATCTTCAGGACTGTTTTCAGCCTCGAGTTCTTCGACCTGCCCTTCCGGGTAGTTGTCGATGATCACCCGCAGCGGCCGCAGAACTCCCATGACCCGCCAGGCTCTTTTGTTGAGGTCTTCCCTTAGGGTGTATTCCAGCAGGGCCATGTCAACCGTGCTGCCCCGCTTGGCCACGCCGATACGCTCGCAAAAGTTGCGAATGGTGTCCGGTGTGTAGCCCCGGCGGCGCATTCCTGAAATAGTCGGCATGCGCGGGTCGTCCCAGCCGGTAACGTGTCCCTCCTCGACCAGCTGAATCAGTTTGCGCTTGCTCAACACGGTGTACGTGAGGTTGAGGCGCGCAAACTCGATCTGCTGGGGGTGATAGACTTCGAGCTCATCCAGGACCCAGTCGTAGAGCTGCCGGTTGTTTTCAAATTCCAGGGTGCAGACGGAATGCGTGATACCTTCCAGAGAGTCAGACAGGCAGTGGGTGAAATCGTACATGGGGTAAATGCACCATTTGTCGCCGGTCCGGTGGTGGGACGCTTTGCGGATCCGGTAGAGGGTCGGGTCGCGCAGTAAAAGGTTGGGGTGGGCCATATCGATCTTAGCCCGAAGGACGTGGGCGCCCTCCTCGAACTCCCCTGCCCGCATACGGGTAAAGAGATCCATGTTTTCTTCCACAGGCCGGTTGCGAAAAGGGCTTTCCTGTCCGGGCTGGGTCAGGGTTCCCCGGTAAGCCCGGATGTCATCGGCACAGAGGCTGTCGACATAAGCCTTTCCCTTTTCGATCAGTTGGACGGCGAAATCATAGAGTTCTTCAAAGTAGTCGGAGGCGAAAAACAAGCGGTCTTTCCAGTCAAAGCCCAGCCAGCGCACGTCTTCCTGAATCGACTCCACATATTCCACGCTCTCCTTGGTCGGATTGGTGTCATCGAACCTGAGGTTGCAGGTGCCGTTGTTTTCAGCGGCAAGGCCGAAATTGAGGCAGATGGATTTGGCGTGGCCGATATGGAGATAGCCATTGGGCTCAGGCGGGAAGCGGGTGGCAACCCTGCCGCCGAATTTACCGGAGGCTTCGTCTTCCTTGATGATGTTGCGAATGAAGTTGGGTGGCGGCGTTACATCCGTATTTTTCTGCTTTGAATTATCTTTAGTCATCTTTTATTCCTATATGAATGTATGCTTTATTTTATTATTCCCGCCGCTTGCCATGGCGACCGAAATTTTATACTTCTGTAAGGTAGCGGCGCAGTCGCGTTTCATAAAAGCGTGGCACACGATTTTATTATAAATCAAAGGCGTGCAGCCTTTTCCACAATGCTTCCTGTTTTGCCTTTTTGTTGAAGGCCTTCACCATTTTGGAGGCCTCTTTCAATGGGACGTGAAAGGGCCGGCCGTTTTCATCGATGGACGGCACCACATCCCGGGAGCGTAAATAGTGGTTTCCCTCCTGTTTCCACCATGCCGGAGCATTGGCCTTGAAACCGTACTTCCTTGTAAACAACTCCTGGTGGTTGAAAATATAGTTGCCCGGGTAAAAGGCAAAACGCTGGTACTTTACCCTGAGATGCCCGCCTTCCAGCTGCGGTGTCACCACATCCTGGAAAAATTGCCTGAACTCTGCATAGGTTTCCCGTGTTTCACCGGGATGGTCAAAAATCAGATACACATCATGGAGAATGCCGAGCTGATTGCAGATGGATGAAATCCTGACAAACTTTTTCAGAAAGGCATTCGGATCAAGTGTTTTATTCATGATCTTAAGCATGGATGCTGAAAAAGAGTCAATACCAAAATCGATTTTGATCTTGAGCCTGGACATCAGTTCCAGGTCATCTTCATCGATGACATCCACACGTGTTTCCAGCCAGAAGTAGCAGTTCAGGTCAGCCCGGGCCAGGGCGGATAAAAAGGCTTTGCGCCATTTCTTGTTCAAACCGAAGCAGGCGTCGAATATGGTAAAGTAGCGCGGGTTCATTTCATGGGCCAGCCCTTTGATCAAAGCGACGGCGTCATCCACGGGCAGGCTGCTCCACTTTTTTTTGTACTCCATGCAATAACGGCAGTTGAACGGGCAGCCGGCCCCGAGAAAGATCCCCAGGGTTCTCTGGTTGTCGAAATAGGGATAGGTACGAAAATCGGGAATAATTCGATAGGTGTCGATTTCCTTGAAAAACGCCTTATGAATTGCTTGAAAAATATTTTGTATTTCACCTGTTACAACGTGATCAAAAGGGCTGCCGGGATAGGTAAAATCCCCGGGCATGAAAGTGGGATGGTATCCACCGACGACAATGGTCGTTTCCGGGCGGTGCTGTTTGAGTTTTTCGGCAAAATAAACAGAGGAGAGGTAGTTCAGGCTCGACCAGCACGATAGGGCGACAAGATCAGCCTCAAGGTCGAGAATACGCTTCAGTCCGTTGGCCTTGAAAGCGGACAGTTCCTCGGATGTTTCCGGGCGAGAGAATTCATTTTCGAGATCCACGACAATAACATCGAAAAATTGCTTGAGATAGGTATAGATATAAACCATGTGCGGTTTTAGATGAATAAAGCGGCCCCATCCCTTGGAATAAAATTCTCCTGGATAGAGCAATAAAATTTTTTCTTTTCTTTTCATACCATTGTCCTGTATTCTCTTCTTGACCGTACCGGGCTTATATATTACAAATTTTTATAAATAACAATTTGTTATCGAGTATGGAAATAAAAAAACCGCCATCGAAGACCAACCTGCTGATATCCCGTATAGGCCTCTCAATTACAAGGAATTCGGAGCAGGCTGCTAAGGCGGGGAAAAAGAGGAAATTTCTGCCGGGGACGCTGGTTTTCCATTTTCGTCCCCGCAGGGTTCCCCATGCAGCCGCCAGATTCACCCAGACCTGGGGCCTGGGCGGTATCGCCCTTGTTCTGGTTTTGCTCCTTTTCAGCACCGGGCTGATGCTGAAACTGGCGTATAAACCCTTTCCGGACATGGCGTATGATTCCATTCTGACGATCCAAAGGGACGTACACTTCGGCCTGTGGGTCCGCAATATTCACCACTGGAGCGCCAACTTCCTGGCCATTGTTTTGTTCCTGCACATGCAGCGCGTTTTTTTCACCGGCGGTTTTCGCCACCCCCGCCAGTTTAACTGGGTTGTCGGGCTGGTGCTCTTCCTGTTGGTGCTGGCCTCCAATTTTACCGGCTACCTTCTGCCATGGGACCAGTTGGCCTACTGGGCCATCACCATCAGTACCGGCATGCTCGACTATGTTCCCCTTTTCGGCGGCTGGCTGCAGACGGTCATAAGGGGCGGTCCGGAGATCGGGCCGTCGTCCCTGTTGTTGTTTTTTGCCGTACACACCGCGTTTTTACCTATGGGCATTTTTCTGGTGATGATGTTTCATTTCTGGCGCGTGAGAAAGGCCGGGGGTGTGGTGGTGCCTATGATGCCGGCAACGGAAGAAGCACAAGGGGCATCCACCCCCGTATTTCCGGATTTGCTGCTCAAAGAGCTGGTGACCGCCCTCGCGGCAGTGGCGTTTGTGCTGATTTTTTCGGCCATGTTCAACGCACCTTTGGAAATGAAGGCCAACCCCGGCCTCAGCCCCAATCCTGCCAAGGCGCCCTGGTTTTTTATCGGCATGCAGGAAATGTTGCTGCATGTTCACCCTTTTTTTGCTGTGCTGGTCATACCGCTGTTGATGTTGGGGGGACTTTTGGCGCTGCCCTATCTGAACGACGCATCCCCGGCGGGCGGTGTCTGGTTTTATTCGGCAAAAGGCCGCCGCATGGGAATCACGTCGGCAGTGGCGGCTGTTATTTTCAGTGCGGCTGGAATACTCGGCGATGCATTTCTTTTTGACCTGACGAACGCCCTGCCCGCGCTTCCGTCGGTCATTGTCAGTGGCGTGTTGCCCATTGCGGTTTTTTCAGGGGTAGTGGCTATTTTCATGATTTTTCTGCAACGGCGCTATGCGGCCGACAGCAATGAAATGATTCAGAGCATCTACATATTTGTAATGACAGGGTATGTGGTTTTGACGATTACCTGTTTATGGCTTCGGGGGGTGAACATGGCCCTGGCCTGGCCCTGGGGATGATGTGTTTTGCAAGTCTGACGGCCACGGAGCGGATAACGAAACCTATAAAACCGGAAATGATCCATTATTAAAATGAAACAGCAAAAAAAGCCAAAGGAAACAGAAGCACGGCCGGTGACTCCCCGGCGGGGATTCCTGAATATGCTCTGGTGGGCCCTGGGCGCACTGGCCATTGCAGAATTGATAGGGCTGGTCGTCGCTTTTATCCGGCCGGGAAAGAAGGCATCGCAAAAGGAGGGGTACGGCGGCCTGGTTACCTGCGGCCCCACATCAGATTTCCAGGTCAACACCGTAACCGCCTTCCAACGCGGCCACTTTTATCTGGCAAGGCTTAAGAGCGGTGGCTTCATGGCGCTGTCGCGCAAATGCACACATCTGGGCTGTACGGTAATCTGGGATGAGAAGAAAAGCCATTTTGAGTGCCCCTGCCATGCTTCCGCCTTCAACCTGGCGGGGGACGTCATCAGCAAACCGGCGCCCCGGGCACTGGATTACCACCGCATTATCATTGAGAACAATATTGTAAAGGTCGACACGGGGAAGAGAATCAAGCGCCAGCGTTTCAGTGACGACCAGGTGACAGCGGTTTGACATTACAGGATTCAAGGGGCCGAGGGTTCGAGCGAAATAAAAAATGAGCTCATAGCTGGTAGGACATAGCTCATAGCATGCTATCAGCTACCAGCTTTGCCCCTCTGATCTTTCTTCCTTGGGAATGGGAAAAGGAAGAAAACATATTTCAACACGGCTCGACCGAAGTATACATATATGCAAAACTGGAAAATCACAGGCATCCTTGCCACCCTGGTCATTGTCCTTTCAATGCCGCTCTTTGTGCTGAAACAACGGCTTGTGCCCGGAGGGGAGGCATTGCCGGACAGCAGGGCCGTGGCCGCGTTTGTGGGGCGGGACAGGTGCATTGAATGCCACCGGGAGGAACATAAAAAGTGGCAGGGCTCGGATCATGACAAGGCCATGGCCATAGCTGATGAAACCAGTGTGCTGGGTGACTTCAACAACACTACCTTTACTCACAAGGGGGTGGCCTCCCGATTTTTCAGAAAGGAGAACCGCTTTTTTGTCAACACCGAGGGGCCGGGCGGGGAAAAAGGTGATTTTGAAATCAAATACACCTTTGGTTTCCGGCCGCTGCAGCAGTACCTGGTTCCGTTCCCCGGCGGCCGGCTCCAGTGCCTGCCCATCGCCTGGGATGTTGAGAAAAAGAAGTGGTACCATCTTTATCCGGATGGGAAACTTCTGCCTGAAGACTGGCTGTACTGGACCAACAATGCCCAGAACTGGAACGGCATGTGCGCCGAATGCCATTCCACGAATTTAAAGAAAGGCTACGATCCGGATAAAGATACCTACCAGACAACCTGGGCGGAAATAAATGTCAGCTGTGAGGCCTGCCATGGCCCCGGGTCCAGGCATGCGGTCTGGGCTGACGCCCCTCCCATGGCCCGCTCGCAAACAGCGACAAATTATGACCTGGTGGTGGACACGGCCGAAATGGACACCGAAGAACAGGTGATTTTGTGTGCCCGGTGCCACGCGCGACGGTCGCAGTTGGGAGATTTCAACCACCAGTACAACGATTTTTTGGAAAGCATGGTTCCCCAACTGCTCAACACCGCTCTTTATTACGCAGATGGCCAGATATTGGACGAGGTTTACGTCTATGGTTCCTTTACCCAGAGCAAGATGTACAGCAAGGAAGTTCGCTGCAGCGACTGCCATGACGTCCATGCCTGCAGGCCGTTGCTGGATGGCAATCGGTTGTGCCTCCAGTGTCACCGCAGCGACATTTACGACACGCGCGACCACCACTTTCACAAAAAAGCCGGAGAAAAGGGCGAGCCTATCCATATCGACGGCGAGGTTATAGACGTGGGGACAGGCGCCCAATGCAAAAATTGCCACATGCCGGGAAGATATTACATGGGCATTGACTTTCGTTTTGACCACAGCTTAAGGATTCCCCGGCCGGACTTGAGCATGCAGTTCGAAACCCCCAATGCCTGCACCCAGTGCCACAGTGACAAGACCGACCAGTGGGCCGAAGAATACATCACCAAGTGGTACGGCATCCGCCGCCGGCCGCATTATGGAACTGTGTTTGCAAACGCCCGCACAGGGGAGCCTGAAGCTATGGATGGCCTTGTCAGAATTGCCCATGACGCTTTGTTCCCCGCGATTGTCAGGTCAACCGCGCTTTCGTTGTTGAGTCCTTATCAGGGAGAAATGAGGGACCTGACGTTCAGGCGCGCTCTGGATGACGAAGAGTCGTTGATTCGCCACACGGCTTTGCGGCACTACACATCCCCGGACCTGGAGATGACTGAAAAGTTGCTTGCACCGCTATTATATGATCCCGTAAAGGGTGTACGCATGGAAGCCGCCGCCAATCTGGTTCCCATGTCGGGCCGATTGAAAACCAGATCCCACGAAAAGGCCTATGCCGCGGCCCTGAAGGAGTACAAGGCAGCCATGCACTATTCCCTGGATTTTGCATCCGCAGGGCACAACCTGGGAAATATGTATCGTTCCATGGGAAATGTGCGCGAGGCAGAAGCCCATTATTTAAGGGCCGTCCGGATCGATGATGCGTTTTTACCGGCTAAGGTCAATCTTGCCATGCTCTACAACGGAGAAGGCAACAACAAAGCGGCTGAAAAGCTGTTCCGTGAGGTCGTGGCGGCCAATCCGGAATTTCACGAAGCCTCCTACTCGCTGGGCCTTCTTCTGGCAGAGAACAAGGATTACGCGGGCGCGGCCGTTTATCTGGCCAGGGCCGCGGAGGGCATGCCCGAAAGGGCCCGTGTGCATTACAACCTAGGTCTTCTGCTGCAGTACCTGAATAGGACGCAGGCGGCCGAAGCATCCTTGAAGCGTGCTGTCCGTCTTGAACCCGACAATTTGGACTTCTTGTACGCACTTGCCGATTTTTTCATAAAGCAGAAACGCTGGAGGGAAGCGGAAAGCGTAGCAAGGCAGATGAAGGAAAAGCATACGGATGAAAAAATCGGGCACGAGATATTGAACTATATTCAATCCAATCAAACTCCTTGAACTGAAGGTTATGAATTATGTTGCAGATATTTAAAGACTGGACAAAACGGTATTTTTCAGACCCCCAGATGATTATCCTGGGGTTGATGCTGCTGCTGGGGTTTGCGATCATTTTTCTGCTGGGGGAGGTTCTCATGCCGGTTTTTGCCAGCATCGTGATCGCCTACCTGCTGGAGGGCATGGTCGGTTACCTCCACCGATGGAAAGCGCCCCGCATAGTGGCGGTTGTAATTGTTTTTCTCTCATTCATAACCGGCATGTTTGTTTTGGTTATCTGGCTGTTCCCCCTGCTGTCCCGTCAGATCAGCCAGTTGTTGCAGCAACTGCCGACCATGTTGATCGATGGTCAGAAGCAGTTGATGCTGCTGCCGGAAAAATACCCTGACTTCATATCAGGGGACCAGGTACAGCAGATATTTGATGCCATCAGTTCAGGGATGACATCCCTGGCCAGGCGGCTGCTTTCCCTTTCCCTGGCGTCGGTCATGGGGATCTTCACCTGGGTCGTCTACCTCATCCTGGTACCGTTTCTGGTCTTTTTTTTCCTGAAGGACAAAGATCGGATCCTGGAATGGACCAAGCTGCTTTTACCTGACAACCTTGATCTGACCACCACGGTCTGGTTCGAGGTGAACAAGCAGATTGCCAACTACATCCGCGGGAAAGGCTGGGAGATTCTGATTCTCTGGGGCATAAGCTACGCAGTTTTCAAGCTGATGGGCATGCAGTTCAGCCTGTTGCTTTCATTTTTTGTGGGGCTCTCCGTTATTCTGCCTTACATCGGTGTCACGGTGATGTTTCTGCCAGTGGCGCTGATCGCCTATTTCCAGTGGGGCTGGGGGGCTGATATGCTCTATGCCCTGATTGCTTATGCAGCCATACAGCTTTTTGACGGCAATATTCTCGCACCCCTGTTGCTCTCGGGCGTGGTTAATCTCCACCCGGTGGCCATTATTATTGCCCTGCTTCTGTTCGGAGGGGTGTGGGGGGTGTGGGGGGTATTTTTTGCCATTCCCCTGGCCACCCTCATCAACACCGTCATCAAAAACTGGCTGTTGAGATCCGAGGCGGGTGAGAAAACCAAGGTAGATGCCAGCTCCGAATAGTTTGGCGATTTGAAAAAATATCGATTCTTTTGATTGAATAAATATATATAGGATTCAAAGGGTCCAGGTTTCAAGGGGTCGAGTGATAGGCTGAAAAGGTTTAGTGCTAACTCTTTTGGGGAAGAACCATAAAAAGCTTCCTGCCCGAAGGCAGAAAGCTTTTTATGATTGATAGCGACGCAGTCGCGTCACATAAAATCGTGGAACACGATTTTATTCTTCGAGGTTGTCGAGCCAGGAAGCATTTCCAAGCCAGTAATCCGTAATACTTTCCAGGTTGCCGCTCATCTTCATGGTATTCATAAAATTATCCAGCCAGTTGACCAGCAAAGGATCATTAGCCGGAACGGCAATGCCGATAGGTTCGTATGTCAAAGGCGTCACGACCGACAGCAGACCTTCATCCGGATATCGGTAAACAGAGACTATGCAGATGGGGTAATCGGCGACCATGGCGTGGGCTTTCCCGGAACGCACCAGTTCTACGGCACTATCGTAGTCCTCGGTGGTGATGAGTTTCGCGTCAGGAATAGCCTCCTGGACAAAATACTGACTGGTTGAATCTTTGAGGGTGGCGAGAGTAATTTCAGTGCTGTTCACGTCATCGGCTTCTCTTGCCAGGGCAATGGTTTCCAGCTTGGTCAAGAAGGCTTTACCGGAAACAAAATAGGGGCCGACAAATGCGGCGCTCAGGTTTCTTTTGGGGGTGATGGTCATGTTGGACAGCACCATGTCCACCTTGCCTGATTCAAGGGCCGGCAGCAGTTCGGCAAAGGGCATGGTTTCGATTCTCAATTTAACCCCCATGGCACTCGCAATATAGCGGGCAATGTCGGGCTCGATGCCCACCACCTGTCCGTCTTTGGTGGTCATGTTGAGGGGCGGCATGCTACCGGCGGTGCCGACGACAAGCTCGCCATTTTGGACGACGCGGTCCATAACCGGTGAGGTACCGGCCGGAGTGGCGCCGGCATTCATTCCCGCACAACCAGTGACAACGGCCAGCAGGAGCATGCCGATCATAAGGAGCGTATTGTTTTTCATCAGTGTTTTCATTTAGGACATCCTTTCGGTTGGTAGTAAGTTCTTTTGTGTAAAATGATATCAGTCTGAAGAAAAATTAATCATCAGGTTTTGGATGTCAATCATTCTCCAGATTACGGGTATAGTCGCTTGATTCACGGGAAAGCTGCTCCAGATCGTTGAGTTCCTTTTCCGCTTCCTGTGCTTTGGCTTCGGCCTCGGTGGCAATTTTTACCAGGCGTTCAGATTCGGCAACAGCTTGGTTTGTGGCATCCTTCTTGCGATCGATTTTGGCTTTGATGCTTTTTCGGTACCGGGCCCTGACGCCCCACATGCGAATATACTCATCTGTTTCCGTTTTCATCTGGTTGGCTTCATCAACGGTCGCATCCATCTCTTTTTTGGCTTTGTCCGCCTCGTGCCTTAACCGTTGTGCCTTTCGGCGGGCATCGTATTCCAGCATCAGGGCTCTCTGCTGGTTGGTTTTGTGTTTTTCGATCTGCGGGGTTTCTTTTTTGGGCTTGGCCTTGTAGGTAAGCTTGTCGGTTTGTTGGGCTTCGGCCGGCGGTTTGGATTCGGTAATATGGACAACACCATCTTTATCCGTCCACGTGTAGAGCGTTTTGGCCAGGGCACCATGCGCTAAAAAAAAGAGCAGGGCCGGGATGATGTAGATAATCGCTCTGTGCATATCCGTTTCCTTGTTGGCGGTTTACCTGAATAAGCCGTTTTGAAACATGTTTCCAGGGTCCCGTTAGCTTATAAAAATCTTGTTGCGGTCGTCAACCGGAATATGGGCTTCGTCTTCCCTTCTGACGTT
>JAOZRT010000133.1 GCA_029940035.1 Desulfobacterales bacterium
ACGTCGAATGTGGTTTGTCAGCGTATTGAATTCAGTTTTTCTGGGCATTCAGCCATGCGCAACGGGCCAAAGGTTCGATGTTGGACGTTCATACGATCTGACCACTGACCACCGACCACGTTCTTACCCTCTTACCTTCTGATGTTCCGATCTTCCGCCTTTGGCTCTGACCTCTGGCTATTCCCTGCCCGATGGCTTCCCTTTCCAGGCCTTGTCAACCGTCCACCCCTCGGACGCGTCGGGAAAGCAGTCGAACTTCGGTATATAGGGCTTGATATCCAGCAAGGGGGTTTTATCCAGGACATCGATGCCCTGGACCATAAGCGCTGTACCTTCAATGCCTGCATGTTCAACACCAACGAGCGCAACGATTGAAAGGCCGATGCCATTGGGCCGGCACGGGTGCCTGGAGGCATAGATGCCGTGGGGGTCATCATCCAGAAATGTCGCTCTGATCATTTCAATCCGTCCGGCACGGTCCAAGGCGTATAGCAGGTAGATGTGGGAGAAGGTGTCGATATCTTTCAGGCCTGGAGCAAATTCGGGAAAGACCTCCACCCGTCCGGCAGCCTCTTTTGCATATACCGGTTGGATGGGGCATTCTTTCTTGGTTTTAAATGGTGTGCGTATAACGCCGATGGGGTTCATTTCCAATTGAAACCTCCTGATCCTCCACGCTATGATAATGGGAATTAGAATGGAATACAATCTAATTGCTATGTTGATTATACAGCGTTGGGAGAGGGTTGGCATGCAGGGCATATATGGCTGCCACGCTGGGCCACGGTCAGGCGTTCGATGACAGCGCCGCAGCGCGGGCAGGCTTCACCAATGCGGCGAAACACCTTGAGCTCATCCGCATTGCGCCCCTTGCGCCCGGCCACGGAATAGAAATTGCCCTTGCCGGTCCCCAGGGACGTTCCCATGTTTTTGAGCCCCTGCCTGAGAACAAGCTGTATAGCCTTGTGCAAGGCGGCAATTTCTTTTTCAATAAGCGATGAACTGATCCGCTGGGGGTGGATGCTGGCTTCCCACAGGGCTTCGTCAACGTAGATATTGCCTAGTCCGGCGATGAAGGCCTGGTCCAGCAGCAAGGGTTTCATCTGACGCTGTTTGCCCTGCAGCATATGGTGCAACCGCTTCCGGGTAAAGCTTCTTTCAAGGGGTTCGGGGCCGATCTTGCCTAGAATCGTTTGCGCTGCCTGGGTCAGGGTGAAGCGGCCGAACTTGCGCGTGTCGTGGAAACGCAGTTCTTTTGCCTGGCCCACCTGGAGGACCACATGCTCGTGCTTGCCTCGTTTGGTACCCCTGGCCGCCCAGTTCAACCGTCCGGTCATGCGCAAGTGGATCAGCAAGGTCCAGCCCTCAGACAACCGCACCACGATGTATTTTCCCCTTCTTGAGCATTCTCGGATGACGAGGCCCTTGATCTGATTGCGGAATCGAGCAGGGGACATGCCGGCAACCGTTTTAGGCCAATGAACACTTGCTCTGGTTATGGTGCTTCCGGCAATACCAAGGGCATTCAGGTTGTCCACCACGGTTTGTACTTCCGGTAATTCAGGCACGGCATGTATCCTCAGGGTTGATTATCGATTTCCAGAGATAATGTAATGTTACGCCGGGCCAACTGGAATACGCGCGCGGCTATTGCCAGACCACCCGTGACACTGATGGCCAGGCTGACCAGCATGGCTTTCTGGCCCATGGGGCTGAACATGGCGCCGGTGACCATGAAGGCCGCCAGCATCACGCCCATGACCCAGAATACAAATGCGGCCAGGCACCTGAGCGCTGTTCTCCTGTAATAATCGTGGCGCTCCGCTGCGGACATATTTGTCCACTCCTTGCGCCCGGTAACATAATCTTCATTGCAGTGCGGGCATTTTTCCTTTTCAGGACCGATGGTGTTCCGGGCAAACAGAGCCGAACGCCACTCGACTTCAACCCCGCAGTGCGGGCAATATTCAGAGATGAAGGACTGGATGATAACTCCTTTGGGTTAATTTGACACAGCTACACCAGATGCATAGCTTTGCTTGCATGGCTATGTTGTATATCCTATCTTGTAGAATAGATACAGCCCAACCTGTGGTTGTGGGATAATATGATCGGCATTTTTTAAGAATATATAATCTAAATCTAATCCCTAAGGTTGTATCTGCAACCATAGGGTCAAGCAAGACCGGAAACATATGCAAAAAGACAACGGACTGACTACCAAACCGATTCCCGGGTTGATTGCCCAGTTGGCCATCCCCGCCAGCATCGGCATGTTTTTCAACACCATGTACAATGTGGTGGACACCTACTTCAGCGGGTTGATATCCACCGAGGCCATTGCCGCCCTGTCGTTGTCCTTCCCGGTGTTTTTCGTGATTCTGGCCATTGGGTTCGGCATCAGTACCGGGACAACAGCCCTGATCGCCAATGCCCTGGGTGCCGGTGATGAGGAGGAAGCCCGGCTTTATGCGGTCCAGTCCGTGTCCTTCACCATTATACTGTCCATGCTGTTGATGGTGCTGGGTCTTTTTTCGGCCCCGTTTTTGTTCAGAGTTCTGGGCGCGGACGGCACCTATCTGGCTATTTCGCTTTCCTACATCAACATTATTTTTTACGGCCTGGTGTTTTTTTCCCTGACTTTCGTACTGAATGCCATTCTGACCGCCCAGGGCGACACCAAGTCATTCCGCAACGTGCTGATCATAGGGTTTTTCCTCAACCTTGTGCTAGATCCATGGTTCATCTACGGCGGGTTGGGTCTGCCGGCTCTTGGTTTGGCGGGTGTGGCCTGGGCCACCATTTTCATACAGCTGCTCAGCGCCGTGTTCATGGGGGTGCGTGTAATCCGGTCCGGATTGTTCTGCAAGGACTGCTGGGGTATGTTCGTACCGCGTGGTCGGTTTTTTAGAGATATCGCCGCCCAGGGGTTTCCGGCCAGTTTGAACACCATGACCATCGCCATCGGTATTTTCATCATCACCTGGTTTCTCAGCAGGTTCGGCCAGACCGCCGTGGCAGCCTACGGCATTGCCACCCGGGTGGACCAGATCGCCCTGTTGCCCATCATGGGCCTGACCACCGCCACCTTGACCCTGGTGGGTCAGAACAATGGCGCGGGCCATTATGACCGCTGCCGCGACGCCTACCACAAGGCCCTGTTGTACGGCATTCTGGTTACCACGGTGAGCATGATCATTGTATTTTGCGCCCCCCGGGCCATCATGCAGGTTTTTACCCAGGACCTGGCGGTGGTGGATATCGGCGCTTTCTATTTAAGGATATCGGCCTTCATCTACTGGGCTTATATTGTCCTGTTTGTGTCTGTGGCCGCGCTGCAGGGGCTGAAAAAACCCATGTACGCTATCTGGATCGGCATATACCGGCAGATCATCGGCCAGGCCGCGTTTCTGTATGTCCTGACGTACCTGATGGGCATGGGGCTCATTGGCATTTGGTGGGGCATTTTCCTGGCGACCTGGTCGGCCACGATCTTTACCCTTTATTATGTCCGGCGCACCATGATCAGGATGTTTTCACAGTAGGTTCAGATTGCATATCACCAGCCCTGCGTCCGTACCGAAATACAGGGCAAAAGCCTTGGTCGTAATGCCGGGATCTGACTTGGTACGTATGGCTACGGTCTGCAGTGTCCCCTTGATGGGCAGCTCTTCAAAACCCCACACCGATGTCTTGCCCGTAATGAGATGGACGACCTCCAGACTGTCGCAATCGGCAATAAAGCCGTAATTGTTCTTTACCACCAGGCCGACCGGCTCTTCGCTGGCAAGAGCGCCATTGACCAGCGACCAGGCCTCGCCGGCGTACTTTACCAGGCTTCCCGGTCCCACGCCGAATACAGCCTTGTTCGTAGTGTCGAAATACCTTATGGACGCGACAGGAATGTCGACTTTGGTGAAAGTGCCGGTATGGTTTTCTTGGTATTCGTATTTCAGGACCTTGCCGTCACCGTTTTCCAACGCAATGAGCACAGCACCCTGGTCCGGAACTGCGACAATGTCGTTGAAGTGGTACGGGGGCTTGTCCCACTCGTAATCACGCTGCCAGTAATCGGCCCGATCATCGAATCCCGTCGTTCCCCATATTTCCAGGGTATCCATATCCAGCATAGCCAGGGCACCATTGCCGGGCCCGAAATTGGGAAAGGCCCACAGCCGGCCTTGCGAAGCGTCATAGTAGACCCTTTCACCGTTGGACGAAAACGAAACATAGGATTGCACACCGGCCAGATCCGCCTCGTAAAGGCTAACCGCACCCTGGACATAGGTCATGCCGCCATGTTCGAAAATGCCCCCAATGCGGTATTCTCCTGCTATTTCATAGGATTCGAAATTATCCTCCGGATCCAGTATGTTGAAGCCGCTGGTCGGCGATCCAATCCAGAGGCTGCCCTCGCCATCCACATGCAGTACCTGGATGTCGTTGGATAACAGCCCTTCAGCGGTGTTCACCGTGTTTAATTGTGTATAGTCGACTCCGTCCCAGATGTTGAGCCCGGTAAGGTTGCCCACGCTAAACAGTTTGCCGTCCGCAACCAGGACACTGTGCTGGCCAATGAATTGGTCGTAAATTGCATTGTGTACATTTGAAAAGGAACTGCCGTCAAACACCAGGAGGTCTGTCATTGAACCATGCCTAGCAATATACAGGGTGCCTTCCCAACCAAAGGCGTACATGGCTTCTACAGTAAGGTTCCCCAGCACCGCATTGACCTCGCAGACGTACTGGAATGTGTCACCGTCCCATTGGTAAAGGTCAAAATCGGTGTCGTCACCTGGTTTGTGAAAAAAATCCTTGATCAGGGCATAGGTCTGGCTGTTGAATTCAAAAATTTGCTCGGCATAACCCCCATGGACCTTGGTGAAGTCGGATCCGTCCTTTCGATAAATGCCATCCCGGGTCCCCGCCCAGATAGTATCGACACTGTCCCGATAAAGGCACCATACAGGGTGGTCGAACAGTTGGATCGTTTGCGACAGGGCTGCATCTATTTTATAAAGCCCGTTGTCCCGATCCGATATCAGGGAGCCGTCATCTTCGAGATTGTTGGTGCCGATATAAATGTTCCCATCCTGGATGACCATCCGGTTTTTCAAGGTGCCTGTGTGAATGGACCGTGTGCCTAAAGGAGCATCACTATAGATCGTCTCGCAGGTAACCGCATCGACAATGCTGCCGTCCGCAAACCAGGCGTAAATTCGTTCCTGATAATCAGCCAGGCTCTCAACCCCGACCTGGCGGCAGTTAAAGACCATGCCCTTGGGTGCATCCAGATCTTCGAATTTCAAAACACTGATGCCATGCTCCAGGCGTCCCATGGCAATGCTGTCGCTGGTTGCTGCCAGGTAATCAAAGACTTCCGCTACCAGACCGTTGGCCGTGAAAGTAACGATATTTTCACGGTTCAGGGCCCGGGTGCTGGATACTGCCGTAAAGGCGGCGACTGTGGCTCCTGCCACCTGGTCATAAGTCTCATAGGCTGTCCAGTTCCCGGGATCGCTGAATTCACTCTCCAGCAGCTTTTCGTTGCTGACCAAAGCCGATCCACCGGATCCGCCGTCGCACCCTGCCAAGCCCAGGAATAAACCTAACCACGCAGCCATGATGCACACGGTTGTTTTACATGTCATGTATGACTCCTTAACTTTGAATAACGCGCCTTGATTTATCATATTATCGGCCAATATTGTTATAACTTAACCTAAGATGAGCCTTTCAAATTATAAGATTTGGTGCTGTCGAAACCCGGATTAGGGTAGTGCGTTTTTATCGGGAGGCTTATAATATCCGCTGGTATCCTTTACCGACAACCACACTTCGAGAGCCCCGTCAGGGATACCAACACTGAAACCGGAATCCATAACTTCAACCCATGCACTGTCGTTAAATTTATATTTAACGGCAACGATTGCTCTCCCGGATTCTGCGGAAGGGGTGTATGCGACCTCCAATTGACCATTTTCTATCGAGTATATGGACCGTTGAGGGTGCAGTTCGGGATGCCCTATGGAAAACGGATTTGCCCTGGTGACACCATCCCCGCCGTAGCACCAAAAATTTATGCTCACCAGATCTTCCAGATAGATCAGATTGCCGTTGCTCTGCGGATAAAAGGGCGCAGCCGGGTCAATGATGTTGATGACTGCCTGATAGGCATAGGAATCTTCAGCAGATGGATTACCAAAGGGGTCCACATAGTAGCCTTCTTCACGGGATACCTTGCTGACCGTGTCTACGTCTGCCCACATCTGGAAATGGACGACTCCGCTTACAATGGGCGGATCTTCCAGGATATTTCCGGCGCCATCTTCGAAACGGATCGAAAATGCAGTGATGCGGCCCTGTTCATCTACAGCTAACTCCGGGACGGGGTGGAAGAAACTTTGTGCGCTGTTTTCAAAGACGTAGATGCTTTCCTGGTGGGTCTGTCCATCGGCCGTGGTATATTCCACCAGATAGTCTCCCACAGGGGCATTGACAGGATTGGCAATGTTACCGCCGGCTTGCTTTCCCCGGACCTCGCAGACAATTTTTCATTGATCAGCTTTTTAGATTGCTTTCCCTGTTGACGGTACCTGCATGTCACGGCCGAAAATGGCGAATCCGATCGTACCGATAACCCCGAAGACAAAGGCCGTGATCAGGTTTATTTCCGGGTTTATGTTCCATAAAAACGCGCCGCCCAGGGCTGCCCCGGCCACGATGATATCGCGGATCAGATAGTAAAGCCCGAACATGCCGGCCTTGCAGTTGTCCGGGGAAAGGTCCATGATCAACGACTTGCGGGTGGGTTCGCCAAATTCCTTCAGACCCCTCAGGATAAAGGCGACCACCAGCCATTCAAAGGATTCACAGAAAAGCAGCACCAGGGGAAACAGGGAAAAAAAGAAAAACGTGATCACCACAAAAGGCTTTTTGGTGGTACGGTCGGCCAGGTAGGCCACCGGGATATAGACCAGCACAGCCGTGGCCATCTCGATGGAGGTCAATGCGCCGAACTGAAGGGCGCTTATTGGTTCGGCAATAGTCTTCATGCACCACACCACCACGAACGCATAGGGGATCTGTTCGCAGAACCGGACGAGAATGTCGGTCACCAGGAGACCCTTCATGGAAGGATTCATGAGCCTGAAAAGCTTCACGGGATTTTTTTCAGGCCTGAGTTCACAGGCATCGGCCCCATTCGCACCCGGCCCCCTATCCTCTTCAATCAGGCGCTGCTGCATGATCAGAGCGACAGCCGCCATAAAAAAAGCCGCGCCAAAAGCGATCCTGACACCGTCGCGTTCTCCCCACACAGTGATAAAGAGTCCTCCCAAAAGTGGGCCCAGGGCCATGGGGATGCGGCGGACCAGGGAATGCATGCTGACGCCCATGGTGCGCTTGTTATGCGGCAGCACGTTGTAAAGGAGGCTCATGGTAGCCGGCAGCGAGATGGCAGACCAGGAAATGAACAGTACCGCCCCTGCCAGCACCGCCTGCCAGGTGGGAATCAGGATCACCAGGGCAAACCCGCTCATGGCCACCAGGTTGAAAATGAGGAGCGATTTTTTGGTGCCGATTCTGTCCGATAGATACCCCCCGGGAAATGAATAGAGGGCCGACAGTAAATTGTCCATGGCCTGCAGCAGGCCGATGGCCATGACACCGCCCCCCAGGGCCAGTATGTAAATGGGCAGAAAGCGCTCGGCCATGCGTTCACCCATGCCCACCAGCACCACCATGGCCAGCACGCCCACGGTGCTGCGCTGCAAACCGAGAAAGCGGGTGAGCCTATAGAACCTATGCTTAATGCGTTCAGAAGCTGTCATGTCATGCGTCTTGCAACAAAGAACTTTATCTACATATTGCTTCTTTAATTTCCTTCAAGATTCAGGGCTTATGCTTGTACAAACAACCCCTTGTCTTGCTCGAGCGCGTAAAGCTTGTCGATCATGAATTCCACATACTTTTCGCATTTTTCCTTCCAGACGCCGGTTTCCAGGAATTCCTTGTAAACACCGGGTTTGGAAAAATCCATGCCGATCAGGCCCCGGCAGTTGATATCACCGAATTCCTGGTTGAATTCGCTGACGATCTTGGCTGAAAAGGCGCGGATGGCGTGGCGGGCCTGTTTGGCCCGCTTTTTGTCCTCCAACGGGCTGCGGTGCCGCAATCCAAGGCACACAGCCGAAGATGACACCACTCCGCAGGGCGCGTCCTGAAAACCACCGATGCCTCCTAAAAACGGAATGCCGGCCCACAAAAAATCTTCATTTTCCATGCCATACGCTTCCCACATAACTTGCAGGATGGAAGGCCCTCAATGGTACCCCCCCTGCATGAGTGCCCTGGCGCGGTCCTTGGCTTCTTCAACGGTCATTTTCATTTCCATGCTGGTTTCCTCCATATTGGAATTTGTGGATAAAGTATTTTTCTATTATCAAATAAACACCGATGATACCAGCGCCATCTCCCCAATCTCGACCTTGTCGGACCCCTATACTAAATTAGGTCGATCCTACCATTTCCAATTACTCCATAGTTACGGTACCAACCCGACCCGTCTTTATTACAGTCGCCTCTGCTTAACCGCGGTTTCCGGCGCAGCTTTGGCCCGGCAATGGCCGGGAAATATCGGGGGGTGGAGTTCAAGTTGATCTATTATCTTTATTCCCAGCAGGGTGGTATGTCTGATGAAGGTGACACGCGTTATTTCCGTACCGTGGTCATTTATGCTGCTCCTGAGTATTAAGGGTATGCAGGCCTTCAAGGACAATCCCGGCGCAGACCCGATAAAAGGGTGGGAGTATTACGATCTTAAGGAAGGCTATCGGGTGCGCATACTGCTAAACAAAGATCTCGAGATTGTTAAAACCAGTAAGCAAAGTGAATTTGCATTTGATTAATATCCACCGTGGTTTTCAGCTTGTTTTTTAAACAATTAATGGAAGAAAAGTCCTGTAGCGGTGGCTATTGTTGGCAGTAATTTTTTGTTGAACTTAAATAATCTCATCAGGACGGCTATTTTAGCCGTCATGATGATCTATTACATATATTTCTCATTTCTGTATTTTAAGCCAAATATATATAATTATTTTCACACCCGTGTAATGTTCTCATCCATACGCGTGCCTAACTATAAGCAATTCTTATATATTATTTGTTTTAAAAATCGGTATGACTATTGCATTCTTCTCTATCTGTAATCAGATAACCCTGGAATGTAGCATTACCCTTCTTTAAGCACTGTGTATGGAGGTATGAATAAATGAATGTTTCAGCTGGCCGGGAATCTATTGACGAAATCCTGAGTTGTTTTGATAAGATTAAAACAATCGAACTTGCCATGGAGTCGTTGCCCGGTGAATCTATCATGGATTGGCGCGAACGGGAAAAGATAAAGGAAAAGAAAAAGAGGCTTGGGGCGGAAATCATTCAACTTCGAGGAATGTTGAGAAATAAAATGAATACTGATTCGCTGTCAAAAAATTGACCGGCGTGGAAACGTATTAACTTGTCCGCTACCTAATATAAAACAACCAGCGCACTGAATCTATGCATGCACAGGAGATGACTATGAGCCGTGAATACTATTTGTGGTGCCTTGTAGATCGCTATCTATCTATGGATAATATCAGCTATACAGATGCATTGGAATATGCTCGCAGGGATGTTTATGAAATTCCGAACGATGGAGAAAGTTTAGCCGCACTGGCGGATCACTTTGTCCTTAATTTGGAACACAAATCAAGCAATTCTGACTTGATCTGACGGTTTCCTGTTTTATTGTGGTGACCCAAAAGCTGATCACGTGTTTGTTAAGACCGAATTTTCCGCAAAATTCTCACTCCTATTAAACTTTTCTTGACAAAATTTCCTCTTTTTGGCATTTTATGTTCGCTATTCGCGAATCTCGAACAACAAATGGAGATACTTATGATACTGAAACCTCAGGATGTGGTCATTCTTCTCAAATTAGTGGCCATCGGAAAAGCAGATTGGTCATTTTCAACTTTATCAGCAGCCTTGTTCATGAGTCCTTCTGAAGTTCATGCCGGTATCCATCGGGCCATAGCAGCCAAATTAGCCACAAAAGGCATTGGCCGCGTGTCACCAGCCATCCGCAGTTTGGAAGAATTCCTTATTCATGGTCTTCGATATGTTTTTATTCCCGATCGAGGTGAAATCACGCGAGGGATGCCAACGCTTCATGCAGGGCCACCATTGTCCAAAATGCTTATTCCATCCAATGACGCCCCCCCCGTATGGTCGGATCCTGAAGGAAATGTCCGCGGGCAATCTTTCTCACCACTTTATAAGTCAGTACCCAAAGCGGCAAAACAAGACCACCAATTGTACGAACTTCTAGTTTTAGCAGACGCCATTCGCGGCGGCCGCCTGAGAGAGCATGAAATAGCGATAAATGAGATATCAAAACGACTGAAAGATTACAATGATCACAAACCCTAATATCCAGATTTTAGAATCAGCAGTTAGGCGATTGGGGACTCTGATCGAAGAGATGGTTTTTGTTGGCGGCTGCGCCACCGGAATGCTTCTGACCGATCCTGCTGCATCGCCTGTGAGAGCCACCGTTGATGTAGATGTAATTGTTGAAGTTGCAACCTTAGCCCGATACCATCGGTTTTGCAATCAGCTTCGCCAGTTGGGATTTATTGAGGATACAAGTGGGGGTGCACCAATTTGCCGCTGGAAATCCGATGATGCTATCTTGGACCTTATGCCAACAGATCCCAAGATTCTTGGCTTTGGAAATCAGTGGTTCACGCCTGCATACGAAGCTTCTGAATGGGCTAGCCTCCCATCTGGAAAAAATTTCCGGTTGTTGCCCGCTCCCTATTTTCTTGCCACCAAGCTCGAGGCCTTCGACAACCGTGGGAAAAATGATTATTTGATGAGCCGTGATATGGAGGATATCGTTACATTGTTGGATGGGAGGTCAGAGATTGTATCAGAAGTAAAACAAGCCAGCCTGGAGTTAAAAACCTATTTGATGTTACGGTGTTCTAAGCTCTTGAAAGAAAGGGATTTCCTTGATGCTCTTTCAGGACACTTACCGCCTGATGCAGCCAGCCAAGCCAGATCATCCTTGATTATCGACCAGCTCAAGGCAATTGCTGGAAGTCAGTGAACGCGAATAGCTTGCAAACGAATATCTCTAAAATTACTAACCGATTCGGATAAGATTGTCTTATCCCAAGAGGCTTATTTGCGTAAAGCCGTGAATTACTTGGCTTTAGTTTGGTTTGGTGGAGGCGGCGGGAGTCGAACCCTTTGCCCATCAATTTTTCCTAATGATATCAAATAGAAATACTCTGCACCTACAACATACCTACAACACCATTGAAGCAGGGTGATATTTTCATCCCCACTATTACCATTTCCCAACTCATTTACAATGCTCTGAATTTCGATTACTTTATTCAAAAATACAAATAAATTGCTTTTGGGATTAATTTTCAGCTTCATTAGGTTTATAAAATTTATCAAGCAGGTGGTTTATCAAGTCATGGTCTTGGTGATTGCCCGGAGTGTTTGTAGTACCTAAGAAGATTTGGTTGGCTATTTGAGCACAGACACAGAAAATGATGGATAAATGATAAAAAATGGGCAAGAACAGC
>JAOZRT010000134.1 GCA_029940035.1 Desulfobacterales bacterium
ATTTCGGTCGCCATGGCAAGCGGCGGGAATAATAAAATAAAGCATACATTCATATTATGGTGCAAGTTTAAGTTATGTTGCATGGTCCCAATTTTATTCTAATTAATTCTCTATAAAAAAAGAAGAACTCCATCTAATTCCTATAATTCACTTCCTAAGATCCAGTCCTTCTGGTATCATTTAAGAAAGCGTGAACGATCGTAAACTAAGGAGTAGTTGGATTTTATTCCTGCTTCGCCTGGAACCCTTTCAGGTAGCGCTTTGGAGTAAACGGAGGAGAAGAATTCATGAGATTCTTTAACTCAGTAGTAGAGAGACCGCCAAGACCTGCTAAAGGAACGTACGATGCTTTAAAAGTCATTTAAGGCGTTACAATAGAGGAGCCCCATCAAATCATCATTATGTTGTGGGCATTTCTTACAATACTGTAACTAATGCCATAACCCATTAATATCATAAAAGATTTAAACTTATTTCGAGCTCGTTAAAATATGATTAAAAATCAATGGGATAAGGCAACTCGCAACACAAATCATAAAATCTCCAATTTTAAAAAATCCTCGGATTTGATCAAATCTCCAAAATGCTATTGAATAGTCACATTGTAATTACAAATTGCAATCTTTTAATCTGAACAAATTGATATCTTTGGGATCTTTCGATTTATGTCGTCAGTTTTGTTATGAGACATATTAAACCGGTCATTATGGAATGATTGGATCCGAATGCTCAAATTGATCATAGAATATTTCGCACAAGTGCTGCCGCGCTCCCAGCTGTTTCGGCATATCCATCCGCACCAATTAATTTGGCAAAATTATCTGTAACCGGCGCCCCCCCGACAATGATTTTTATATGATCACGAATTACCATTTCTTCCAACGAGTCAATAACAATTTTCATCTGTGGCATGGTTGTTGTCAAAAGAGCGGAAAGGGCAAGTATATCCGGTTTTTCATCAACCACACAGCGGATGAATGTATCCGTGCTTACGTTGATACCCAAATCGATGACCTCCATTCCAATTCCCTTTAGCATGATGGAAACAAGATTTTTTCCAATATCGTGAAGATCGCCATAAACGGTTCCGAGGATCACCTTGGCCTTGGTCTGTTGTTTTAAGGAGGAAGTAAGTGCGGGCTTCAGCAGCTCTACTCCTGCTTCCATAGCATTGGCGGCCATGAGCATCTCAGGAATATACATATCACCCCGACCAAAGGCGTCACCAACATAAATCATGGCTGTGATCATTCCCTCTCTAAGAATTGCCCTGCCATCAATTTTAGCAGCCAGACACTTCGTTACGTTTTCACAGACCTCATCTTTATCTCCTTTTATCACCGCCATTTGGAGTTCTCCAAGAACGTCTTCGGCCTGTGTGAATTTGGTTGGTGCAAGATCCATGTCAGTATACTCGCCTTGAAAAATATCCAAAACTTTCCCACCGACCAGAGGTAATTTCCCTCTGTCCTGGATGTAATTACCAAGCTTTCTCAATCTGTCAAAATCAGTCAAAGGGCTCACGGCATCTGTAATTCCGGGAATATATTTTATCCCTGGAGCAACAGCCTTAAACAAATAATCAAGGTATTGGTACATCTCCTCTTCAGAAGTCTGACCTGGAATCAAATACTCTGCAGGAATACCGCCGATGAGTACAAGATCCTTCCATTGTTCCCGATACTCATGCATTTTTAAGCGGGTCTGGGGGTAAGGACAGATAGATTCACAGCCATTGACTTTACTCCTAATAATAATATCCATGAGCCCATGATTTTCTCCATCTGTATGGGTGATGACATACTTACCAAGTGGCTGAAGGCAATCGGCGACCTTGATATGCCAGGGCAGGATATCTTTCTCAAAATATGGAGGAAAGGTTATTGTTCTGTCATAATTCCCGCCCCAAATGATCAATTCGCCAGGATATTCCTGGTATATTTTCAATGTCTGTTTAAAAAAATTGGCAACGCTCGCAGCGAGTTTTTCGAGCCTTGACCTATCCTTTTTGTAAAGAATAAAAAACTGATTGTGTGGAAGAAGATGCTTGTGGATTTGGTGTATTGGAGATCCGCCGTCTGTTGGGGAACTGCATACAAGCCCGTCTTCGCCAATGGTCTCACAAACCTTTAGATAGCTTTCGTATCGCGGAGTAAGCTCCAGGTTTTCAAAAAGGAAGCCTACTTTGTCCCAATCATCAAAACTTTTGATAACCCTTTCCTTGATCCATGGATAGGTCACTCCCTGCTTTTTAGCTGCCTGGTCAAGGACAACCACCGAACTTAATTCTCCCATTCTTGTATGGAAAGTAACGTGAAACTCATGACCTTTCCATTTTGTTTCAACTTCCACTTCGGAGTTAAACTCCATACTAAAGCAAGTTTCAGGAGGGGCATAGATGCCGAGGACGGAAAATACCCAATCATCATAGGCTGTTTCCAAATAGGAATAATCAGAATTAAGACGATAGATACCCCAGCCCTCGTTCCGACAAATATCTTCAATGCTTGCGTTCTTATACTCTTTGGGGAGGGTGTTAGTGGCTCTTGCCGCAACGTGCCAGAGATCGAGTCTTGGGGCAAAGGGCATTGCATCTGGCATTTCGCCCTTGATAAGAGATAGCATTCTTTCTCTGTTGGTCACATCATCTTCCTTTTTTATTAATAGCAATAGAGTAAGGTATAGAAAGTCGCAATACGGAAAATCGGCTATTCAAAAGCTAAATGAAATATCGGTGGTGATTTGCTTCGGTCTTCATAGGTTTTTACTACCGTACGATTCGAGGCGTCGGCAGGCTTCATTCAAAACCGTATCTTCTTTGGCAAAACAGAAACGTGTTAAATTCTCTCCTGCAGCATCATGGTAAAAAGCTTCTCCAGGGACGCTAGCCACCTTAATTTCCTTCAATAAATGCATCACCTTTTTTTTCCCAGAGCTACCCGGGATTCCGGAAATATCGCAAAGGACATAGTATGCACCCTGGGGTACGAATGGTGTCAGGCCGGCTGTATTAAGCGCATCGCAAATGCGATCACGCTTTTTCTGATATTCTTTTGAAATATTATCATAAAATTCAGGGCCCAAATGAATGAGTCCCATTGCAGCACCCATCTGCAGAGGTGCAGGTGCACATGCATAAAGCATGTCGCTAAAGTATCCGATAGCCGTTGACCACTTGGCATCGCAGATAACGTACCCAACCCGCCAGCCGGTAATGCTGTAGGTTTTGGATAGACCCGATACCATGATCGTACGTTCGCGCATACCGGGTAGACTTGCCGGTGGGATGTGTTGACGGTCGTCATAAACAAAGTATTCATAGATTTCATCGGTAAATACGAAGAGATCGTTCTCTATTGCGAATTCGGAAATGGTTTTCAGTTCCTCTGTTGTGAACACCTTTCCAGATGGATTTCCCGGCGTATTGATCAAGATTGCTTTTGTTTTTTTAGTCACCACTTTGTCGAGGTCCTCGCGCGAAAACGTCCAATCCGGCGGGGTCATACGGACATACACCGGAACAGCCAGGGTCGAAACCAGATTGATGGCATGATAGCCGTAATATGGTTCGAAAAGGATCACTTCGTCACCGGCATTCAACAGAGCGAGGAAGGCTGAAAAAAGAGCCCCGGTAGCCCCCGATGAAACAACGATTTCATTTTCAGGGTCAACTTCCATTCCACTAAAATTCTTTTGCCGTTTTGCAATGGCTTCTCTCAATTCATTCAAGCCATCGTAGCGGGTGTAGGCATTAACTCCATCGTCGATGGCCTGTTTTGCCCCTTGTGCTACAATAGAGGGCACTTCCAGATCGCATACGCCCTGGGAAAGGTTGATTCCACCATGTTTCTCGCACTCGATGGACATATTTCGAATCTCTGATTGCTTAACCCACTTCAGTCGGTTGCCGGTAGATAAGCTCATATTGTATTCCTTTATTGATAGCTATATGTCATAAAGACCGGTGCCTTGATGGCGGTCGTGACAATTAGGTTTTCGGCCTCAGCTTCCTTCATTGTGGAATAACATTAATCCCCTTGGCCCCGGGAGGCTTGACCAATACTTCAAAAGAGGAGAAGCGATAGAGGTAACACTCGGGACCCCAAGAGTGATCAATAGCATCTGGCTCGGCTCCGGCGTCAATTTTCATGAAGGCCGATAGAACTTCATGTAATAAACTTTTGGGAAGTGGATACTGACCGTGTATTGGCAATAATTTATCAAACTCATCGCTTCGTGAAATTACCTTTTCGAGGGAGCAAATGAAAGATTTCACATTTGATTCTTCAAAATGGGCATAAAATGTATCCCGGGAAACCAAACCGGTGAGCAGGCTTCGGCTGTAACGGTCAAGAAAAGAAGTGCTACCTCGGGTGTGGCCCGGGGTAGCGATTGCTTCGATTTTCCTGTTGCCCATATTGAAAACATCTCCGTCTTTTATTGAAAAACTGGCCTTTTTCCCAACGATTTGATATTTCTCCAACAAAAAGCCTTTTGGTAAGGTTAAGCTGTTTTCAAAACCCATTCCGAGTATGCTAATTAGCTCCTCGTTAGTTAAGCCGCGTTCAATTAAATTAATTTCACTATCAGCGATGCCGATATGATCGAACAGCTCATTTCCTCCGGTGTGGTCGAAATGCCAATGAGTGTTGACTACAGTTATGGGACCTCTTGCGATAGATTCTATTGCCCTCTGAATATTCTGAAAGCCCATGCCTGTATCAATTAGAAGAGTTTTATCCTCTCCATTGACTAAGTAGCTTTGTACATATCCTGTTTCTTCGATGACAAAAATGCCATTTTCAATTTCCTTAACTTTGAACCAATTTGGGTCGGAGTACACCGAAGCCATATTACTCATAATCGATATCCATTATTATGATTCGAACCACCAGCGTTCTGAACACTTGAGTCCATCCAAAGAAGCCTGTCCAGATAGGTTTCCAAACTTTAACTTTTTACTGCCGGCATCTACATTGTCGGCAAAAAATGGCAGTATGATACCACCGTCATCTCTTATGAGGCGTTGCATTTCCCCATACATCTCACGCCGTTTAGATTGATCCAATTCGGAACGAGCCTCTATCAACAGGTTGTTGAAACGCTCATTATCCCAAAAGGTATCGTTCCAGCCCGCACCCTTTGCATACTGTAATGAGAATATCATATCTTCCGTGGGCCGTCCGCTCAGATAGGACATAGACCAAGGCTTTTTCATCCAGACGTTGCTCCAATATCCGTCCGCCGGTTCCTGAACAATCTCCATTCTAATACCGGCTTTGTTGGCTGACTCTTTGAAAAGTACCGCCGCGTCCATTCCGCCGGCAAAGGCTGCGTTGGATGCATGTAACTTGAAAATCTGCTGTTCCATGCCCGCCTTTTTTAAGTGAAATTTGGCTTTGTCAGGGTCGTAGCGACGTTGTGGCAGATCCGGGTCGTAAAAGCGATAGGTTGGCGCAATGGGGTGATCATTGCCTAAGGCACCGTAACCTTGGAGAATCAAGTCCAGCAATATTTGACGATTGATACCATATTTCAATGCCAGTCGAGCATCACTGTTATCAAATGGGGGGGTGTCGGTACGCATCGGGAAGTAGTAATGCAAAGCGCCCGTTTTTCTTATCAATTGTAGGTTAGGGGTCTTTTTTAACAGGTGGGCTGTTTTCAAATCACACCGGTTCATGGCATCGATCTGGCCTGATTTAAGCGCATTGGTCCTGCTGACCGTGTCGTTGATGACGAGTGTTTCTATCTCATCAAAATGTGCATGTCCTGCTTTCCAATAATTGGGATTCCTTTTGGCGAAAGCTCGCACTCCTGGTTCGAATGTTACGAGTTCATATCCACCGGTGCCGGTTCGGAATTCTTTGTCTCCAACTGGAATCATTGGAAAATGGATGTCGGAAAAAATATAAGGGAAATCGGCATTTCCGCCGTTCAAAGTTACCACGATGGTGTGTTTGTCATCAGCCTTCAGATCGACAATAGATTCCAACTGTTTTTTCCCGGCAGATTTAGAGTTTTCTCCACGGTGAAAATTGATGGAGTAGAGAACATCCTCGCTGGTCAGGGATTTTCCGTTGTGAAACTCGATGCCTTTACGAATCTTAAACATCCATTTGGAAGCATCTGCCGATGGTTCCCAGCTCTCAGCAAGCTCAGGGATGGCTTTGCCTTCGTGGTCGATTTCAACAAGGTTATTCCTGAACTGAAATTGAACCACCATCGCAACATGGTCCGTAAGTTTTCCGGGTTCGAGTGTATCGGTGGTAGCGCCTCCAGCCATACCTAATCTGAATCGTCCTCCTTTCTTGGGGGAGGAGGCAAAAGCGGTTTGGGTTAACAAAGCAGGCGACAGGGTAGCGGCTGCACCGAGAGCGGATACCCGTGCAATAAACTCGCGTCGCGTCATTCTTCCTGTTGACACCAGATGCCTCAAATCTTTGATGGTATTCATGGCTACCTCCTTAGTTTGATGGTTACTCAAGAGCTTCGGGATTGAGAAGCGCCTTAAGCGGTTGATTGTTGAAAAAACGAACGATTTCGTTTGTAAGATCGGCCTTGCACTGTTTGAACGCGTCTTTGGATAGCCAGGCCGAATGAGGGGTCAAGATGACGTTGTCCATCCCGCACAAGGGATGTTCCGGACCGAGGGAAGCATGGTCTTCGATAACATCCAGCGCAGCCGCGCTCAGTCGGCCCGATTTCAGGGCGTCCATCAACGCCAGCGTGTCGATAAGCTCCCCGCGGGCTGCATTGACGATGGCAGCTCCGGGCTTCATCAAATTGAGGGTCTCGGCATTGATCAAATGGTGTGTCTTTTCAGTCAGCGGGGCGTGAATGCAAAGGTAGTCACTGTTTTGGAGCAACATTTCAAGAGACGTCTTTTTGGCTTGACCAATGTGGGTTTCCTTGACGTAGGGATCGTAAAACAGTACCCGTACATCGAATCCAGCAAGTTTTTTGGCAACGGACTGGGCAATCCGGCCAAACCCCAAAAGCCCAACAGAACTCCCTTCGAATCGTTTCAAAGGTGATAGATAGTTATAGTCATAACCGCCTGAGCGGACATAACCATTTGCCTTCGGGATTTTTCGGATCAGACTCAGAAGAAGGGCAACGGTGTGCTCGGCTACCTCCCTAAAATTGTAGTCCGGATTGTTGCAAACGAGAATACCGTGGCGAGTGGCAGCCGGGATGTCGATCAAATCCGTGCCGACATTATTCGTATACACCAGTTTCAATGAAGGACACTTTTGGAATACCATTTCGTTCAAGGGAATCAGTTCGGTAATAATACACACTGCGTCCGAACCTGAACCGATGACATCTTCCGGTGTTTTACAGTTGCCATGAACCACAATTGCATCAACCGATGTCAGGGACCGCTCGAAATCTGAAAGGTCGTCAAAAGAACTGTCGGCATATAAGACTTTATGTGTATGCATATGTGTCGATCTCCATTTGCTCATCCAATCAAATCGATCCTGGTGAATCGATTTCAATGAGAGAAGGACCTTGTAAAGTTAACGCAATACTCAATGCATTCTGAAGGTCCCCGTTTTTCAAAATTCGATAAAAAGGCATGCCATATGCCGTCGCAAGAGATTCAAAATCCGGGTTTTTCAGATCCACGCCAATTCGCCGGCCAGGATGGCGTGTTTCCTCGAACATACGAATTTCGCCGAAACCGTGATCATTAAAAACGATAATGGGAATGCTTAGCTTTTCCTGGCATAAAGTCCCAAGCTCGGCCATGGTGAATTGAAACCCGCCATCGCCGGCCAACACAGATACTGCTCGTTCCGGGTGCGCTATTTTTGTACCGATTGCGGAAGGTAGTGCCATGCCGAGGGTACCGTACCCGCATGGGAATAAGAAGCTTCGCGGCGTGTGCGATGGAAATTCACTAAAGGCAACGTAAGCTGGTCTGGTAGAGTCAGAGACGAGGATTCCGTCCTTTGGCAACGATGTTCGTATTTCCTTGAGAATGTTTAATAAAATAGCTAAGTCACGGTATGCAAAGATATGGGGGAGCTCCTGTGAGGCTTGATCTTTGACTTTTCGAACAGATCGATGTATCAGCCCTTTTCGGTCGGGTCGAACTCGTACTAATTTATTCAATAATTCTGCTACCGTATTGGCATCCTCCAACAGGCATATATGTCCTTTAATATTTCTTTCAAAGACAGACACATCTCGATCGACCCTTATCAAAATACCTTTTGTGGAAAAGAAATTGCCGTACAGATCTTCTGCAAGCTCAGTTCCGAATGCCAGCACTACATCAGCATTCTCCACGAAAGTACGAATCGCAGGAAAATGGTGACGTACTCCGAGGCAAAGAGGATGATCATCGTCAATACTTCCCTTCCCAGCAGGCGTCAGCAAGATCGGGGCGGCCAATTTGTCAGCGAGTTGCGTCAGGTTGTCTCCGGCCTGCCAAGCGCCACCGCCAATAATAATCAACGGGTGTTGAGCGGTATCCAGTATCTCAACGACCTGTTGTACGTCTTGCAAAACTCCGGCTTGCTGAGACAATTGAAACACTGTCGCGGTTTGCCCCATGGTTTTTCGGTCAGGTCTGGCAATTTCACTATCAAGAAGATCTATAGGAATCTCTACATGTACCGGACCGGGGCGTCCTTCCAATGCAAGTTGGTGGGCCTCAATGAGGTAAGGTACGATGGCTTCGGGATAGGGCACACGTCGACTTTCTTTGGCCACGGACCTTATCATGGCATTGCTTTGGGACAGCTCGTGAAGTATGCCGGTACGTCCGTTTAGATAACGCCTCGAATTGTTGGTTGAAATGACCAGAAGGGGAACCGCCTCATGATAGGCTTCCCCCATCGGCGTGAGGATGTTGGTCAAGCCGGGACCGGAGATCACCAAGGCAACCCCAACTCTCCCGGTGGTGCGAGCGAAGCCGTCAGCCATGAACCCAGCCCCTTGCTCATGCCTCACAGTTACATGCTTAATGGAGCTGTCCAGAAGAGCTGAATAGATGGCGAGGTTGTGAACGCCCGGTATCCCGAAAATTGTGTTTACGTCCAGAAATTCCAGTGCCTTCACCACCGCCTCCCCACCGGTCATAATTTTCATCTAATGCTCCGAATCGATAGGGTTCTTTTGGTGTATCGTTTATGTCGCGAATTAATGAATTATACCGTAATACGGTAAGTATAATATCAATACGGTATATAAATAGTCTGTCAACAACATATTGTCAAACACTTTTTCGCAGTTTTCATTTTCCGATATGAATATTGACAAAACAGTTCGTTTATTTCAGACTGACCCCCATGGCTGACAAAGAATATTTTATGATCAATTCCATCGTTAAGTTGATTCGACTTTTGGAAGTACTGGTTACTCGGAAGGGATTCGATCTTGCTGAACTGACACATCGCCTGGGGTATCCTAAAACGACGGTTCAGCGGATGTTGCTGACCTTGAAATCTCAGGGCTACGTAAGGCAAAATGAAATCAACAAGCAGTACAGCGCAACTATCCAGTTGTTTCAGCTTGGGCACCGTGTTTTAGAAAACAACGATTTATTCACCACGGCACAACCCATCATCGAGGGGTTGTCCAGGCAAACAGGAGAGTCTGTATTCGTGCTTGTACGCAATCACCTCGACGTGGTCGTGAGTGCCAAGGCAACTGGTAGCTACAGCCTTCGGCAAGATGAACAAATCGGCTACCGTTACAAATCCTATAATAGTGCCAGCGGGCGTACCATCCTTGCCAACCTTTCACAGTCTGAACGCCGAAGATTGTTTCGAGGGCATCGAATGAAGCCCAATACAGCGAATTCCCCGACTACCTACAGCCAACTAAAACCGAGGTTCGAGGACATCCAACGCCAAGGATACGCTGTCGAACACGAAGAATATACTCTTGGTACAAGCTGCGTCGCTGCACCTATATTCGATTACACGGGGTCTGTGCAAGCGTCGGTGACAATCACGGGTCCAACCGTTCGTATCAAGCCAAAGGTTTCCGACCTTATACCCAAGGTAAAAAAAGCAAGCGATAGAATTTCCACTAGGTTGGGTTTTGAGAATAATTTGTAACTTCAAAAAGATTCACATTACAAACCTTCGAACATTCGCATCAGTAAGGATCGAAGATTTGATCGATTCCAACGACCCCTCTCAATTGAAGATTATGTAACATAGCTTAAAGTATTAATGAAAACAGCGAGTTGACATAATGTTCCTGAAGTCTAAATGCTGCTGCGTCGATTATAATGCGGTAATTTGAATCGATAATCAAAAGGTCTTTCTGGCAACAGGTGGTCCATATATACATCACCGGGAATGGTACGCCTGTTAAAACTACAAAGGAAAGCTCCAACCTGCTGTTAGCGGAAAAAACTACTCAGGCGTAGTAGCCCACGAACTCACCTCAACAATTATTGAAAAATTCCATGGCTTCATCGACGGTGTCGAAGATAATCCAGTCCTGATGGATGGTTCCAATTGGTTATATTTAAGAATCACTTGCCTAATATTTTTAGGAAGGGTGGTATATGGACTTTTGTCCTGTTGACCTGCGCATGGCTACCGACTCCTGACTTTTCCACTTGACAATGCCTCAATATTAATTAACTTAATATTAAATTAAAATAAAGCGAGGCAATTATGAACTCCAAAACCCGGATAACAGACCAACAGCGGACCATTCTCAAGACCTACACTCAGATGATGCGGGCCGCGGATGCGGTGACCACACGGATGCACCGTCACCTGGTGGATACCGGCCTGACCCTCAGCCAGTTCGGCGTGCTGGAGGTTTTGTATCACAAGGGGCCACTCTGCCAGCGGGATATCGGTCAAAAAATTCTGAAAACCAGCGGTAATATGACCATGGTTATCGACAACCTTGAGAAACGCGAGCTGGTCGTCCGGGAAAAAGACCCGGCGGACCGCCGCCGGATGGTGGTGAGATTGACGGAAGAAGGTTTGGACCTGATTCAGGCCCTATTTCCCGTACACGCCGCTGTGGCCGCGGAAACGTTCTCGGTGCTCGAATCCAACGAATTGGTGACCCTGGGCAAGCTTCTCAAAAAGGTCGGCATAGCCAATGCCGCTCTGCCAGAAACGGACTACAGGAGGATACCATGAGCGCGAACATTATACCGGCCGACCGGCGTCATTTTACGGATATGGGCTGGCTGCAGACCTATTGGCTCTTTTCTTTTTCTGACTACTACGACCCGGCCAACCTGGGGCATGGTAAATTGCGGGTTTTCAATGACGATGTAGTCCGGCCCGGAACCGGGTTTCCTACACATCCCCATGAAGAGATGGAGATCATCACCATCGTATTAAAGGGCGAAATTACTCACAAGGACAGCATGGGCAACGGTGGAGCGATCCGGGCCGGCGAAGTCCAGCGGATGTCGGCCGGTACAGGGCTGACCCATTCCGAATACAATAAGGCAGGCCGGGACCTGCATTTTTACCAGATCTGGGTTCTGCCAGACAAGGCGGGTTTACCCCCTTCCTATGAACAAAAAGAGTTTACGGAGAATGATTTCAGGAATGTCCTGTTTCCGCTGGCCTCCGGTCAGAACCACGCGGGGGCCGTCCGTTTTAACACGGACGCTGCCATCTACCGGTCACGACTGGAT
>JAOZRT010000474.1 GCA_029940035.1 Desulfobacterales bacterium
TGCCGGTCCAGAAGAACTACATCCGTGTGGGTGCCGCCCACATCCAACCCGATGATCATGCTGCCCCCCGCTGTCTATTCGTGTTTTATGTGGCGTCTTGAAAAAATATCGACCCCGCCGATTACCTGCAATTCAGTAGGAACATACTGGAGATAATCACAACAGCCTGGAATAATCAATAAAAGAACCGGGGTTAGTGTCAGGCAAACTAACATTCTGAAATTATATTATTTTTTATTTAAATTTTGGGCGGTTGCCTAATATGTATTGCGGACGAGCTAGCGCCGGTAGAGATTTCACACTTTGTTTTGAACACCAGGGCATAAAAATTTATCCAGAAAGGCCTTAACCGCCGCCTTGTATCCGGGCTTTGTGCTGGATTCGCTGTGGCCGTATAGAAGAACCGGTTCCCCTACCCATTTGATGACGGCCTCGATGTCTTCGGCAAATTTAACCGCATTCATGAATTTTTGGGGGCTGGAGTTGCCATGATCCCGGGCACTGTGGATAACGGTGGTGAACCCGAATCGGGCAAACATCCTGGCCCGGGGCACCATGCGGTCGCGGTTTCGGCTCCACCCGTGGGCCAGCACCACAATGCCCCGGGATTCCCCCTCCGGCTCGATGCGCCACACTTCCAGGGATCCACTGTCCAGGGTCGGAATAGTCGTGTCCTGCACCTGGCCCCAGTCCGGCGGGTCATTCACGGACTTGCGGGGAAACTGCTGCACCACTAAGGTCAGCACCAGGGTGAACAACAGGTAGCAGAGGATCAATCCGATCAGAATATACACTATCGTCATCGCACAACTTTCCGTATTATCACCTGAATCGCAATTGTTAAGAGTTAGCTAAAGTACTATCAAATTTCATGCAGGATTCAGGTATCAGGTGGACCGGATAAATTCCCGGGGGCGGACCTCCTCCAGCACCAGGGCGTCGCTCGGACAGGTCGGCACGCAATTGCCGCGCCCGAAACAGCTGTCCAGGTCGATGCGGGCGATGTCGTCCACATCGATGGCTTCGAACTGGCAGCGGCACACGCAGGGGATGACCACAACCTGTTTTGCATTTTCAACAATACTCCTGGCGGATTCCATGCCCAGCCTCTCCGAATGGGGGTACCCTAATTTTATAGCATAAAACTCAAGGGGTTCTGGAATCGACATATCATACTCCTTATATTAGAAACGGTTAGTCACACTTGAGAACGGTATTAGTTGTTCAACATCCTTTGTCTCAAACATTTTCCGTGCTCATACGTGTTTCTAATGTGTATTATTGTTTATGTGGCAATTAAACGCCCCCGCCATTGTCATTCCTGCGCAGGCAGGGATCCAGGTCTTTCAGCTAATCGCTTTCTGGATAGCGCTGACGCTTCACTTCGTGTCCCGCCTTCGCGGGAATGACGAGGGCTTTTTAGTAAAAACTTCCCGACCCTTGAAATAATTAATCACCACAAAGGCACAAAGCAATAAAATTTGCATTTCTGCCTATTCTACATTAGAATCAATTTATTACATGATCAGCTGATGTAAATAAATGATCCACCCTGATTAGCCAATAAAAGAACGTTCTCTATCACGAAATCACGAAAGAGGGAAATAACGAAACTTGCCATTTTTATTCGTGGTTTTATTATTTCGTGTTTTATGGAGGCACAATGCAATCGAATCAACTCCTCTACCTTTCCCGGGAAGATGTCATCCAAACCGGCGTTACCATGGCCGATGTCATCGACTCTCTGGACGTCGCCTTTCACGAAAAAGGGGAAGGCCACACGGAAATGCCACCCAAGCCCGGCATCCATCCCGGCGGCGTCGACAATTTCATCCACGCCATGCCGGCCTTTATCCCGGCATTGAAATCTGCCGGCATCAAGTGGGTCAGCGCCTTTGTTGACAACCCGGCCAAAGGCCTCCCTTACATCAGCGGCCTGGTGATTCTCAACGATGCCGAAACCGGCCTGCCCCTGTCAGTCATGGACGGTGTCTGGATGACCGGCATGCGCACTGGTGCGGCCACGGCTTTGTCTGCCCGCCACCTTGCCCGGCCGGACTCATCCACCGTGGGCGTGCTCGGCTGCGGCGTGCAGGGCCGCACCAACCTCGAAGCGCTGACGGTCCTGTTCCCGGTCAAAACCGTCAAAGCCTTTGACACCAATGCGAATTCGGTTCGTGCGTATGCCAAAGATATCGAAGCACGCTTGAAAGTGACTGTGGAACCAATGGATACCCCCCAATTGGCCGTTACCGGGTGTGACATGGTGGTCACGGCCGGTCCCCTTCTCAAAACGCCCCACGCCACCATCAAGAAAGGCTGGCTGGACGAGGGTACGTTCGCCTCCCTGGTGGACTTCGATTCCTACTGGCATGCCGAGGCCCTGGCGGAAGTGGACCGGTTCTGTACCGACGACACGCTGCAAATAAATCATTACCAGACGCTTGGGTACTTTAAACACATCCCACCCATCCATGCGGACCTGGGAGAGTTAGTCACCGGGCAGAAGACCGGGCGGGAATCAGATGCGGAAAGAACCATGGCCGCCAACCTGGGGCTGGCCATCGACGACATGGCCGTGGCCCCCCTGATTTACAAGAAGGCCCGAGCCCAAGGCATTGGCACCTTGTTGCCTCTCTAGAACGTTTGCCTTTCAGCGTTCCAGCACTTCGACGGCTTCTTCCAGACAGTGGCCCCTGTGCACGACATTGGAGGGGACGCACCAACAATCGCCGGGGCAATGTAAAAAACGACCATGCTCATCTTGTCGCCTGTGAGGGCTTTGATGTCCACGCCCGGGGCCAGGGATTTGGCTTTCAATTCTTCGATGGTGTTGTGGTACATGGAATATCTCCTCATCATTTAGTATTATGAACGTCGAACATCGAACGTCCAACACTGAACATTGAAGTAGCTGTCAGCCAAAAGCCAATCGTTCATACTTCGATGTTGGACGTTGAATGTTCGATGTTAGGTTTTTTTAAATCTTGAATCCACCCCTCGACCCCTTGACATCTTAGGGTTTGCGTAGAAATAAGTTCGCAGATTTTCAGAGTTCAGGCGCCCGCTCA
>JAOZRT010000135.1 GCA_029940035.1 Desulfobacterales bacterium
GCCCTTCGAAGGCGTCATGTTCCGCCGGGGATTGCTATTTGAGGTGCTCTTCCGTCTACTATTTCCCACAAGTATTCAAGATTCTCCAACTCGTTAAATCGTACAGATTTGATAAAACTGCCCGCGCGGTTGGCGGGTTATGGAGACTCTCTTGTCCGCTTCGAGTACATCCAGATATTTGTTGACCTCATTGGCGTGCAGGCCCAAAATGCGGGTCAGGTCTTCCAGGGTGCAGGGGCGCCGGGCGATGGTTTCGAGGATGGCGCTTTGTATGTCTTCCCGGTAGGCAAGCATCTCCTTTCGCGCTGAAGCTTTGGCGATGACCTCAATATTGTCCAGGTTCCACAACTGGATAATTTGCTTGAGTTCTTCGGAAGTCGCTGCGCGGATATGGGATACCGGGCCGGGTCTGTCCAGGGTGTTGAGCTGAACACGGTCCGGTGAAATTTTCTGAATGGCAAGCTTCAACGCCATCAGTTCCGGCGCGGTGTCGTTGAGCCCGGGGACGATGAAAATTTCCAGCCAGATCTGGCCCTGAAATTCTTTTCTGAATTGAACCAGCCCGTCAAGCATTTGGTCGACAGAGAGTTGGGGATGGGGTCGGTTGATTTTCCTGAAGGCCTTGTTGGTTGCGGCATCCAGAGAGGGCATGACCACGGATGCGGGTTTCAACGCTTCCCTTACCTGTGGATCGAAAAGAAGGGTACCGTTGGTCAGCACCGCCATTGGAATCCCGGTTTCATGGGACCGGATAAAGTGGATGGCTTCACCTATAGAGGCGTTCAGGGTCGGCTCTCCGGAACCGGAAAATGTAATATAGTCCGGTTTGGGGTGGTTGGAAAGATAGTGCAGAAACTCGGTTTTGACGTCTGCAAGGGGCACGTATTCCCTGCGTGACAGCGTGAGCTTCGTGGTTTTGCCGCATTCGCAATAGATGCAATTCAGCGAGCAGGTTTTCATGGGGACCAGATCGATACCCAGGGAAATCCCCAGACGGCGGGATGGCACCGGTCCGAAAAGATATTGATACATGGTGTCTACTCCTTTTGCTTCATGATCAGTTCGGCGGCATTGAGTTCGATACAGGCGCCTTCATCGACCTCGAGAAGGGAGTTGATGGTGGCCATGCCGATGGCTGCCTCAAGTATGCTTGGGGAATTGGCCAGCCGGACCAGTTCCAAAGGCGATTTATACAACAGGAAGCCGGTTTCGTTTACCATGGGGGGGTCCTGGCGGAGCGCATCCCGCGGCAGCGTTGCCGCCAATCCACAATAGCGGGTCAGAACGCCGGTATGAAAAACTCCCTGGCGGATATCTTTGACCTGGGTATCGACATTCAGAACCGAAATCAGATCATCCAGAATCTGCATTACGATTTCGCTCTTTCGCCGTATGGAATAGTTACGGTATTATAACCGGGGATCAATGTGTCCCGGACCGCCACACTCCGGCGTATAGCAAGTGACATCTATAAAATTACAAGTTTGGTCACATTCCGGACATACATTGGGCGGTGTTCCGGTGGTCACCAAAAATCCACAATGCGAGCACTTCCAGTAAGTCAAACCGCAGCTAGGACAGATATCACCGACAAACCGCCCAGTAGCAGTATAACCGCAAATAGCGCAAATATTTTTTAGCGGTTTATTGCCCATTTTCTTATCCTCCCCAATACTGCTTTTCATAGTCCTATACCTGAACTTCTTATTTTTCCAGATGCTTAGCACTCGGTGTAATAACGACCGGAACCGGCGAATTTTCTACGATTTTTTGGGATACCCCACCCATAGCGAAATTATTTTTTTTCCCTCTTCGGCACATTACGACCATATCGATCGAGTATTTATCTATGAAATCAAGAATTACACGAGCCGGATCGCCAACCTCGATTTTTTTAGAGTATCCAACAAAACCTTCCAAGCCACTTTGGCAAAATTCTTGCAGACGTTCCTTTGCCTTTTTCATTTCCCAATTGATTATTTTTTTTATGTGAGAAGCGTTGAACCCTCCATACCAAGGATCATGACGCGAGAGATCTTCGGCAACGTATAGCACATGAACCGCCGCACCATATTGTTTTGCTAATGACAGAACATGGGGCAGCGCTTCTTCTGAACAGTTTGACAGATCGTTAGGCCACAATATATTTTCTATTTTCCCAGCGGCATTCATGACATGGCCCCCCTTTATTCACGACCGGTTCCGGTTCCGGAATCGTCTGGGCGAATCCTAAATTCCGAACCGAAACCGGAGGGTGTGGAGTTGATGAAAGTTGCTATCCCTGTGCCAGGCCGGGTATCAGCGACGGCGGTATCACCAGCACGGGACAGGGGGCCCACAAAATGGTTTCGGACACTACCGGCCCCAGAGGACCGACGTTGATGTCTTCTCCGATGGAGATCGGCGCCTGTGTCGATGTCCCCATGACTATCACATCCATACCGGCATTCCTGGCCAGTTTTGTCATTTCACTGGCCACATCCCCGTCTGAGACATTGATTTTATAGTCCACCAATCCCTTTGTCCTGATTCGCTCGACATAGGCATCGGCCACCTGAGCCTCGGCATTCTTGATGGCTTGGGTCACCTGCTCCTGGTTCAGATTGAGACGTCCCAGACCATAGTAAATCCAGAGGGAGGCTTCGTTATCTTTGGCCAGGTTGAGTGTATAGTTGAAAATATGATCACAGTATTCCGTCAAACACGTACCGAACAAGATTTTTTTATACATGGTCGCCTCCTTTCTTAAAGGCAGTTCATCTTCGATATTGTCTGTACCTGGTTGTTGAATATATTGCTGTTTGCAGTTCGCGATTTTGGAGCTTTTGGAAAATATTGCAGGAAAATCATTACCCGGATCGGTCCAAGATTTTCCCGCAAAATTGCAAAGATTTAACCTCCGAAATCTCCGGCGCCGAGCCCGCGCATGGCCTGCTCTGCCGTTATGCGAAGGGTGGTCAGCGACTGGTCGAACAACTCCCTGTCTTTGTGGATGTCATCGATGCCGGTTTCGGGTGTGCAGTTGTCCCGGATCTGATCGATGCGATCATCCATTTCTGCGATAAGCATCTGCAGATCTTCGATGTGGGGGAGGATTTTTACCTTTTCTCCGCCGGGTAAGCTTTCCATCTTCCGGGAGATGTCATACACATTGGCCTTCCATGCAGTCAGTTCCGCTTCCATGGTTTTACAACAGTTCCTGGCATTCATTTCGCTCTCCTTTTGTTTATGGGTGATAGGCGTCCGACAACCTAATTTTATGATATCAATCGTAAACATACTCGAAATTTTGCTTTTACTTTATACAAAAGCATAAATGGTGCCAATTAACGATAATCTGGATTATAAAATGTTGAATTGTATAATATATTGAAATTTAAATGTTTTAATGGATTGTAGGCATATAGTAAATGGAGGGTGTGTTTTTAACGGGCCTAAAGAACGCTATGTAACGTTATGTTAACGCAATGTATCGGCCGGCAAGAGGCAGGCATCACGGCTGGTAGATAAATATACAATTATATCCGGCATATTCCTTGACAGAAGGGAGGAAGGTACATACATATTATTAGCATATGCTCATAACTATATAATATGGAGGTTCTCATGAAAATAGCGCTTACGTCCACAGGCAAAGAACTCACTTCGGAGATCGATCCGCGTTTCGGCCGATGTGCCTATTTTATTGTCGTTGATCCTGACACGATGCTTTTTGAAGCACAGGAAAATGAAAACAAAGACTTGAGCAGCGGTGCTGGAATCCAAACGGCTACGTTTATAACCTCAAAAGATATTGATGCCATAGTGACAGGAAGTTGTGGTCCGAATGCCCTTCAGGTGCTGTCTGCCACCGGCATTGACCTTTATACCGGAGAGTCCGGAAAAACGGTAATGGAAGCCATAGAAAGATTTAAAAGCGGCAGACTATTGGTTTCTAAAATGGAGGACGACTCCAATCAAGATGTCTCAATCAGTCAAAACGCTAACGCTAAAAATCCCCAGCCAATAGTTCCTGGAAGCGGTCAGGAAAATTATGGAATGGGTACCGGAAGGGGCATGGGCAGAGGTATGGGCCGGTGTCGAAAAAATCGGGGCCTGGGCGGCGGCAGGGGTAGGGGCGGCGGCGGAGGCATGGGCGGCGGCAGGGGCAGGGGCGGCGGCAGGGGTATGGGCGGCGGCAGAGGTATGGGCGGCGGCGGAGGCATGGGTAGAAATGGATAAATTTGATCATTTTATCGAAAATTTGCAGGAACAGATATTTGAAGATACCAAAAGAGCCTATGGTGAATCCGGATTCCAGCGCTGGCGCAAACCACTCTATCAAGGTGAGATGAAAAAACCGGACGCGCATGCCAAAATCACGGGGCAGTGCGGCGACACCATGGAGCTGTTTTTGAAGTTTGAAAACAACCGTGTAAAAAATGCGTCCTTTGTGACCGACGGGTGCGGTTCAAGCACCGTGTGCGGCTCTTTTGCTGCCGAGATGGCCCTCCAGAAAAATGCCGATGAACTCACGGATATCACCGGCGAAGCCATTCTCGATAAAATAGGCATGTTTCCCGCAGATGATGAACACTGTGCCTATCTTGCTGCAGAAACCTTGCAGAAGTCCTTGCAGATCTATATGCGCAAGCAAATCGCACAAACCAACAGCGAGCCGGAAGGAAACTGAAAAACCGACAAGGGCTGGATACTTTCCGATGAAGGCTTTTGCGACAATATCGACAACCTCATCCAACAGGTGCACCAGGCGACCCATCTTCCGTGTATAACCGGAAAATTCCTGAGATTATCGGTGTGGATGCAGCCACCATCCGGCTTCTGGATGCCTCGGGTAAAAACTTGAAACTCAAGGCAGCCTATGGCCTGAGTCAGGCCTACCTTGCAAGAGGCCCCCTGGATGAAGAGCTGGCCACCTATTACCTTAAAAAAGGAGAGCCGGTTGTCATTCCCGATGCCAAAACAGACGTTTATACCATCTACCATAAAGAAGCCCAAGCCGAAGGGATTAGCAGCATACTGGCCGTACCCATAACCGTCCTGGACGAAACCATCGGGATATTGCGGCTATTGAAAGAGGAAATACACTATTTTTCCACGGCAGAAATCAATTTTGCCATGGCGGTTGCGGAACAGGGAGGCGTAGCCATTCAAAGAGCGCTTGATTACAGCAAACTCAAGAAAATCTGATACATGTCAAAAGGCATGCGCAACGTTATTGTGACAAATTTTCATGCCCTAATGAACGTCATGATACGGGAATACATTCTGAATCAGTGCCTGAATTGTTTTGTGGGTGACAGCCTCCACTGATTTACAGTGGGTTGCATCCTTGGGCAACACCCGGTCGTGCAGTCCACCGGCCCAATCCGTATTTTGTAACATAGCGCCTCCCATACCGAAATCCAAATTATTCTCCAGGTTCAACCCGCACATAACGGTCCAGGCAAGCGCCCATCCCCTGACGGTATTGTCCACATGATAGCCGCCGCCACCGGTAGCGAGAACAGGTTTGTTGAAGTCCAGAATTTTCTGGATTATTTCTGCATGGGCATTGTTGGTCAATTCAAGATGGGCTAAGAGATCACCAGCCAGGGCATCCATTCCCAGCTGAAGCACGAAAATATCAGGGTTGTAAGCGTCGGCCAGAGGCATGACAATTTTGTTGAACACCTCCAAATAAGCTTCATCGCAGATGCCGATGGGCAGTGGGGCATTGACATTGAAACCCTTACCTGCACCTTGGCCGATTTCGTTTTCAAATCCGGTCCAGGGCCAGAGGGTCTGGCCGCTTTCATGAAGTGATATGGTCATGACGTCGCTGCTTGAATAAAACGCTTCCTGCATGCCGTCGCCGTGGTGGGCGTCAATATCGAGATAAAGCACCCGTTTACCCTTTTCCGTAAAACGCAGGCAAGCAAGGGCCAGGTCATTCACATAGCAGAACCCCGAGGCTTTTTCCTTGCCGGCATGGTGAAATCCCCCAGACGGATTAAAGGCGATATGGGTCTCACCGGACAAAATCTTCTCAGCCCCAACCAAGGTAGCCCCGCTGGCCCAGGCAGCATAGTCAAACATATCCGGGAATACAGGACAGTCCGGGCTCCCCAGTCCCATGTGGCGCTGTTCGTCGGTCAATTTTCCGTCGGTGGCCTGCTGCAAAGCATCCAGATACCGAGCCGAGTGAAATCTTTTCAATTGGGAAACAGATGCGGGCACGGCAACGGCTTGCCGGCCGCATGTGCCTCCCAACAGACCTAACGACAACAAAAGCTCCCGTGCCTTTTCTGCCCGCCGGGTGTCAAAAATGGCGTCAGGGGGATAACTGTATTGGCCAAGCTCTTTTGCATGGATAAACAGGGGTAACGCTTGACTCATTTTGGAAAGATGCCCCCCACAAGCGGTTCATAGACCCGGTATTGCGTCTCTTCTCCGGTTATGGCATCAATCTGTCGCTGTATGGCGGCTCTCTCCTCGCTGTTGAGCCATCTGTTCCAATCCTCTGGCGAGTTCCAGGTGGACCGGATGAGATATTCATTTTCGCCAGCAGGCTCGATGCATTTCAGGGACTCGCTGGATATGTAGCCAGGCTGCGCCCGGGCCAGGGACCGCAGCTCTACCATGAGCGAAGCAACCATTTTCGCTTTTTCCTCTATGAATTTTCTTCTGATTAAAACCTGGATCCCCATGTTGCCTCCTTTCATTCTTAATTCGTGTGTGTTTCAGTCTTCGTCCGAATACATCTCTCCATGAGGCACTTCTTCTCCCGGGCGCCAGGTGGCGTACTGGCCTGGTGTGACGTAATTACCCGCCTCTATATCTTTTTCGATCCAGACGATACGGGTGTTGCAGTCCTGCACCTTTCTTCCCAGTTTCGTTTTTCGATTTTCAAGAGCTGTTTCTGCTGTTTCCCTCGTATCGTGGAGGGATAAGATGTACTTTTTTGTCTCAACCAGATCATGCTCATCATAGATAAGTGCATACATGTTCATTCTCCTTTCTTATACATTTTTTAACGTTTACTAAATTCATCGTCAGAATCCAAGCATTAAAAGGATACTGCCTATGCCGAGCCCAAATACAAGGTTGAATACTTTGATAAGAGCAGAATCTTTCAGACTGTAGGACAGCATGGGCAGCATACCATGACCATCTTGGATAAAGGATGTGGTAAAAAGTACTGAAAAAGGCACCAACCCCTCAGCGTACATCATCACGAAGACTAAATGGGGGCCTGACTCCGGTATCAAGCCGATCAAGGCTGAAATGACTAAAATCCATATCATATTCTGATGCACAAAAGACTCGAGATGCCAGGCTTGAAGGCCCAGGTTGACGAACAGCAGGGCTCCCAGCGTCCACAGAAAAACCCGAAATATGTGTTTTTTTATGATGTGATCCCAAATATGATCATGCAAATAGTGTTCAGGAACCGTGAGGGCGATGTAAAATATAGTAAAGGACAGCGCAGCGATGGTAATTCGTTTCCAGTTCCATATAGCCGGCCCAAGCATACCCGTAACCACCAACACAAAAAAAGAGGTGATCATCAGCATAAACAAGAACCGTGTAAAGGAGAGAGACTTCAGATTCCCCATCATATTGGCCACATGAAAATTACCCCGGATGTCTTCCTGCGTATTCCAGTCGGAGTCGCACTGCTCACACTGACTGCTAAGACAGGATTCACAAGGCGTGATTCCCAGCAGGTTGATCAGTTTGTCGCTGATCCAGGCAAAAACGATTCCCATAAAAAATAAAAGGATAAAAAGAAAGAGTGCCGTTCCGGGAAATTGAACGAGCATCACGAACGCCTCATCACCGGATGTGGCGATCATGCCGCCCACAATGGCGCCAAAGCTGATCATGCCGTGTACATACAGGCTGACATTCATAAAAGCACCCAGACATCCCGGAGAGGATCCTAATATGGATGCCAGTATATACTGCCGCCATTGCCCGCCCTGCAGCAGGCCCCCCATCCGTTTCCCGCTACCCGCGTTGATAAAATCCACCAGGACCATCATCACGAATACGAAGAATGTGATCATCAAGGCGTGACTTATAACGGATAGGATGTCCATGGTTATCACAAATGCATAATGGGTGCCACTACACATGATCTGTGCTAAGAATATTTAAAAAAGCAACCGGTCCTGTCGGTGGCCGCGGATTTACGGCAGAATTTTAGATATGTCGATGTCAAATGGGTCTGAAACTGATTGTTGGCAGCCTTTTGTCAAGGGACTGTCCACCGGACAAAATCCATACAGGTGATTCATCACGTCCGACCGGCTGATGATACCAACCAGTTTTCCTTCATCGATCACCGGAAGTCTGCCCACATCGTGTTTGGCCATGCGTTGCGCGGCATAGGCAGGACTTCGCCAGGGTTTAATGGTGATCAGACGCGTACGCATGAAGGCCTTGACCGGATGCGTTAAATCCTTGCGCTTTAGCTTTCTAAAATCCCTCAAGGAAATGATGCCCCTGATCTGCTCTCCATCCACCACTGGAGCACCATGGATTCTTTCATGTCGCATTATTTTTCGGGAATCTTTCATGGAGATCTCAGGTTTCAGTGTAATAACCGAACAGGTCATGAGGTCCTGAATGACACCCTGGGAACGGTGCTGCTCACCAAGCAACAATCGAATCGATGTTTCGACTTCCTTGGGATTTGCCGAATGAAGCATGGCGGACCCGGCGCCTTTGTGGCCGCCACCCCCTAAGCAGCGCATGATATTCCCAATATCGATCCCTTCTGCATTACCGCGGCCGATGATGAGACAGCGATCGTGATTCAGGGAATAGATACCAAAGGCGACATCGACATTTAAAATTTGGCGGTACATCTGCAACACAACCGATAGATTTTCAATATAGCCCTGAATGGTAATGTGGTTAATGCTTACGGTATAACCGTTGAGCTCGGTTCGTTTGGCTTTGCTGAGCATGTCAAACAGGGTTTCCTTATGCTTCTGCCCGTAAATGGGACTTAAAAAAGCGTGAAGGACACTTAAATCACCTCCCTGCGTCAGCAGATATGCGGCTGCATGAGCATCTTCGGCGGTTGTTGAGGGGAAGGTCAGATTTCCGGTGTCTTCGTAAAGGCCAGTCAGAAAAAGGGTTGCCTGCAGGGGAGTGATGTCGATATTTATTTTTTTCAGAAATCGAAGCATCAGCGTGATATTAGCCCCGGTTTCCGCTTGGTACGCCCGGGTGGGGACGATATTGCCCTGTTGACCATGATGATCGTACACATGGATCTCCATGTCTGATTTTTCCCTTAAGTGTTCCATTCTGTCCAGGCGTGACCATGCGTTGGTGTCAACTACCACCAGCCGGTCTATACAGGAAAAATCGATATCATTTGCAAGACAGTATTCGAAAAGATCTTTGTGAAGTGATAAAAAGGCCCGGACATTTGGGTTCTGATGTTGTGGAAGAACCGTGACAGCCTGCGGGTAGAGCATACCGGCAGCCACCACGGAAGCGAGTGCATCAAAATCGGTGCTTTTGTGGGTTGTGATAATATGCAGGGGGCTGGTCAAAAGGCCTCCTCCACAGGGACGACAAACGCATGTAAGCTTTCCTTTGAGAGAAGGGTGTCTTTAAATTCTTTGAGCGCTTCCATGACCAAGCTCTTTTTCTCATCCGATACAACAATGGCAATCAGCGTTGAAGTGCCCGGCATGATGCGATTACCGAACTTGGAGCCTTTGCTACCCTTTCCTGTCACATCATGAAGCTCTGAATAGTAATGGATGTCATGATGCTCTATATTGCTTCGTAATTCCTCGGTTCTTGTTTCTGGGCATATCACAAGGATCATTTTCATGGCATTTTCCTTTCAAAACTTTTTTCCTAATTATTCTCATTACCGATTAAGGACTCTTTCAGTAGATATATTGTTATACTAACGTTTTATAACGTTAAAGTAACGCAATGCCCTAGGCAGCAGGCTTGGTGAGAAATAGTAAACAGATGTGTCTAAAAATGCAAATCGACCCGGAGGGCCTATCCCAAGGGGCCGATTTGCTACTCTAGGGTAATTATGCATCAAATGGAGGTAATGCCAAGTAATTACCATATGAATTTTTATTGCAATTAGGGTGCCAAGTTTTCAGCACCTTCGCTGAGCAGCCTCTTGAATCGATCGAGCGTTACGGGATATGCCTGCATGGGGATGCCCATCCAGTCGCAGTACTCCAGGAACCCTTCCGGGTCTTCGGCCATGTACTGGTCGAGATAGCCGATGCCGTCCAGAACGATGGCTCCGCCAGTGTGCCTGGGGAAATTTTCATTGGCAATGCCCTTGTCCCAGCCTTTGAACACCTGCTTTTGAAATTTTACCCATCCGGGGGTCATCCACCACACCGGCTCCCCGCCGGTTACTTCCTGGGCGATGCGCTCACGTTCCGCTTCTGTAGCGATCATGTCCATGCATTGCGTTGCCTGAATGCGCCCCACCCTGGGTCCCTGCTCCTTGATAACCGTCTGCATGAGACGGGTCGGTTCGTGCATATTGACATAACAGAATTTTCCACCATAGATCACCAGAACCTTTTCGGCTTTCTGTTTGCCCTTATCGATCATCTTGACCAGCTGGCGTTCTAGCTCCGGAATGTCCTGGTGCAGACCAGGGGCTGTATAGAATAGATGTTCTGTATCCAGAAAGCCTTCTTTTTGCAGGTGGTTCAGCTCAAGGCTCATGGTTCCACAGGCCACGATGGCGACATCTGTGAAAGAAAAATTATTCATCATTACACCTCCGCTAATATTTAACAGCCAGATCATAGCCGGCATGCATAGCTGAATAGATGTCCATGACCTGGGCGGCATCCCCGATTGTTTCCACCCTGGGGACATACTTCTGCAGTTCTTCATCAGGGCCCGGCATGGACAGCATGCCGGAACAAAGGATGACGGTCTGGAAAGGCTCCAGTTCGACCCGTTCGCCATCCTTTTGAACAATAGTTTTGTCCGAGTCTAAAGATTTAACGGCCGTGTGCGGCATCAGGATGACCTTCTCCATCTGATCGATGCGCATGAGGGTCAGCTTTTTGGTGATCATCTCCATCATGCTGCCGATGGGGTCTGTTCGTTTGGTGGCAACCACTTCAAAGCCCTCAGAACCAAGTTTTTCGGAAATTTCAAGGCCGGTGCGGCCGGCGCCGATGACCAGCACCCTGGGGCCCTTGACCGGTTTATCACCTTTGAAATATTCCAGGGAAGTCATGGCATACTGGTCTTCAAGGCCTACTATTTCCGGTATGTTTTGCCTGGAGCCAATCGCCCAGACCATAACGTCCGGCTTGACCTCCTGCAAAAGCTCGGTATCGACAGCTCTATTTAAAATAAGACGATCCACATTAGCGCGTACGCCGAAATCCAGATTCTCCAGCCCTTCCTGCATCTTCTGTTTGCCGGGCGCCTGCCAGGCCAGGTTGAATTGGCCGCCCAGGAGATCGTCTTTCTCGGCCAGGGTCACATGATGCCCGCGTTTTGACAGGTAGAGTGCGGCGCTCATGCCGGCAGGTCCGCCGCCGGCCACCAAAACCTTCAGGGGATTAATGTTTTCTTTCAG
>JAOZRT010000475.1 GCA_029940035.1 Desulfobacterales bacterium
CGCCTTCTCAGGGGAAGCAATTAAAATCTTTTTTTGATCTCCGGCATCTTCAAGCTTAATTCCAATGCTGAACACCGTTTTTGGGCAATACCAATAGGAAAACCTGCCAATCGGTGTTTCATATTGCTTCTTTCTTTTCGTTGTCATGCTGATAATCAGTTCAACACGCTCCGGTATCATGTTCCAAAATGCCAAAGCGGTTTGACCTGTGATGTAGGAAGGCCCATATATCAGATTAGCCAGTACTAACTTATTATAGGGCCTGTTATACGCCTTGCCCAATACATAAAGGCCCTTTTTGACCCTTACGATATCCTTGTCCTTGACAAGACCCCTGATCTTGTCTCTCGGCTTTTTGTAATCCCTTAAAGCGTACAACAATAAATTATAATCAAATTCCGCGGGAAGCTGAATTAAATTTTTCATATTACATCCAATATGTCTAATTTTTTGGACTTACTGGATTCATCTATATGCTCTATAAAAAATAGTCAAGGATTAAGTTATAGCAGTTGTCATAAGTATGTTCCGAATGAAAGAATCTGGCTAATCATAAAAGCACGTTGGTTCAACAACCATAACTGCAAAAATGAACAGCAACTCATAGAGCGTTTGGGTCAAGCTATTCGGGACGTGATCAATCATCCAGAAAATCTCTCGAAAAACCATCGATATTTTTGATAACGACATGAATCGGTGATCTACACATCATCGTGACATTTAATGTGTCATGAAAGCTTGGCTCGCGACAAATAAAAGGTTGTTTGTCGCGAAAATCGATGTGAAGAAATAGAATAGCGAAGAGATTACATATCCCAGTATTATATCAAAAGAATTATCAGTGTGTTAGAGATTTGAACAATATTACAGATTTGTAATTACTGTGATTGTATGATTTAGTCAATCAACTGATATTACACTACATATTGCTATTCACAGGCGTCGGATAGTGCCTTTCAGAGGTGTTGATTAGCATATCTTGTCAATGGTATCTCCTAACACAAAAGACTAGTAAAGCACCTTGACGAGGAACAACCCCTGCGGCGGGGCAGTCGCTCCGGCCTGCCCCCGGTCACCGCATTCCAAAACAGCCTTGAACCTCTCGGGCGCCATCTTGGATTGACCGACTTCAACCAGAGTTCCCACAATATTTCGCACCATGTACCTTAAAAAGCCGTTAGCCTCGATGGTGAAGGTTATGTTTTCAGCTGATTCCCGTGATATCTCCGCCATGGTCACCTTGCGGACGGTGCTTGACCGCGGACTGCCGGTCCCCTCAAAGGCCTTGAAATCATGCTCCCCTATCAAGTGGACGGCAGCTCGCTGCATGGCGTAAAAATTCAATTGTTTACGGATATGCCAGACGCGGTTCCGGCTGATGGCTGATGGGACCTTAGCGTTCAGGAAACAATACTGATAAATTTTCCCTTTGGCGTCATACCGGGCATGAAACATATCCTCAGCTTCCTGGCAATCCTTGATGACGATATCGTCCTTCAAAAGACTGTTGAGGCCCATTTGAAAGGCTTCCGTTGAAAGGCCGGCATCACTCTTGAAATTAGCCGTCTGGGCCAGGGCATGCACACCGGCATCTGTTCTTCCGGAACCGTTGACCGCAACCCTTTGCCGGGTCATGACTTCAAGTGCTTTTTCTATCTCTCCCTGGATGGTGGGATCGTCTTTCTGACGTTGCCAGCCGTGATAGGCGGTCCCGTCATATTCGATTGTAAGTCTATAATTCTGCATGTTAAAGTAAAAGCCCCACTGTCAGTGAAAAAAAGGACAGAAGTGTTGAAAGTACAATAGCTGCAGAGGCGAGTTCAGTGTCGCTGTTCAATTGGGCGGACAGGACATAAATGGAGGCCGAGGCCGGCAGGGTAAAATAGATCATTCCCACCTTGAAGGGAACCCCCGACACCTGGAAAAAACCGAGCAGCAAATAGCCTGCAACCGGAAGCAACAGGAGTTTTATGACCGCGGCGACCATTGAGAGTCCCAGGTTTCCCCTGAGACTTTTCATGGTCAATGCGCCACCAATGGAAATGAGCGCCAGTGGCAGGGCCACCGCTGACGAGAGACTGAAAGCATTGTCCAGAAACGCAGGAAAACGGTTGATGAAACGAGCATACAGCAGACCTGTCAGGCATCCTATTATCAGCGGGTTGGTGACGATTTCCCTTAAGGTCACCCGGATGCGTTCGCTGAAGACGACCCGTTCTCCCGAATACCAGATCAACGTTGACACCGCCAGCACGTTGATGAAGGGAATGACAAATCCGATCAGAATACTGAAATGCTTGACCCCTTCATCCCCCAGTGCATTGTATACAATGGCCATACCAATGTAGGTATTGAACCGGTAACAGCTCTGGGAAAAAGTCCCGGCCTTGAAAGCGGAAACCGTGAACATCTTCAGGGCCAGCGCACTGACCAGATAGATAGCGGCAATGGCAATAATTCCCACAAGACACAGGTCCCACGAAATCCCGCTGCCGGTGTCGGCTCCCCCGATTTTCCAGAAAACCAGCACCGGAAAAAAGATATAGTAAATCAGCCTGTCCGATGTTTTCAGAAAATCATCGTTGGTCAGTTTGAACCGCTTCAGCAGGTGCCCCAGCAAAAGTAGTGCAAACACCGGGAAAAGGCTTGAGATTACCATGCTATTCATTAGAAACATTCATCCTTATTCAAGGACATGATATCTTACTTGAAATAGTCAATTATATCCACCTTCCGTGCTGATACGCGTTTCTAATGTGTAAAATTTATACGGTCAGTCTTGGATCTGAGCTGAGCGCTTGTCGAGGTTGCTGCAGATACAAGGAAGATGCTGTTTCGCTATAGTAGGCTATGCGGGGTGGCATCTGACGCCGTAGATGCGGTGAGATCGACAAGCCCGAAGGGTTATAAATTTCAAGAATCTAAATAGAGCGCGTCCATTTAAACTACCTATTCTCTAAAATATATAACGATCAGATCAGATTAGAAGCGGTCGCACCTTACATCCCCCACCTGCGCCTCAAAATGATCATCCATGTATTCCAGGGCCTCTTTGAGGCTGT
>JAOZRT010000476.1:0-1570 GCA_029940035.1 Desulfobacterales bacterium
TGTTCGATGTTCATTTTTAGAAAAACAAATTGGAAGACAGGTTGATTAAAACCTAAAAAAAGTGACAACTTTTAATCAGGATTTGACCACCCACAACCTGCAACCCGCAACCCGACACCAGGCAACAGTGACAACTTTTAATCGGGATTTGACCTTTTTCCTTTTCTCCTGATGCAATTCGTGAAAGATATGAGAAGCTCTTTCGGCGATAGTCTATGCAAAGTGTGTTTACCCGAATTGTTGATCGGAATGTTATTCTGGAAAGGAGTTAATGATGACCCGCGTTGAAAAGCCCGCAAATCCCTACCGTTGGATCGTACTTCTGAACTATGCATTCATCCAGGCGATTATGCAGATGTTGTGGATTACGTTTGCGCCCATCACCGGCGATGCTGCCGAGTTTTACGGGGTGGGCGCCCTTCAAATCGGCTTTTTGGCCATGATTTTCATGATTGTCTATATTTTCATTTCCTTTCCCGCTTCATGGGCCATCGACACCTTTGGCATCCGCAAGGGAATCGGGTTCGGTGTGGTGTTGACCGGTATTTTCGGCATCCTGCGCGGTCTTATGGGCAGCGACTACACCTATGTGCTGCTGTCCATGATCGGGCTGGCTGTGGCCCAGCCCTTTATCCTCAATTCGGTTACGGCCGTCAGTGCCAAGTGGTTTCCCCTGCAGGAGCGGGCCACGGCAGCCGGCCTGGCTGTAATGGCCCAGTTTGTGGGTATCGTGATCGGTATGGCCGCAACGCCTTTTTTGACCATTCAATACGGCATCCCGGGCATGCTGACCATCTACGGCGTGATTTCCATTGTCGGGGTCATCTGTTTTTTCCTGTTTATCAAGCCGGCGCCGGCCCAGACGGAAGAAGAGGCTGCGGTTCCGCGAACAAAGGTCTTCGAGGGCCTGCGGCACATTTTAAAGCTCAAGGATATGATCCTCATGATCCTCATGATTTTTATCGGGCTCGGGATTTTCAATGCCGTAACCACCTGGATCGAACAGATGATCGCTCCCAGGGGCTTCAGCGCTGTCCAGGCCGGCACGCTGGGTGCGGTTCTGATGGTTGGCGGGATCTTGGGGTGCCTCGTGGTGCCAACGCTTTCAGACAGGCTCCGCAAGAGAAAACTGCCGGTGGTTGTGTGCCTGATCGGCAGCTTGCCGGGCCTGATCGGCCTGACGTTTGTCACCTCTTTCGGGTGGCTCCTGGCTTCGGGGTTTTTAATGGGATTTTTTTTCATGAGCATCGCCCCGGTTGTGTTCCAGTACGGCACCGAGATCAGTTATCCCGCACCTGAAGCCACGTCCCAAGGGGTGTTGATGCTCTCCGGCCAGATTTCCGGAATCATTTTTATCTTTGGCATGGACATGTTCCGGACAGAATCCGGATCCATGACGCCTTTTCTGCTGGTCATGATCGGGTTGTGGGTGTTGACGATCTTACTCTCTTTCATGCTTCGGGAATCGCGTATGATTGAGATTTCGGAATAGGGGAGGGCGGCGTGGCAGATGCCGGAGCCACAGAAGGACAGAACCACAGAGCCCCAGAAGGCCAGAGATCAGAGCCCC
>JAOZRT010000476.1:1670-3050 GCA_029940035.1 Desulfobacterales bacterium
CCCGATGAAAAGTGGTGTCAGGTTTCGAGTGTCGGTGGGCGGTTCTTCACAGGATGGAATGTCGGAAGGCAGCGGCTATAGCCACCCTGTAGTCAGTGGTCAGTAGTCAGGGACGCCACAACCGCGTCCATATTTCTTCCCCGGGGGAGAGTGCTGGTTGCGGGTGACATACATGCCCAGCCCCTGCTTGCCAGAATCGCGGCGTTTCCTTTTCCCTGGATTACGGGTTGGATATCCAGGAGGCTATCTGGATCGACTGGGAAAAAGGGGTGCTTGTGGGCGGGTCGGATCCCAGAAAAGATGGGTGCGCTTTAGGGGGGTACTAGGTGGCTTGAGCGGGAAGAATATTAGAAAAAAGAATTCGCCGGACCGTTTTATGGTCCGGCGAATTCTTTTTTAGTACATTGCCTCGATAAGATCGCCAAAGGCCTCGTTGATGAAATTGCGTTTGACCTTCATGGTGGGTGTCACTTCGCCGTCTTCCTCGTAGAGCTTTTTGGGCAGGATAGTGAATTTTTTTACCTGTTCCACGCGTGACAGGGTTTCATTGACCGTTTTGATCTCCCGGTCGATGAGGATGTTGATCTCTTCGTGTTCGGTCAGGTCTTTGTAAGTGGAAAACTGGACCTTGTTGTCCTGGGCATACTTTACCACGGTGTCTTCGTCGATAATGATCAGGCAGCTTAAAAATTTGCGCTTGTCCCCGATAACCACGGCATCATTGATGTAAAGGCTGGCTTTCATCTTGTTTTCGATATACTGCGGGGTGATGTTCTTACCGCCGGCAGTGACGATGATGTCCTTCTTGCGATCCGTGATGGTCAGGTACCCGTCCTCATCGATGGTGCCCACGTCGCCCGAAAGCAGCCAGCCGTCCACGATGGTCTCTGCCGTTGCCTCGGGATTTTTAAAGTAGCCTTTGAAAACACCCGGGGATTTTACCATAATTTCACCGTCATCGGCAATTTTAACCTCAACCCCTTTCAGCGGCTCACCCACTGTGCCGAACTTGACCTGGCCGATGGTGCTGGTGGTGGTGACACCGGTCCCTTCGGTCTGTCCGTACCCTTCCACCAGGTTGATACCGATGGAGTGGAAGAAATGCAGGATTTCGGGCGCGATGGGCGCGGCCCCGGAATAGGCCACGCGGATGCGGTCGAATCCCAGGCGTTCCTTGAGTTTGCGGAACACGGCAAAGTGTACGAACTTGTACTGCATTTCCAACATGGCCGGCACGGGTTTAAAGTCCATAATCAGGCTGGCGCGCATTTTACCCACGTTCAGCGCATAGTTGAAGACCAGGCGCTTGAACCAGGTGGCATCGGCCATGCGGATCATGATGGCGGCGTAATACTTTTCCCAGATGCGCGGCACGGCATG